>JAKAJS010000191.1 GCA_021813685.1 Deltaproteobacteria bacterium | reverse complement strand
GCAATCACGTCCCGGGCGCTCCTTTGAAGAGAATTTGGGTGAAAGACAGAATAGCTCAAAATCAGCGAAGAGTGAAGAGTGAAAGAAAAAGAGCGGGGGCTATCGCCCCCTGCCCCCCACGCCGCTGCGCGGCTCCTTTGGGGGCGCGGGGGAATTTTTGGGGGGCCGGACCGGAATCGAGCGCCGACTCGTTTCCATTTTACCCCGCTTCGGATAATATGGGAGACTAATTTTGACCAAGATGGGATGCGATGGTGGAAAGAATAGCAAAGGGAGCCGAGATCGAGCTCCAGGTCGATAAGCTTGCGTTTGGCGGCAAGGCCCTCTCCAGGATGGACGGATTTGTGGTTTTCCTCGATAGAGCCGTTCCCGGCCAGACGGTAAAGGCGCGCATAGCCAAGAAGAAGAAAAATTACGCCGAGGCGCGCGTACTCGAAACGATTTCCCAGTCACCGGCATACAGACCTGCGGTTTGTCCCCACTTCGGGGTTTGCGGGGGGTGTTTCTGGCAGGACATAGCCTACGAGGAGCAACTTTTCTGGAAAAAGGCCCACATCGCCGAGTGCCTCGAACACATAGCCCGGGCCGGAGAAATTGAGACCGGGGCGATCATCGCCTCCCCGGAGGTATTTCACTACAGAAACAAAATGGAGTTCACCTTCTCCGACAGGCGCTGGCTTTTACCCGAAGAGTTGGAGCAGGATGTGGAGCAGCAATCCCTCTTCGGCCTGGGCCTTCACGTGAGGGGGCTTTTCGACAAGGTCCTCAATATCGATACCTGCTTTCTCCAGTCACCCGATGCGAGCGGTATTTTGCGGGAAGTAAGGCAGTGGGCCAAAACAAGCGGTCTGCCGGCCTACCGCGTCCGCACGCACGAGGGCTTCTGGCGTTTTCTGGTCATACGGGAAGCCAAGAGCACAGGCCAGATGCTCCTGCATCTCATCACCTCCGGAACCCCGCGGGCAGAGGCAACCATCGACCGGCTCGCCGAACACCTGCGATCGCGATTCCCCCGCATCACAACCTTCCTGCACTCCATAAGCGACAAGAAGTCACAGGTCGCGCTCGGAGATTCGAGCCGGGTGCTCTTCGGACCCGGGTATATCGAGGAAAAGCTGGGGGAGCTCCGGTTTCGGATATCGGCTCATTCCTTTTTTCAAACCAACACCCGGGCAGCCCTCGAACTCTATGAGACCATCGCGCGGCTTGCCGCATTCGATGGCTCCGAAAAGGTCTGGGATCTCTATTGCGGAACCGGAAGCATAGGGCTATATATCGCTTCGCGCGTAAAAAACGTGATCGGCATCGAACTCGTGGAGGAAGCCGTCCGCGATGCGCGTGAGAACTGCCTGATAAACGATATCGGCAACTGCACCTTTTTGGGCGGCGATCTCAAGAACGTGATCGGGAAAGCCTCGGAGAGCGGACGCCCGGATGTCGTCATCGTGGATCCGCCAAGGGCGGGGATGCATCCCAAGGTAGTCGGGAGCCTGCTGGAGACGCTCCCGGAGCGCATCATAGCCGTATCGTGCAACCCCGCCAGCCTGGCCAGAGACGCTGCCCTCCTTCTGGACGCCTACGATATGGGGCAGGTGCAGCCGGTGGATCTTTTCCCGCACACGCCTCACCTCGAGTGCGTTGTCAGATTTGATAGAAAAAAGTGATGCGTGAACAGTGAACAGTGATGAGTGAGAAAATCTCCTTCCGTTCACTGTTTACCGCTCACTGTTCACTGGAATCGGCATGGAGCTTTTCGTCAAGAAACGCAAGCGGCTGAGATATTTCCTGTGGGGCCTGTCCCTGTTGCTCATCGTTTGTGTTCTTTCCGCCGCCGGATTTTCCTACTATCTCTACAACAGAATCGAGAAGCGTTTTTCCTCGAGACGGTGGAGCGTTCCGACAATCGTTTTTTCCTCGCCCGTCCCGCTGTACCGCGGCCAACCATTTTCGCTCGACCGGCTGCGGCGGATGCTCGAAGAGCGCCGTTACACCGAAGCCGCGACTTCCCCGGTACTGGCCGGGCAGTTCATGACTTCGGGAAGCGTTTTGACCGTACATCTCAGAGCCTTTCAGTTTCCCGGCATGCATATGCCATCCCGGCTCGTTCGGTTCACCTTCAGCGGGAACACGATCAGCGATATTGACGGCGCAAACGGGGAACTGCCGTCTTTGAAGCTGGAGCCGGTGGAACTGGCGCGGCTCTACGGCCCCAAACGCAAGAGCAGGATTCTCATAAACATCCACCAGGTCCCGCAGCAGATGATAAACGCGGTGCTCGCCATCGAGGACTGCAGATTCTATCAGCACGGGGGGATCGATCCGCGCGGCATAGTGCGAGCGATGTTCGCCGATCTGCGGGCGGGGCGCATCGTTCAAGGCGGCTCAACGATCACTCAGCAACTCGTAAAGAACTGCTTCCTCGAACCCGAGCGCACCTTCAGCAGAAAGTTCATTGAAGCCTCCATGTCCCTCATCCTGGATTCTCTGTACCAAAAAGACGATATCCTGGAGATGTATCTCAACGAAATATATATGGGGCACGTAGGCAGTGTCAGCATCCACGGGATTGGCGAAGCCGCCCTCTATTACTTCGGACGCAACGTCGAGGACCTCACCCTCGCCCAGTCGGCCCTGCTCGCCGGAATGATACAGGCACCCAACTACTATTCGCCGCTCATAGACCGCACGGCCGCCATGAGGCGAAGAAACGAGGTTCTCGGGCGAATGCTCGCACTTGGCATGATCTCACCGGCCCAATACAACGCGGCCCTGGTGGAAGTCTTGCGGCTTGCCCCGGCGTCGGATTCCGCAGACCTCGCCCCCTATTTTGTAGACTATGTCCGCATGCAGGCCCGGGTTCTCTACGATCCGCAAAAGCTCTCCTCGGCCGGCCTCAATATCTATACGACCCTTCAGCCCGAAATGGCGGCAGCCGCCCGAAAGGCGATCCGGGAGGGGATGGCCGAAATCGAAAATGAGCCCGCCGAGGGGGGGAAAAGCTCCGCAGAGCCTCTGCAGGCCGCTTTGGTTGCCCTGCAGCCAACCACCGGAGAAATTTTGGCTCTGGTAGGCGGCAGGGACTATGACAAGGACAGCTTCGACCGGGCGCTCGACGGTCACTACCCGGCCGGAGCCGCCATCCGGCCTTTCCTCTATCTCGCGGGGCTCGACCGCTATACGCTCTCTGACTGGCTTTTGGACCTTCCGATACCCTACGAAGCTTCGGGAGGAGCCTGGACGCCGAAAAACACCGACTCCATCTACCACGGGAAGGTATCCTTCCGGGAGGCTCTCGAACAGTCGCTCAATGCCGCAACCCTGAGCCTTGCCGCTCAAATCGGCCCAATCCCCATTCTCGGAATGCTCGAAAGCATGGGAATAAAACCATCGCCCCGGGATCTGCCCTCGCTCGCGATGGGAACCTTCGACGTTACCCCGATGCAGCTGGCAAGAGCGTACGCCGTTCTTGCCGGCGGAGGAAATATGCCCTTTGTCCACAGCCTCGACAAGGTCGTCGAACAGAGTGGAAAAGTCATCGATCGGCGCCACTCGGGGTACTTTTCGGTTACCTCTGCGGCAAAGGCCTTTCTCATCACCAACATCCTGGAGGGGGCGGTTCAGGGGGGCGCATCACAGGGGGTGAAACAGGCCGGAGTCGATTTCGACTGCGCGGGGCAAACAGGCACAACTACCGGGGGGGCATGGTTTGCGGGCTATACCCCTAACCTTCTGACCGTAGTCTGGGTGGGCCATGACGACAACACTCCAACCGGCCCAGCCGGGGAACAGGGAGCGGAGAAAATCTGGGCACGCTTCATGGAGCTTTCCAGACCATGGATTCAACCCGAGCGCTTCGTGGAGCCGCCGGGCATCGTAGCAAAAATGGTGTACCCGGAAATGGACTCATCGGAGGCTTCCTCCCGCACGGGCCCGAGACCCGAGTATTTTTTGTCCACACACATGCCTGCCGGCCAATAGACATCCCCGTGGGAAGGATTTGAAATGGCAAAAGAAGACCTCGCACCTAACGGAAACTCCAGAACGAAAGGCTACAGGATTTTTCTGCTGACGGTCCTGGCGTTTTCGCTCTATCTCGCCTACCAGATCCTTTCTCCATTCATTAATGTGCTGATCCTTGCGATCATTCTCGCCTCCCTTTTCAATCCTCTCCAGATGTACCTTGAAAGGTTGTTCAAAGGCAAAAAGAACCTCGCCGCCCTCGTGATCGTTCTCATCATAACGTTTGTGATAGTCATCCCCGTTTTCTTCTTCACCTCCACTCTGGTGACCCAGGGGCTCCAGACCGTAAACAAAACCAACACCTGGCTGCAGTCGGGCAAATTAAACCAGCTGGCGCAGGACCCGCGCATCAACCTGTACCTGGCCAAACTGAACAAGCGCTTCCCCTTCCTTGAAGTAAAAAAGGCGGCCATCGCAAACGATTTGCTAAACGTAAGCAAGAGTCTCGGCCAGTTTTTGCTCGGCAAAGTCGCCGTAGCTCTCAGCAATATGGTGGACCTTGTCGCCCACTTTTTCATGATGATCTTCATTGCCTTCTACCTGGTGCGAGACGGGAGGGAAATGGCGGGAGCCGTCCGCTATTACGTCCCTCTCCGGGCCGACCAGCAGGACAGGATCATCGACGGCATAGGGGTCGTGGCAAAGTCGGTGCTCCTTGGCACTTTTTTGACGGCCGTCTGCCAGGGTTTTGTCGGAGGCGTCGCCCTCCAGATCCTGGGGTTTCCGGGACTTTTCTGGGGAACGATGATGGCTCTTGCCTCCCTCATTCCGATAGTAGGCGCCTACTTGGTGTGGGTCCCCATAGCGATCTACCTGGCCATCCTGGGCGAGATGAAATCGGCCCTTTTTCTCGCCGTCTGGTCGGTCGTACTGCTCGGGATCATCGACAATTTCCTGCGCCCCTTCCTGATGAAGGGCAAATCGAAGATGTCGCCTTTCTACATTTTCCTGGCAATCCTTGGCGGGGTTCAGTATTTCGGGTTTAAAGGCATCCTCTACGGCCCGCTCATCTTGAGCTTTGCGATGATCATGCTGTTCATCTACGGCGTGGAATACCACGAAGAACTCATCGAATGCAAAACCGAGGGCGAGGCAGAGGAGAACGGGAAACCTCAGGAGGCTGATTAGACACTGTGAGGGAAACTGTAAATAATTGGACGCCTGGACGAGGATGTCATTATCCGCCTGAACCGCTCGCTTGCGTTTTGGCTTGGGCTGGGATAAACGCCTCGGTTTGGCTTTTGTCTTGCATGAGTAGAATCGTCCGCAGAGATCAGGCCTTATGAGATAGAGGGGAAGCAGAGAAGTGAACCGGAAAGAAATCGAGGATTTCACGGCCAGGTTTTCCCGGATCCTTCTCGACACGCGGAGTCCATACAGGGCAAAGGAAGCCTGGCGAGCACCCGATTGCCGCGACCCGTCTGCCCTAGCCCCCCCTGATTTCCGGCCTGTGGTTTCGGTCATCGTCCCGACCCGCAACAGACCCGAAATGCTGGACGAAGCCCTGCAAAGCATCTTGAATCAGACCTACCGGAATTTCGAAATCATCGTGGTAAACGACGGCGACTCGGATGAAGCCGAGGGAGTAGCCGCGCGCCTCGACACCGGGGGAAAAATCAGATATCTCAAACTATCCGGAAAACCGCGAACGCTCAGCGGCAAGAAACGCAGGGATCAGGATCGCGGGAGGCAAGTACATAGCCTACCTTGACGATGACGACATCTTCTATCCGGACCATCTCGAAACGCATGTGAGCTATCTGGCCGACACCGGCTGCGCAGTTAGCTACAGCGGTTCCTGCATGGCCATTCAGGAGAAGAAAAACGGCCGGTACGTGGTCGAAAAGGGGGTCTCATCCCTTCACGGCCCTTCGACGGCAACCTTCTTCTGGCCATGAATTTCATTCCGATCCTGTGCATAGTGCATGAAAGGGAGTGCCTTCAAAAAAGCGGTCTTTTCGATAAAACACTCAGAACGCACGAAGATTGGGACCTCTTGTTCCAGGAGGCATTCCTTCACCTGAAGCTTTCGACCCGGATCGACCCGTCCAACCCCGAAGGGTGGGCTCTGCTTTCCATGGCAGCAAAAGAAACGGGGGATACCGTCACTGCCGCTGAGGCCTCCAGCAAGGCAGGTTCCCTCGATGTGAAGCGTTAGGAGTGCGAGATCCCGCCGGCGAGCGAACGCCACCTGTCCGCACTGGCAAAGTCCCCATACATTTCGGCGGCCTCGGCGCACACGAGAAGACACTGCGCGTCCACTCCATTGGACCGCAGACTCCTCGCGCCGTATTCCAGCGCCACCAGGGGTGCTCCAGCGGCAAGAGCGGTTCTCATCTGCGAATGAACGAGTTGCCGGGAGTCGGGAGATTCCTCAACTGCACTCTTGAGGGCCTCAATTGCCGCGACATGCTCGCTTCTTTCCTGCCTGATGCGTGAAATCAGAAAGTAAATCTCCTGCCTCAGCCAACCGGGGTTAAAGACAAACCCATCGGCTACGGGAGCCATCGCCAGCGCCTCCTCAGCACTGATAAGGGCCACATCCGAATTTCGCAGCGAATAGTAGGAAAGCGCCCTCGCATAGGAAAGCACGGGGTGTTTCCCGAAGAGAGACTCCGCGATCATGCATACTCGCAGAGCTTTTGCGGGTTCGTTTCTCTCCGCCGATCGAAGTGCGCCGTTTCCCATCAACTCGTAGGCGAACGCCAACTCTTGGATCTCGCGATCCGAGAGCGCGAGAAGCTCTGCCAGGGCGAAAGAGAGGTGACGGTAACCCTCGTCGGTTTCCACTCCAAGCAACTGGGCAAGTTTGTACCTGCGATAGATATCGGAGGGGTCCTCCTCCAGGGCCATCGTAAGCAACCGAAGATTCCTCGCTCCTTTGCTCTCCCCTTTCATTCTCTTCTGCATATATCCGTCGTGTTCGACAATGACGTTTTCGAGCGTTACACTGCGCCACCCGGGGTTGCCCCTGACAAATTCCTGCAGGGCCGAAGTGACCTGCTCATGGATTCTTCCGCGGTACCGAATACCGGGCAGGCGCCTGAAGAGCCTCGTACACGGGGTGGTGTCACAATACCCCCCGTCATGGTGATCGCGGATCATTACCCGGCAGGCAAGGACGTCCGGGGCACCGAGGGCCTCCAACAAGTCCGGACACGATTCCCTTCGCAGGTAATGATCGGCATCCAGGGAGAGTATCCAGTCGCCGGTCGCCATATCGACCGCTATATTTCGGGCATAGGAAAAATCGTCTCTCCAGGGGATCTGGGCAACCCGGGATGCATGCCTTTTCGCCAACTCAAACGTACCGTCTGTCGAACCCGTATCGACGATAATGATTTCATCGGCGACTTCTTTAACGGAGTCGAGGCAGCGTTCGAGGCAGTCGATTTCGTCTCGTACGATCATGCAGAGTGAAAGGTGTGACTGGCTCATTTCTTGCTCATCCATTCAAGTGTGAAAAGCCTTCGGTCGCCCCGGGAAAAGTTCTCCAGCCAGTTGCGATAAGAGCATCCAACTTTCTTATCGTCTGAGCGATCGAAATACTTGAGCGTTATGTGAATGCTAGCGGCGGAAGACGCCCGTTTGCGTCTACTCTACTCGACAGTGTAACGTTTGTCGAAGATTTGACGAGAGTTCTCTTTGTCAGGGCTTGGGCATGGTCAAACTTTTGCCTCGCCCTGCTCTCCGGTCATGCGAAAGCACAAAATCAGACGAATGCGCTTGATGAATGGCATAATGAATGCATTTGATTGTCACAATGGCCGTTACCATTGAGACTGCAATTTTCAAAACGTGGAAGTTAGATGAAAAAGATCAAGCTATTTATTTACAAAGTCAATAAGCATTATTCCTTGTCCGATTTCACTATTCCACCTTCTAAATACCTGACTCTCTCTGACGCAGCATACACACCTAAAATTTGCAGAGAATTCATGCACGATGCTTTTTTTGAAATAGTTGATTACCACGAGGCGGCAGATTTCATAATATTTCCATTGGACCTATACTCGCTTATCTACAGGTGTGGGATCATAGGGGATTATACATCATTTTCTCATATGAACGATCCACACGGAAATCAGAATGTTTTGTCCTTCTTGTATAAATTGCCATATTTCAAAACTCACCAGAAAAAGCACCTTCTATTTAACGGCCATGACTGGGACGGACCATATGATGTAAGCTGTATTATTGCAGGTCATAGCCTTAGTAAATATAGTACAGTTCCTCACTTGAGTCTACCTTTCATCTTGGAGGATATTCGATATGAAAAGAATGAAACGAACATCAAATATTTTACCAACTTCGTGGGGTATTACAGCAGTCACCCATTGCGTGGGAAATTAGAGAAATCTCTTGTTGGTTTTTTAGAATCGGGCGGCGGAGACCCGCCGATTTATTTGCGTTTCAACGACACCTTTCATCCCTATCTTGCTTGCGAGGAACGGGGGAAAAGAAGGAGCGAGTTTTTGGAAGCAATGGGCGCATCTTTAACGACGCTTTGCCCCAGGGGCACTGGATTCAACTCTGTCCGCTTTTTTGAGACGATGTGCATGGGACGTGTCCCAATCCTTATATCCGACGGCTGCGAATTACCGCTCGAAGGAGAAATCGACTGGGATTCACTGATCCTCAGAATCGATGAGGGTGATATTGATAACATCGGCCCGATACTAAAAGAATTATCGAAGAAATTCGACGCACACCAGCTTTTGCGAATGGGCGCAAGAAACAGGCTCGTCTGGGAGACATACATGCAGCCTTCGGCAGTCCCCAAGACTTACTACATCGGCCTGTCCAAATTTCTCAAGAAGGCGGGGTGTTTTAATTGAGTTTTGCCTACTTTCGTTGCTTGATTGACGGCTTGAATTTGTGATCAGCTTCGTGTCCCCGCGTTTCGCTAAAATATTAGTGCGGAATCTTTGCACGGCAGCACATGTGATCTCCAATAGCATTTAATGTATTATGGTAGTTACACTTTATTATCTGCAATCTTCTGCCGATCAAACGCCCTTTTCTAATTTGGTGTATCTGTCGGACGCGGGGACCCCACGAGCAAGTGAGCGCCATCTCGCAGCACAGCAGGGTTCTCCATGCATCTCGGCGGCCTCGGCGCATAAAAGAAGACACTCTTTGTCCAGTCCATTTGACTTCATCCATCTTGCGCCCGCATTGAGGGCGATCAATGGCCTTTGTGCCACGAGGGCGATTCGGATAAGGGATTGAACCAGTCTTTCGGAGCCGGGAAACTCTCCAACTCCCTTTCTTAGGATGTCGATTGCTTGAGAATATTCCCCTTTATCCTGCCATATGCGTGAAAGAAGAAGGTAAATATCCTCTCTAAGCCAGTCGGGATTACAAACAAATGCACCGGGCGGCCATACCATCGCCAGCGCTTCATTGGCGCTTTTCAAGGCACTGCCAATGTCCTTACGCAGATAGTGTGAAAGAGCCTTTACGAAGGAAAGAACGGGGTGCGAACTAAATAAAGATTCAGCGATGGAACTGATCTGTATCGCCTTTTGCGGCTCATTCCTTCCGGCAAACCTAAGAGCTGCGTTTCCCATTAACTCGTGTCCAAAGGCCTTCTCTTTAATCTCTTGCTCGGGCAGGCGCAGAAGCGCTTCCAGGGCAATAGACAGGTGGTGGTAGCCGATGTCGGTTTCGGCACCGAGTTCCTGGGCGAGTTTAAATCTTCTGTAGATATCGGAAGGATCCTCCTCCAACGTCCTGGTAAGCAACCGGATATTCCTTGATTTTTTGTTTTTTCTCTCTTTGTGCCCCAGCATATATCCCTGATGCTCGATAACTACATTTTGGAGCGTGTCGCTACGCCATCCGGGATTTGATTTCATGACCTCCAACAGCGATGGAGTAACCTGCTCGTGGATTTTCCCGAAATAGCGGATGGTGGGCATGCGCCTGAAAAGCCTGGCAGGAAAGAAGATTTCACTGTACCCTCCCTCGCGTTGATTGCGCACTGCCAAGTTGTAAGCCAGCATGTCTTGTTTTTCCAGGCTCCGCAACAAATCGAAGCAACATTCCTTTCTCAGATATTCATCGGCGTCCAGTTGAAGAATCCAGTCACCGGTCGCCATATCGACAGAGACATTACGGGCATAAGAAAAATCATCTTTCCAGGAAATCTGCGCCAGCTTGGACGCGTACCTTTTCACCAGATCGATTGTGCCGTCTGTTGACCCGGTATCTACAATGACTATTTCGTCGACGATGTCCCTAACGGAATCGATAGAGCGCTGCAGACAATCGATTTCATCCCTTACGATCATGCAGAGTGAAAGACGTGGCCGGGTAAATAATGTGTCCATATCTAACAGTTTCCTAGTTGATGCTTGTTTCCCTGGCCAGGCTCAATATGCAAATGGAGCGGGCAAAGCCAATGCCGTGCGAGTAGCAGACTTTAAACACGACCTAATCTTTGCTGTAAGCAGAACCGATCCTACTCTCTCCTGCAGACACTCTCGTTAGGCCAGCCTGGGATTCTCTTAAGAATTTCGGTCTGACGGTGTGCAGTCATGGCCTCGAAGGAACGGCGTTCGAGATCCTTTCTTGCATTTTCGTCCGCAAGAAGGGTTATGCAGGCGTTGACCAGCTTTTCATAGGGAACAAAGCAGGCAGCTCCCTCTAATGCATCTGGGATCTCCGTGGCATCGTTAAACTCCGCCACGACGGCTTTCCCGTTGGACCACAAATAGGATAATCGCACCATCTCAAGTATGCTTGTTTCGTAATAATGAAGATTCAGGACAATCTTGGACCTGGCGATGAGGCTGTCGCGCTCATCACCATATACCCCGAAAGCGGCCCTTACCCGGACGCCTTCGCCCACCAGAGCCTCGAGTACTTTCTTCCTGCGTGGATTGAGCGAGCCATAGAAAAGAACGTCAATGTCCTGATGCTTTGCAGGCTGGATTCGTGTAAGTGCCGGCATGGTCCCGATGGGGACGTGATGAATCGGCGTACGTATTCCTGCCTGATGGAGAATATCAATATTTCGGCGGCTGTAGTCCCATAGTTGGCAGCGCTTAGAAAGCCGAATCAAGCGGGTGACCAGGTGCCGATTCCGTTCATCCATCTGTTCAAGGTTGTAGATAATGGAGGTCACTGACAAAGATGCCTCATGCGCCTCATCCAAAAGGTGCCATCCGAGAATGAGATTGATGCAACCCGGGCTGAAAACATTTCGGCTCAGGCCGGCCTTGACACCCAAGTCCAGAAAAGCTTCCTTCAGTGTCAGTGAAAGTTCGGCAAATGCTTCCGAGTGCAGGTAATTCACCGGATGAATTGTGACGATCCGTACCTTACCCAATGCCGAGGATACACTGATCCCTGCGCACCGTTCCCTATCCCTCTTCACGCCTTCGCTCCACTTTGTCCAGAATATTTTCTGTATCACATCGGTGGCATTGCACTTTTCAGAGATCCCCATTTTTTCGATATTTACACAATACCTCTGAAGCAGATTATGATTGACTATACTTGATCTTGATATAATCGGCTGCCTTTACAAATTCATGTCTTCGTGTATTTGTAGTTGTATCATCCCGCCAGCTATACTCTGCTGTTATTTTTTTTAGATGTGCAAATGGGAATTTTCTAGACATGCGTATCCATAGATCCCAATCTTCAAGTACATGTAATGTCTCATCAAAATATCCCACATGTTCGATGCATGATTTTTCATGCATGACACACAGTATCGGAATATAATTTGTTGTTAACAAATGTTCTTTATCAAAATTGCGTGAATGAACAAGCTGTTTATTTGTTATATGATATCTGCCTTGAGTCGTTTCTTCTATGGCGGCGTAAGCGTCAGTATATGCAACTTTGAAGTTTGTGCATTCCAGGAAATTTACCAAAGCTTCCACATGGTCGGGATAGTAGATATCGTCGTCGTCCAGGTATGCGATATACTTTCCCCTGGCGACCTTCAGGCCCGCATTCCTTGCGATCGATCTTTCCCTGTTTCTGTTAAAACTGATGTAGGTTATGGCCACATCCGTGCGTAAACCTGTCAACAGACTTCCCACCTCGACTCCGCCATCATTGATCACGATTAGTTCAATGTTTCTATAGGTTTGATTCAGCACACTCTTGACAGCCATCACCAACCTTTCCGGACGGTTGCACGTCGGGATCACGACTGAAACCATGGGGGCGGCTTCTTCCAATTTCACGCTGATCCCAAGCTGACTCCGCGCGGAAGCAATTTCATGGGGTTTGTACACATTCATGTTGTTGAGTATAATCCGGGCAAAAATTTTTGAATAATTTTTGGTTACATCCTGATAAATTCCGGTGTCGTGCCTCCTGTAAAGGAAAAGAGGCAGAGGTATATATATCCCCGTGTGTCCTTTTGCCCCGGCGGAAATCCAGAAATCCCAGTCTTCACAACCTCTAACATTAAGTCGGTAGCCACCGACATCGTCCCATACCTTTCGCTTGAAAAGCGCGCAATAGGACAGGTGGTTTTGGTGCTTCAACATCTCGAAATCGTAAGATCGCGCCTTTACTACCGTTTCTACTCCGTCAAAGTCTTGCCTGTCCGTATACGCTATTGATGCTTCTGGATTTTTTTCCAAGGCCAGTAAGCATTCGGAAAGCATGGTGGGAGCGATCTTATCGTCGGCATCGAGACAGAGAATAAATTGGCCACGGGCACCGGAGATACCATTGTTTCGCGAGATAGCCGGCTGGCCGGAGTTTGGCTGGTTAATAAGAATTATTTTGTGGCTCGGATATTGCCTGATCAGGTCGTTTGCGATTTGTTCCGTGTTGTCCGTGCTACCGTCGTTTACAATAATGATTTCAAAATTCTGCCAAGTCTGACAAATGACGCTTTCAACAGCATCTGCCAGATAATGCCCATAATTATAGCAAGGAATGATCACGGAAATTTTTACTGGCTCAGCCACGTTGGGCTTCGGGATGCTTTCGGGGCTATGTATCCTGAATGTTTCGGCTACTGCCGATTTCATATCCGCGAATTGTTCGGTCTTGACCAGAAAGGGCGCCTGGTACCTGTATCGCGCAGCCTGCAGGGGAGCTCTCTCGATCTGTTCGTAGGGTGTAAATTCGCCTGTTCCGTAGAATTTTAGGTAATTTGGATCGATACCGTCGCACACACCCCTTGCTCCGCATTGTGTACACTTCTCGCAAAAGTATTTCATGTTGCCCCTGGTCCCGGTGATCATCACGCCGGGGCCGATCGGGCCATTAGCCGGCTGGAGCGCGAGATGCGCTTCTATTTCGCCCTCTTTGATCGGAATAACAGAAGCACAGTATTCCGGCAGGCCTCCCATGTGCCCCGCGAGGTTCATCCATTCGTAAGGATCGTACCTTACTCCGACAATGCCAACCAGGTTCTTCTCTTTTCCCCTGACCGCACAGAGCGGAGCATACCTGATATTTACCGCTATGTAATTGGACTCCAGGATATCTACCGCTTCCATCAGATAAGGATAGATTTCGGAGTATTTAGCCTGTACGCCAAATGCTTTCCCATCTTTATTCCAGGAGTAGTAAGCATTCATGATGATGAAGTTATGGAGGTAGATTCCGTGCCTGGTTATTTCCATCGCCAGATCCGGTAAATGCCTGTAATTCCATTCATAGATGACGGTGTTGGATGTGTACTGGAAACCCTTGTCATCCAGGTAACACATCGCATCATGAAGCTTGGAATATTTCTCGCCGGTCGAGCGCGCAAACAATTCCTCATCGGCTGCATGAAGCGAGAAGAGAAAATTCGTCAGTCCGGCGTCCAGCAGGCTGTCGATCAACTTTTTCCTCTCGGAGTTACCCTTTTTTTGGGTGAGCCACTGTCCAAGAGTAATTATTCGCCCCTTCAGATCCAATTCCTGATGAGCGTACCGGCTAATCTCTACTATATCAGGATGGAGGCACGGCTCTCCCCCCGTGTAGTCGAAATTTGTGAAGCCGTTTTGTTTCAACAGCTTGAGGATTTCCTTACATTCGGCAAGTGTCCTGAACTTGGCGCGTCGAATTCCAAGGAACTGGTCGTCTGATCCGCCCAAAAAACTGTAGTAGCAAAATTTACAGGAATGAGTACATTTCAGTCCAACATCCAGAACGGCGCCACGGCTGAGCTTGCCAATTTGGTGGCGGTAAAAACCTCGATTCGCCGATTTGTTCATAGTGCCTTGCTGACCTCCTGTGTATAACATGGACGTTGGGCTCGGGAAAGCCCTACTGGGGCTTGCCTTCGAGGATGCATAAAATATGCCCACGCCTTATTATGGAACCCCGCAGACCACAAGGCCCACCGATATTTCCTTCAGGATTGCGGAAGCGTGGATAATCTTCTGACACCCATCAATCAATTGCAGCCCTTATTTCGTGCCAGCCAACGTGGGCCATTAGATTCGATAGTGGACCCCGAAAAGGTGCAGCCGTGATTACGACTACTTAATTGCATAAATCAGAATAACGTTTTTTGAGGCACTTTGGCCCTACTGGCTTTTTCCTTCCCTGAAACGGAGCCGCGCTTTCGTTGTGAACGGCAATAAAATTGTCGATGACGTCCCAAACTTGCTGCGGCGAGATAAAGCTTTAACCATGAGATTGGCGAGATAGCTCTCTACCGTTTGAAAGCTTGCGATAGCCCCGGGCTCTTTCCAGCGCCCGGGCCCCGGGGTTTTTCATCTACAGAGATTTCCAAGGCATTTTCAGGTGGATCAAGGAAGACCAAAGCTCCCCACCATGGAACATATTTTGCTTGAAATCTTGAGAGAGCTGATTCGATTCGGTTTATCGTCGATAGATCTTTGCGATTGGTTGTAGGCGATGAGAGCGATATCGTCAACTAATTGACATAGCGACATCCGAAAAGGTTCAACATGAAACCACCAAGGACATGGGAAAATGATTCCCCTTTGCTCGTTGTACAAGTTGACGTACCGCAGGAGGAAAACACGGGGGATTACTATTACAGGGCGTATGCGCCCGGTATCGGAATGGCGCAATGCGAAGGCGTCTACACCCTGAATCTCACCAATGTCCACAGAATGAAACACGAACTGATGCGTCGGGCGGACGTGCTTGTTTTAAACAATATCTGCGACGCGGATATTCTTCCTATCGTCCGGGAAAGGAAAAAAGGGGGGAAAATTACTATCTACGAGCTTGGCGACGACCTGGCGGACATGCCGGTCTCCTATTCTTTGAAGGCGTTTTACAGCGACCCCAAAAACCTGCTTTTAATAAAACGGTTGGCCAATTACTGCGACGCCCTCCAGTTCAGCTCTCCGGAACTGCAGAGAAAATACGGCTATTTGAACGCTGTTTCCGAGGTATTTCCCAACCATATCCTGGAAATGCCCGCGGAAAGAAACGAAGAGTCCGCACAGGAACTGATTGTAGGCTGGGGGGGCAGCTTCGGTCATCTCGAGGATATAAAAAAGATCTCCGGTCCGCTGATGGACTGGATTTTATCCCGAAACGGAGTGCGGCTGCATCTCATGTGCGCCGAGCCTCTTCGAAGGATTTTCGACAGGTTGCCGGAAAGCCGGCTCAGATGGTTTTTACCCGGCACGCTCAAAGAATATTACAGGTTTGTCTCAACCCTGCACATCGGTCTTGCCCCGCTTGAGGACACTCCTTTCAACCGGTCGAGGTCGGATATCAAATTTCTCGAATACGGTGCGCACGGTGTAGTGCCTTTGCTCCAGGCAACCGGCCCCTACCTGGTTTCGGTTCAAGACGGGAAGACCGGTTTTTTATACAAATCAGTCGATGAGTTGCTTTCGATACTCAACAGGCTGGCAACCGAGCCTTCGATGAGGATAGAGGCAGCGCGAGCCGCAAGAAACTATGTCCTGAGTGAAAGAGACCAGTTGAAGCGGGGGTACGAAAGGGTGGCGTTTTATCGCGGCCTTTACGCGGCGGAGAACGGGCCCAGGCTTCGCGGAAAAGAGGCTGAAGACCTCTTTGAGGAATGCTGCAAAATTGACGGCGCGCAACGGTCGGGCAAAAATGCTTTCCTGAGAGCCACCAATTTCGAGTCGCTTTTGACAAACGGGCTTCTACTCCTTGCAGACAGACCGAGGGCATGGGAAATGTTCCGGGAGGCCATCCGGGTCGCCCCGATAAACTACATGCCCTATCTTTTCGGCGCCGGCGTATCCAACGATCCGACAGGACTCCTGAAAAAAGCCACAGAAATAAACCCGCGCTCGATCGTATCCTGGTTGAACCTGGCTTGGGAGCACGGCCGTAAAACAAACACCGAAGAGACGATAAAATGCTTCCACAGGGCGGCGAATATCTTCCCGGAATTCGAATACCCCTATATCGAATGCGCCAACTATCTCAACTCCATCGGCATGGCATCGGAAGGTGCATCCCTTCTCAAGGTTGCTTTGGGGCTTATCCCGGAGGTCATCAGATCCCGTTGACACGCCTCCCGACTATCTCGAACATAGGAAATCCTGCAGCTCCCGAGTTAATTGAATTCACCAATCGCATGCGATGAGAGAGTCGTGCTTTCAATTCTGGGGTTATCGTCATGTCAGCTCGATCGAAAAAAGGCGGCCCTTGCGGGCCGCCTTTCGGAACCGGGAATGGATTAGGAGAATTAGCTGAGGAGCCTGAGTATCTGCTGCGGCTGGCTGTTGGCCTGGGCGAGCATTGCCATTGACGACTGCTGCAGGATCTGGTTTTTGGTCATATTGCTGACTTCGGAGGCCATGTCCACGTCCTCGATAGCTGAGGCCGAAGCGGTAAAGTTCTGGATACTCGTGGTCAGGTTGCTCATCGTGTACTGCAGACGGTTCTGGAGTCCGCCGACATCACCCATATAGGCATTGATCGAAGTAAGGGCTTGGTCGATAGCGTCCATTGCCTTTTGAGCGTTCGCTTGGTTGTCGATCCCAACGGTAGTAGATCCGATACCCTGCTCTCCAGTGTAGCCCACTCCGAGCGATACAGCAGTCGCGCTTGTCAGAGACACGGCAAACTGATCGTTCGTGCTGTTTGTGGCGCCGATTTGAAAAGTAACTGTACTGGGGCCGGTGCCGTTGATCAGTGTCGTCCCGCCGTACATGGTCGAGTTCGCTATCTGGTCGATTTCGGACTGAAGGGCTATAAATTCGTTTTGGAGGGAGGTCGAGTTGGTTGACGACTCCTGCCCCGAGGCGGCTTCGGTCGCAAGAGACTTCATCTGCACCAGGATGTTGTTGATCTGGCTGTAGGCGCCGTCTGCAGTCTGGAGCATCGACTGGGCCTGGCTCGCATTCTGGGAGGCCACCTGCATGGCGGATATGCTCGCCTTGAACGAGTTGGCGATCGCGTAACCGGCCGGGTCGTCGGCAGCCGAATTGATCCTGAGACCTGACGAGAGTTTCTGGAGCGACTGCGACACGGCATTGTTCGTGTTGCTCAAAGTGTTCTCGATCGTCAGCGAGTTCATGTTGGTGTTGACTACAAGAGCCATGGTAAATCCTCCTTGATGTGTTTTGTAACTTCCTTGTTTTTACCTTTTCCTTCGGTCCACTCCGCGGTTCAAAATCGCGTCGTTGACTAGTAAATCGAATTTCGGGGGCCGGAACTTTAAGGTTTTTTTGAGGGGGGTGGAGTAAAAAATCACCACCACGTCCGTCGCTTTTTTTTTTCGCGTCTTCGCGTCTTCGCGTGAGAGGTCTTTCCGTAACAAAAAGAACATATCCCCGACACGAAATCGCCAAGCCGCATCGGCTACCCTCCCCGCAATTTGACAGGAGGGAGAAGCATTGAAAACTCTATTCGAAGAAGGAAAAAACTTGGAAAACTTCAGCCTCAACACCGCTCTTTTAAAAGACATTCTGGAAAGCGCAAAGCCCCTGGGGCACAACGAAAAGCCGGAAAATCTCAACCTTGGGTTCGGCTTTCTCTACTACGGACTGGTGAGGGCGCTGCGGCCCCAACATCTGCTGGTGATCGGCTCAGGCTTTGGTTTCAGCGTCGTCTGCTTCGCGCTGGGTATGAAGGACAACGGGGGAGGCATGCTCACATTCGTCGACCCCTCCTATTCTCTTATGAAAAACGGGCCGTTCAAAACCATCGGAGGCAAAGACAAATGGGGCGAGCCCCTGAGGGTGCACGAGCATTTCAAACAGTTCGGGGTCGAAGACATCGTGACTCATTATAAATTGCGCTCCGACCAGTTCTTTACTTCCTATAAAGCCCTGGGGCTGCCAAAAATCGACATCGCCTTCATCGACGGCAACCACTCCTATGAAAGTGTCAGAGGCGACTTTCTAAACACCCTGGAGCACGTGCGCAAAAACTCCTACATTCTTCTCCACGACTCCAACATCTACGTCCGGGAATTCATCGGCCACGCCGGGGTAAAGAAGTGGCTCAAAACCCTCCGAAAGGAAAAGGAGCATTTCGAGGTGACCAATTTCCCCTTTTCCTCCGGAATGGCCCTGGTTCACGTTCTGCAGGATAAAGTCTGGAGGGGTGCAAAACAGCAGTGATTGCCACGATGATAGCATTTGCCTGCCTGGCCGTCTTCGCCTCCCTGTACCTGTTCTGGCGAAATGTCTGGTTTTTTCGAAACCCCGACCGCACCGTTCCCCCCGAAGGCTCGGGGATTCTGAGCCCTGCCGACGGGACGGTCGTCTACGTAAAAGAGATGAAGCCCGGAGAGAGCGTGATCAACATCAAACGGGGCATGGAAGCCACCTTGAACGACATCACAAGAGAGGACATAGATCGGCCGAAGCTGCTTATCGGGATATTCATGAGCCCTTTTAACGTACACTACAACCGCATGCCCGTATCGGGAAAAATAAGCTTCAGTCACCACTACCCGGCGCTGCCGCAAAACCTTTGCATGTTTTCGATGCATCTCAGAACGCTTTTCCGGCGCGCGCCCTTCTACAAAAACAGCCGCCACATCGTCGTAAACGAAAGAACGATCACGAGGATCGACGGTGAGTACCGCGGCAGAAAACTTGGCTGCTACGTCGTCCAGATCGCGGCAAAGAGTGTGGCGGGCATCGACGTATTTTTGCGCGAAGGCGCCCGGGCAAGGGCCGGAGAGATCTTCGGGATGATCCGCATAGGCTCCCAGGTGGACCTGGTGGTAACCCCGCTCGAAGGAATGAACGTCAAGGTTTGCCCGGGCCAAAAGGTAAAAGCCGGCGAGACCGTACTGATCGACTAAGAGGAGTAGAAATGAAAATTGACTTACACGTCCATTCCAAATATTCCGTGCGCCCCTCTCAGTGGGTGCTCCAGAAACTGGGCTGCCCGGAGTGCTTCACCGAACCGGTGGAAGTCTACCGCATCGCCAGGCAAAAGGGGATGGATCTCGTAACGATAACCGATCACAACTCCATTTCGGGAAGCGCCGAGATCGCCCACCTGCCCGGAGCTTTCATCAGCGAAGAAGTGACGACCTACTTTCCCGACGACGGCTGCAAGGCCCATGTGCTGGTCTACGACATAAACGATGCGATTCATCGTGAGATCCAGAAGGTGCGCGAAAACATCTTCGAGCTTGCCCGGTATCTCAAGGGGGCCGGCATCGTTCACGTCCTCGCCCACCCGCTCTACTCGGTAAACGACAAACTGCGGCTCGAGCATTTCGAAAAATTTCTCCTGCTCTTCGAAAACTTCGAACTGAACGGCGCGCGGGACGATTTCCAGAACCAGGCGGTGCGGCTGATTCTGGAAAACCTCACCCCGGAAATCCTCGCCATGCTGGCGGACAAGCACAACATCGAACCCGTGTGGTCGGACGCAAGCCGCAAGGGGATTACCGGAGGCTCCGACGACCACAGCTCGCTTAACATCGCCAGGCGCTATACGAGGGTCGAAGGGGCGCAAAACCTGGACGAGTTCCTGCAGGGGATCGCGAAAAAGAAGGGAGTGCCGCAGGGCGAAGGATCGACCCCGTGCGTCATGTCCCATAACCTCTACGGGATCGCCTACAACTATTATAAAAGAAAACTGAACCTACAGGACGATGTGAGCAGAGACCCGGTCCTGCGTTTTCTCGACCGCTGTCTCCGGTTTGACTCCGAATCGGATGGAACGCTTGTCTCAAGGCTCATTTACTCGTGGAGGAAGCGAAAAACTCCAAGGCCGGGAAAAGGATCGGGCATCGGGGAGCTTTTGCGCTTCGAAGCCCGAAAGCTCCTGGCAGCCGACCCGGACATCATGAACGGAAACGGCGAGGGCATGAGGGAAAACAGGGCGGAGCAGTGGTTCACATTCGTAAACAAAGTTTCCAACAAGGTCCTTCTCCATTTCTGGGATTCGCTGCTGAGCAGTCTTTCGGGAGCGCAATTTTTCAACGTCTTCCAGTCCCTGGGCTCTGCCGGTGCGGCCTACACGATGCTTGCGCCCTACTTCGTGACCTTTACCGTCTTTTCACGGGACAGACGCTTCACCGCCGAGGCCATGGAACACTTCGGAGCAATGGAAGCAGAGCCCCCGGAACAGGCAAAGCGCACAAAAATCGCTCACTTCACCGACACGTTCAATGAAATCAACGGAGTAGCCCTCTCGCTCAAAAACCAGATGGAAATGGCGCAAAAATCGGGCAGGGCCCTCACCGTGATTACCTGCACCGCCGAGGAACAGGCCCCGATGGAAGGTCTTACCAACTTTACCCCCATCGGCGTCTACGAACTCCCCGAGTACCCCGAGCAGAAGATCTTTCTTCCCCCGTTTCTGGAAATGCTCGAGTATTGCTACAGGGAGCAGTTCACCCAGATTCACGTCACAACACCCGGCCCGTTGGGACTGGCCGGGCTGGCGCTGGCAAGAATCATGAAAATACCGGTAAGCGGCGCCTACCACACCGCCATTCCCCAGTACGCCCACATCCTTACCGGCGACAGCACGATCGAGGAGCTTGTCTGGAGATTCACGATCTGGTTCTATGAGCAGTTGGACCTGGTTCTGGTACCCTCCGACAGCACGAAGCGCGAACTTTCGGAAAAGGGAATAGATCCGGGAAAAATCCGCCTGTTCCCCAGGGGAGTCGATACCGCAAGATTCCATCCCGCCAGGCGCAACGAGGGATTGCTCAAAGAGCGTTTCCATGCCTCGGAGGGCGTAAAAATCCTTTATGTCGGCAGGATATCCAGGGAAAAAAATCTCCACCTTCTCGCCGAGGCCTTCAGGCGCCTCCAGCAAACCCGCAGAGCCGTAGAACTCGTTTTGGTGGGCGATGGGCCTTTCCTGAAAGAACTGCAGGAGATGCTTGCCGGAACGCCCGCTATATTTACCGGCTACCGGGAAGGCGAAGAGCTCTCGGCGATCTATGCGAGCTGCGACATCTTCGCCTTCCCGAGCGCTACGGACACCTTCGGAAACGTCGTGCTCGAAGCGCAGGCCTCGGGACTTCCGGTCATCGTGACCGATTCGGGAGGGCCGCAGGAAAACGTGCTCCCGGGGAAGACGGGGCTGATCGTTGCGGCCGGAGATTCAGAACCACTGTACCAGGCCCTGGAGTTTCTCCTCGAAGACCGGGCGCGGCTCGATGCAATGGGGAAAGCGGCCCGCGCCTACGTGGAAAATCGCTCGAACGAACGCGCCTTCGAAGAAACCTGGCGGATCTACCGGGAGGTCAAGGGGAAAAAGTCCAAAGTCGAAGCTCAGAAAGTCGAAGGTCGGAGCCTTGAGGAAGCAATGGAAAGGTTTTCACTGAAAGACAACCCGCTTGACACCATTACGAAACAAAAACCTGTTTTACTGCACGCATAAGTTCCGCCTCACAGGAAGAGGCGCACAGATTTCGATCGCCCCCCCTTCTGTGCGCCTCTTCCCCTACCCTCACGACTCACTGCCCGCCGGTTCGCCCTCGGATTCCGGGGGGGCGGCAGGCAACGGTTGGCTTCCTACCGGTATCTTTTGACTATCGACTTGCGACGCCACTCGCCTCATCTGCCTGCCTCCGGTCAGAAAGAGAAAAAACCAGCCAAGAAGAGTGAATGCCGAGGCCAGAAGGAACAGCACCGGTTTTACCCATCCGCTCGCCTGCGCTATGAGGACGGAAAGGCCGACAAGGGCGGCATGCGCGCTCGGGGATGCACCGGAGGGGAGGGAGGCACCCAGTGCCGCGATCCACTGCCGGGACGCATCGATCAGGCCGCTCGCCATATAGAGTATGACAGCCGCAAAGACCAGATTGAAGACTACACACAGGGCCAGGGACTGGAAAGCCCAGGCGGTTTTGATTTTCATCCCTCCCCCACTGCTTCGTTTTTTCGGTTCAAACGCCTCAGCAACTGCTCGGAAAGCACGAGCACCTTGTTCTCCAGGTCCTTTCCTATGCAGCCTTTACGAACAAGCACCTCGAATTTTTCCCGGTCGACTGCAAACGCGCTTTCCGCCGCTCGTTGAATCACATCCACTTCCAGGTCGACGTACCTTGCCCCGTAAGGATAGAGTTCGGTCGGAGTGTTTATGTTGTAGTAGTCGCCTATGCCAAGATGCTGCTTTGAAAAATAGCTGTGCTTCACATACCACTCGCCGTCCCTGATTTCGGTCAGACAGTAGTCGCCTTTTCGGATCGGAAGATCCAGGCCATCGTAGCGGCCTTCCGAAAACTCACGCCGAAACACCACCTTTTTATGGCCGACAGCCTGAAGAATGCCCACCCTTGGGGACATGTGCCTGCCGGAGGGCCGTATGTGCTCGAGTCTGACCCGTCCCCCTTCGACCAGGGGGTCCAGAATCGCCTGTTTCAGGAGCATTTCCTCCAACGCCTCCCGCTCTTCGGGGCGCCTTGAAACCTCGTCCTCCGCCGAGTCGAGCAGATCCGCATCGATGATCTTCAGCCGGTGATGGTTCCTGAGGGTCGGAACGACACTTGCCCTGATGCGGTCGAGCTTTTCCTTGGCGCCTCCGGGCAGCTCCAGGTTTGCAATCACCACAGGGTCGGAGTCGTCGGTAGGAAGGATGCCGACAATGATCGCATCGAGGAGCAATTCGCGCAGAAGCGTCAGAAGTCTGCAGATGTGGTCTGCTTCACCCCTTGCTTCGATACCCTGCATGTCCTGCCTGTCCCGCACCAGGATATCATAGGGCAGATCGTCCGGCAGTTTCGCGCGAAACCGCTCCCGTACACTCTCCGAGGGCTGAACCACCTCGAAGCCGAAATCCAGTGCGATCCTCGTGAGAGCCGTACTGTAAATTCCCCGAATTTTGAGGCGGGGTGACATTGTCTATCTCCCTTCACTCCGGAGCCTCCCCCTCCGCTTCAGGATTATTCTCTGAAAAATCCTTTCCCGTCAATGCAAATCAGATTGTCTTTAAATTCGGTTCTACTCCCCAATATTTTTTCTATCAGCCACAGACTCGATTCAATGTGGTCGGTGCGGCGTGGAACCAAAAACCGACTTCGCCCCCTTGCCAGACCCGCAAACGGTATCAACTGATCGGCCGCAAACCGGTCAACCACCGCACCTGTCTCCAAATCCTCGAACAGTCCCGCCACGACTCTTTCGGCAATCGATTCCGAACTGCGCCCGCGTTTTCCCGCCATATCGAATCCGAGAAGGCACCCCTGCGAGGTCTGCGCCCCAAGGAAAAGCGCCGCTCCGCTTTGAACCGCCGAACCGTCCTCGATGACATCGATCTGCGGATCGAAGCCCTTTTTTGCGAGAAGCGAGCAACTCCTCTCCGCCATTCGCCGGGCTACGGATTGTGTTGCGAGATGAGATGCCATCGATATTCCGAAAATTTTTTCGATATCACCCCGCTCCATCATCTCAAGGGACGCGAGAGGCCCCTTCATCGGTTCGATCGTCATTTCCAGTTCCCCGTTTCCTTTCGGCACATACCCCGGGCGCACCACCCGGAGACTGATCCGTGCCCCCATGCGTTTAAGGAGCGGCAGCAGCACCTCCTGCATGTGAAAGGCGGTCGGCGCATGGTCCTGAAACAGACCTCCCCGGATCGTAAACCGGGTGCTCTCTTTTGCGAAAAGCGCCGCCGGGATCAGGGTGAAGGCCATCATGGTGGCCGAACCTGCGGTTCCGATGTCCCATTGGAAGGCTCCCGAATTGAGCTTCCCACCCGGATAGTAGGAAAATTCCCTGGAGCCCGCCGCCGCACCTTCCACACGGCCTGAGGTAAGGCTTGCGCACCCCTTCACGGCAAGAAGGTGCTGGGGCCTCAACCCCTGCTTTTCACGATTTTCTCGTATCCTGAACATGCGCATCGGGCGGTTTACAAGCGAACAGAGCGCAACGGCAACTCTAACGAGCGCACCACTTCCCGATTTTTCCGCCCCGTCGATCTCCAGCACCTGTTCTCCTCTCTATCCATTTAGATAAGGCATCTTAAAGTCTATTGAAAGGCCTCCGCCCGAGCGGCGATACCGTTTGTCGTAAGGAAAAAAAAGGAGAGGCAAAAGAGCGGGGGGAGACCTCCCCCGCCCCCCCCCGGGAATCGGCTCGCACGCCCAAGGCGCGTGCGAGCCGAAGCGCAACTGAGCCGCATAGCGGCGTGGGGGTGCAGCGCTGGGGCGAAAGCCCCCGCGCTTTTGCGTATTTGCGAGCGGGTAATTACCTTAAAATAGCTTTCTCAGGGGAAATATGCTTTGTTTCAACCTGGCTCAAGGAGAGGGAAATGACTCGATCGAGACTCATATCGGTTCTCGCCGCTTGTTTTGCCATCCTGTTCACGGCCGGCCTGGCCCGGGCTGCGGGATTCTCCTACATCAGCAAGGAGCAGCTGAAGTCCGAACTGACAAATCCCGATATTACCATCCTGGACGTGCGCACCCCGCAAGACTGGGATTCCTCCCAATGGAAAATACAGGGAGCGCAAAGACAATCGCCCATGGATGCCAACCAGTGGATGAACAGGTTTGCGAAGGACAGAACGCTCGTTTTGTACTGCGCCTGACCCCACGAGGAAACGAGCGCCCGTGTGGCGCGAGAACTCGTAGCGGCCGGATTTACGAAAGTCGAAGTACTGAAGGGCGGCTGGAAGGAATGGCATCGAAGCGATTACCCGGTGGTAAAGAAATAACGGGGGCATGATGAGGAGCCGCGTAGCGGCGTGGGGGTGCGGGGGCGAAAGCCCCCGCGCTTTCCCCTCCCCTTTTTCAGGCAGCAGACATCTCCGGTGCGGATTCTTCCACCTGTTCGATGGGCAACGTCAGGATGAAGGTGCTCCCTTCTCCCGGCACGCTTCTGGCCGTGATGGTCCCGTTGTGGCGGTCGACGATTTTCCGGCTGATCGTTAGTCCCATTCCCGACCCCTTATACGGGCTGCTCATTGCGTGAAGGCGCTGGAAGGGTTTAAAAATCAGGTCGAGGTACTTTTCGTCGAATCCGATCCCGTTGTCTTGGACGAATATCCGGCACGATTCCCCCCCGCACGGCTGCCCGTATACCCTGATGTGCGGTGCTCGTTCCCCGTGGAATTTCAGCCCATTCCCGATCAGGTTTTGAAATAGCTGGCGCATCTGGGTCGGATCGGCCTGGATTTTGGGCAAATTCGAAACCTCGATGGTGGCCCCGCTTTCCTTTACAGGGATTTCGAGTTCGTGCACCATTGCCTGTACCAGCTCGCTCAGATCGACGGAAACGAGCGGAGCGGTCTGCGTGGATACCCGGGAGTACATCAGCAGGGATTGAATCAGTTCCTGCATCCGGGCCGCCGCACTCTGGATTTTTTGGAGATAAAGTTCTCCGTCCCCGGCAAGCCCGCCGGAGAATTCCCGAGCCAGCATACCGGAAAAGATGGTGATTTTCCGAAGCGGTTCCTGGAGATCGTGGGAGGCCACGAAAGCAAAATCATTGAGAACCGAGTTGCTGCTTTTTAGCTTCTTCATGTAGGACAGGAGCTGCCGGTCGGCTTCCTTGTGCTCGGTAATATCCCGGTTAATCTCCAGAAAACCCGCCGGATCGCCTTTTTCGTCCTTTCTTGGCGCCCACCGACTCTCGACAATGATCGGCTTGCCGTCCCGCCTCAAGTGACGCAACTCCCCACTCCAACTTCCGGTGGTCAGAACTTCCCGGGCAATGGCTTCCACCGGTACCGGGTACCAGGCTTTCAGCAGTTCCGCGGTGCCTTTGCCCAACGCCTCCTCTTTCGACCAGCCGTAAGTCTTTTCCGCCCCGTTATTCCAGAATACGATCCTGCCTTGCATATCCCGCACGAAAATGGCGTCGTGGGCCAAATCCAGGAGAGCCGACTGTTCCTCCAGAATGGAAATATTTCCGATCAGCCGATCCACCATGGTCCGGAGGGCCGAGAGCAGAATGCCGATTTCGTCATCGCGCGCGCAGGCAAGGCTCGCCGAATACTCGCCTGCCTCCACCTTCCGTGCATAATCGGCCGCCTCAGCCAGAGGCCGTTTGATCCGCCATGCGGTCAGAAAGGAGATCACGAGGCCGATCAGCACCCCGGCCGCCCCGCCGAAGACGATCAGATTTCTCGTTCTCTCGGTCAGCTTCACCAGGTTTTCCTGGCGCCTCCGCAGTAAAGATTGCTCCGTGCTCCTGATTGCCGACAACTCTGCCCGAAGCGCATCCATTTTCTTTTTCCCTCTTTCCGAACTGATGAAATCGATCACCGCTCGAAGAGGTTTGGCGCCCGTATCGACTTCGCCGCGAAGTCCGATCAATGGATTGACCTCAGAAGCCAGCCAACTCCGGTAATCCTCGCCCAGCCGGAATACGGCGGCATGTTGCTCCGGATTATTCGCAGTGAGAATCTCGAGTGCCCGAAAATCGTTTTGAAGAGACTGAAGGCCCCTTGTATAGGGCTCAAGAAAGGTCGCCTTGCCCGTGATGGCATACCCTCTTTCACCGGTTTCAATAGTGACCAGATCCGCGGTGAGCGCGTTCACTCTGTCGCTCACCTCCCTGGAATGAAGGGTCCACTTCCTCACCAGGAGCATCTTTTCGATTGTGAAATAGCTGAATGCCAGCAAAGCGATGAAGACGAGAAGCTTCACCGCGGCGGCCAGCATTATCTTGGATGTCAGTCTCATGTCCCCGCCGTTTGCTTACACACTGCCCGATTCCTGCAACCCCGCCCCAGCTTTCAAGATGGTGCGAAGCCGTCCCGTTGCAGCTAAGATAGACATTCTTTTTGACAGAGTCTCCGCAAGCTAAGAACTTTTCGCGTTATTGCGTTAGGGTCTGAAAATAATTACCGTATTTTAAATTTCACAACTTCAACTTTTCGTTATTCAGGAAGCATGATGGAAAATTTCGATATTTTGGACGTGGTGATCGTCGGGGGTGGTCCGGCGGGCCTCTCTGCCGGGATTTTCGCCATGAGGGCGGCAATGAAGACCGTGCTGATCGAAAGGGGGCTGCCCGGCGGACAGATGGCGATCAGCAAGGATATAGATAATTATCCTGGTTTCCGGGAAACCAACGGATTCGATCTAACCGACAGATTCCTGGAGCACGTGAAAGGCTATGGACTGGAGATAATTCAACGGGAGGTACTCTCGATCGACCCGGGAGAAGAAACACACTCCATCCTGTTGGAAGAGGGGCGCACCCTCACCACCCGCGCCCTTATCATCGCAACCGGGGGCGTCGCCCGTCGGTTGAATATCCCGGGGGAAACCGAAAATCTGGGCAGGGGGGTTTCCTATTGCGCGACGTGCGACGGTTTTTTCTTTAAAAACAAAAAGGTGGTGGTCGTGGGCGGGGGGGACAACGCTTTGGAAGAGGCTCTTTATCTTTCGAAAATCGCAAGCCGGGTCTACCTGATCCACCGCCGGAGCTCTTTCCGGGCAAACGCCATGCTGCAGCAGCAGGTTACGGCGGCTAAGAACATTGAGGTCATTTTGAGTACAATCGTGACGGGGATAGACGCCGGTGAGGAGGGCGTGCGGGCAGTAAGGCTGAGAGATATCGGGGAAGAAACCGAATGGAATCTGGAAACGGAGGGCGTCTTCATTTTCATCGGGTTTTCCCCTTTGAACCAGCTCGTCCCGCACGAGGTCCGCAAAAACCGGATGGGGTATGTGATGACCGATGAGAAGTGCGAAACAAATGTCCCCGGGATATTCGTGGTAGGCGATCTGCGGCAGAAATACGCAAATCAAATCGTTGTGGCTGCTTCGGACGGATGTATCGCAGGTCTGGCGGCGGCTCGTCACGTAGAATTGAAAAAGGCGGGATGTCGGGAATATTACGATACGAGAAATCCCGAAACGGCAGTTCTTATGGAATGCGCATAACAGAGTAAAAGAGGTGGATCATGCCCCAACCGGTTCCAGCCGTAATTCTGATGGCCGATGACGATATGGATGATATCGATCTGGTACGAAAAGCGCTGAAGGAAGCCAGGTGCAACGTCGACTTCCGCTATGTGGAGGACGGGGAGGAGGCTATGGAGTATCTCACCGGGTTGGGCCGCTATGCGGAAGCGGAGCTTGCGCCTCGCCCGGATCTCATCTTGCTCGATTTCCACATGCCGAAAAAAGATGGGCTCCAGACATTGATCGAGATAAGAAAGAACCCGCAGATCCGCTCGATCCCGGTAGTGGTTCTCACGACTTCCAGAGACAAAGATCTGATGTTCAAGATTTACAGCCTGGGCGGCAGCGCGTTCATAACCAAGCCCACCGTCTATACGGATATGCTTAAGGCCATGGACCGGCTCTGCTCGTTCTGGTTCGGTACCGTGAGCCTTCCCGGGAAGGAGACGGCTGTAGGGAGTGTTTCCGGTGGCGGCGACGGCCGACCCCAACGGGACTAGCCCTGCCCTTCTATAGGCTGATCCTCCCATTTTCCCCTCAAGTTTCCAAGCCTTCCACTCGAAAATAATTATGGGAAAAGAATTCCTTTCCCAACCCGTTTGTTTCCGTGGACCAGACAACTATCCGGAGATTGAGTCTGCAATGAAAAAAATGAAACAAATTATTTTGGCCATAGTTCTCTCGACCCTCGCACTTTCCACATCCGGAGTGATCCGGGCGGCGGAACTCAACCAGTCAAGCGCCACGAATGGCAACACCCTCAATAGCTGGAACGCCCCGGCCGTCAATCCGACGCGCGGCTCCTGGCAAAATTCGGACCTCAAGACTTCCGATTCGTCCCGGTCGCCTCTTCTTCCTCGTTGGACCTTCTCTGCGGAAGCGGTCGCCTTTGACCGGGACGGAACGGCCAACCGAACACTCGTTTCGTTCGTGCCGGGCACATACTCGTTCGGCCAGGTGCCAAACATCGCAGGCGTCCAGGCCTTGAACAGCAACGATCTTAACCAGGGCTTTTCCCCCGGATTCAAACTGAGCTCGACCTACCAGGCCGATTCCCGCTACGGCCTGCAAATATCCTTTCTTCGCGTCGCCGACTGGAGCGCCGGCCAGTCCTTCCCTACCGGCAATCCGCTGAACTGGCTGGTCATGAAGGCGCCCGGTTTTGTGCAAACCCAGGACTATACATACCAGTCCATGGCATGGGACTATTCCACCAATCTTGCCAATGTGCAATGCAACCTGCGGTATACTCTCTCCAGCCGCATCACTCTTCTGGGCGGATTCGGCTGGCTGCGGCTAAAGGAAAACCTCCAGGGCCTCATTACCCCCATCGACAAGTACATTCCCATTTGGATGTACAATTCCAACAACACGCTATACGACGGACAGCAGTTTGAACGACAACCGGGGGGCGTGCCGTTCCCGGCCGCATTTACCCCCACCTTCTGGAATACGAACGTTGTAAACAATCTCTATGGTTTCCAGGTCGGCGCCGACGCAACCCTGTTCGAGCACGGCCGCTTCTCGATCGACGGACTGGCAAAGCTCGGCGGCTATTTGAATGACGCAGAGGAGTCGACCGGGGTGAGAATGAAAAAGGTGGTCTATCCCTCCTCGGCCTCGACCGACCACCCCGCTTGCGCAGTAGAAGCCGGCTTGCAGGTCAAATATCGGTTTACCGAAAACCTTTCGCTCGTGGCGGGCTACGAGGTGCTCTGGCTGGACGGGGTGGCCCTTGCGCCCGGCCAGATCCAGGAAACCGTCAGCACCTATACGACGCCGCCCACCGCGACAGCGCTGGGCGTCAATTCCGGTTCCAGCGTGCTCTTTCACGGGGCGCACGCAGGGTTGCAATACTCTTTTTAGCGGCCGAAATCGCTTCCGAGTAGCTGGCCAGGCGAGCAGCGGCGGCTCAGAAACCGACGTTAAGGCCCAGTTCACCGCCGTAGCTCGTCCGACATGCACCTGCTGGAGGACGGCTCCCGCCACCGGGCCGGTAGAGATCCCGCCAAAGCTGAAGTCGCGCTCTCCGCGCAGGGCTAACGATGGGGACTGCCCGGTAGTGTCTGCTGGTCGTTTTTGGCAAACACCCCCAGTTGCACTCGGCGTGAAATGCCATCCTGGAAAAGACCATAGGTCCCGACCGCATTGGCGGTCACCACGTTGAAATCTCCACCGGTTGAAAAAGCCCTGTTCCTCGCTCCCTGCGGTAAACGCCAAACCCAGGATGAATTGCTTCCTGTGCGGATCCGTATGAAAAAGGGAAACAGAACAGGAGTGTGACAGCACAAAGGAAAACATGTCTCATTGAAATCGCCTATTTTGAGAAAAATTAATCGAGTGCTTTTACTATCGGTCGGGAAGCCCGAGATCTTGACTGGAAACCAGTTTCCCTGAGGATATAATCTCCGTGCAGGTGCACCCGTTACAGAGACGACCGTTTTGGGGAAAAGTGAAGATGAATAACGAAGAGTTATCGGGCGACGAACTGCGGGAGGGCCTTCTCGCGTGGTTTGGCGAAAACAGCCGCGGGCTTCCCTGGCGTGAACACTATGTGCCTTACCAGGTCTGGATCTCGGAGATCATGCTCCAGCAGACCCGGGTGCAGACGATGCTGCCCTATTATGAGCGCTGGATGGCGCGCTTTCCCGATGCACCATCCATTGCGGGCGCGCCCGAAGACGATGTGCTGCGCCTTTGGGAAGGGCTCGGCTACTATGCCCGAGCGCGCAACATTCAAAAAGCGGCAAAGATTCTGGTGAAAGAGTACGGCGGTGAGGTTCCGCGCAATTTCGATCTGGTGCGAAAACTGCCCGGGATCGGCCGCTACACGGCAGGAGCGATCATGAGTTTCGCCTTCAATGGAGACTACCCGGCAGCGGACGCAAATGCCGGGCGGATTTTTGCCAGACTCTTCGATATCGCCCACCCCTCGGGATCGAAAGAGTTTGCCGAGGCCGTCTGGGACGCCGCAACAAAGCTCCTGCCCCGCGGGAGGTCGCGCGAGTTCAACCAGGCGCTGATGGATCTCGGGTCGCTCGTTTGTCTCGCCAAAGACCCGGTATGCACGCAATGCCCGGTCTCCGACTGCTGCGCCGCGTTCCAAAGAGGGCTTACCGGCGTGCGGCCCGTAAAGGCCGCCAAGAAAGTGGTGACGCAAATCGTGAGGGCTGCCGCCGTTATGCTTAAAGAAGGCAGGGTCCTCATTCGCAAAAGGCCCGCATCGGGTCTCATGCCCAATCTTTGGGAGTTGCCCGGCGGAGACGTTCCCGAGTCCATCTCGCCGGAACAGGCGATTAAACGCATCTGGCTGGAAGAACTGGGCATCCGGCTCGGGCCGCTGGTGAGCCTGGGCGTAACCAAACACTCCCACACATCGTTTCGCGTGTTGCTGCATGCGTTTTTGTGCAACGGAGATAGCCCTGCGCGCAGTCTTGAAACCGGCCCGCACATGCGGTGGGCATCTTTAAATGAGCTGGAAAAGCTCGCCTTTCCCTCCGCCCACCGCAGGATCATCAAGGCGTTGCGGGAACGGCTGGCGGAGCCGTAGCGGGCCGATTTCTATCCTGCCGCTGATAAAGTAAAGGACAGGGCGAGGCAATCCGTCAGCGGCGACACGCCGCCGCCTCGACGCGGCAGGGCACGTATCTGTGCATCGGCGTCCCCAGATGGTCTCGGTTGGTGTTTTTGGTAAGGCGGTTTACGTTCGCCCCGTGGCTCTTTCCCTCATAGACCAGCCCGAAGCCGTGGGGCATGGACACATGTCCCTTTCGGGCGCTCGTTGTGATTTCGAGCTCCACCGACTCGGAACCCGCCTCCGTGGTTACCTGCGCCATCTGGCCGTCTTCGAGCCCGAGGGCCTTTGCGTCCTCGGGGTGCATGGCGAGGGTGCACCCCCGGAAGCCCTTGTTCCACGCCGGGTTTCGCATGAGAGTATTGGCGTTTGTGCTTACGTGCTTTCCCGCCATAAGAACAAGGGGAAACTCGGGCAGGGGCTTTAAAAGTTGTATTTCGCTCTCGGCATGCAGACCGTCGATCGTTTCGATAAGCTCCGGGATGTGCATGCACACACGAGAGTCGTGCGTTTTCAGCTGCTCGAAGTTTCGCTCCGGATCGAGTTCGCCTATCCATATTCCCTCGGGGTGTTCGAGGATTTTGCGGAAAATCTCCTCGCCCTGCGTCGGCCCCGCCGTGAACCCCGCACGCGCGGCCGCCTGCCGAAATGAGGCGGGGGCCGTTTGAAGAATTCCCCACAACGCTGCGAGATGAACCGATCCGAGAGTTTTCCCGAGCGTTTTTGCGACGATAAAGGGAAGGCTTCGCGCAGCCCCCGGCTCCTTTGCGATATGCTCGCCAAGAGCCACGGCAAACCTTTCGCGTCCCGCACGGGCAGCTTCGTACAACTCCTTGGGAATCGGCGGGATAACGCCCAACCGATCGGCCAACCGCACGAGAATCTCGCCCGCTTCGAGCGCTTCCCCCTCCGGCTCGACTATCGGCCGCCGCATCTGGAAAAAAATTCCGGGGAACGTCCACGCGAAAAACGTCCCGTCCCAGGATTCATAGCCGCTTCGCGCCGGGAGCACATAGTGGGAAAGGCGCGCCGTTTCGGTCATGGCCACCTCGGTGGTAACAAGCAGGTCGAGCCGGTTGAAGGCTTCCTCGTACGCCGTAGTGTCGGCATAGGAGCGAAGGGGATTGGAGCCCGAGACAAGAACGGCCCGCAACCGTTCGGGGTTATCGGACAGGATCTCCTCGGGCATGCAGTTTGGCGGGTAGGTCCCGGCGACGGGGAAAAAACCGGTGGAGACGGTCCTCCATGTTTTCGGGTTATTTTCGTCGGAAGTTGAACCTATGGGCATGAGGTGTCCGGGAATAACCGACCCACCCCTTACTCCCAGTCTTCCGCAAAGTGCCTGAAATAGTATCGCAAGGTAGGAGGCGGCGGCGCTGTGCCGGTTCATCATAACCCCCAGATCGTAGCGAAGGCATGATGTGCGGGAAGCAAACAGGCGGCATACCTCGCGGACCCGCTCGTAATCCAGCTCGCAGGCCGCTACGGCCGCCCTGCAGTCGAAGTTTTCAAAAATCGACCTCACGTGGTCGAACCCGGAAGTGCGCTCTTCCAGGTAGGATTTGTTTTCCCACCCCTCGGCAAGAACCATGGCGATCATCGCCTTGAGAAGCAGAGCGTCCGTCCCGGGGCGGATTGCAAGATGGATATCGGCGATTTTTGCCGTCTCCGAAAGGCGCGGATCGACGACAATGAGAAGTTTATCCGGATCTTTGGATATTCTTTGGAGATGCCTTGGCGCCTGCGGGACCTGGTGGCTCTGCATGCCGTTCCAGCCGATCGCGAGCAGGAGATCGGTATGCTCGATATCGGGAACCAGATGTATGTATTGCCGGCCCAACGTGCGTCCGTGAACCCAGAACATCCCGGAAAATTCCTGGGCCAGAGCGCTGTAATGATACTGCGAACCCATCGCCCGCAGCAACCGCACACCGAAGGCGGCCTCGAAATGGCAGCCCTGTCCGCCCCCACCCATATAGGCCAGGGAGCGTGGACCGTTACTTCCGACGATCTCCTGTAGCCTGCCGGCGATCTCGCGTAGCGCCTGCTCCCAGGGGATTCTTTCAAAACCCTTTTCGGTTCGCTTCAGGGGAAACCGGAGCCTGTCCGCGTTATGCTGATGAAAGACCACGTTCAGCCCTTTGCGGCAGGCGTAGCCATTGCTTCGCGCGTTGGCCCGGTCCCCCCTGGTTTTGACTATCCGGTTATCCAGGACCTGCGCTTCGAGCCCGCAGTTTTGCGCGCAAAGAACGCAGCCCGTCTTGTAGACTTCGGCCATGGCGACTCCTTTCCAAGTCCCGAGAAGAAGAAATCGTGACGGATCAGACCCTTTTGTGCCGTTCGAGCTTATCGGTGAGATCGGCCTTCGCCTGCGCTCTCAATGTGGCTCTCAGGATATGCGCCTCCATCTGGTTTTTGGGAATACTCGGCTGCTGCTCTTCGGGCTTTCTTACAAGCCTCAAGGCCTCCACCGGGCAGGTGGAAACGCAAAGACCGCATCCTATGCACCGTTCGGGTTTTAGAGCCGCACGCTCGTCCACCATTTCAAAGGCCTCCATCTGACAGCGCTCGACACAGGTCCCGCAGCCGATGCACTCCCCCTCGTCCAGTTCGACCCGGAAGGGAGTCGCCGCGATATCGGCCGGCGCCGGATACCGTTTCAAATTCTGGAGAACCCCGCAGCAATCGCCGCAACAGCAGCAAATATTGACAATTTCCTGCGAATTGCTCGGCTGGAGCACCAGGCCTTCTTCATCAGCTTTTCTCAGGATCTCCAGGGTCTCTTCGAGGCTTATCACCCGCCCGAGGCCGTTCCGCTCGTAATAGTCGGCTCCCCAGCCAAATACCAGGCAGGCTTCCATCAACTTTCCACATCCTCCCCCCCTCAGTTGGTGCTCGCGCCGGCAGATGCAGGGGGCGACCAGAAACTTTTTCTGCCCCTTCACCAACTCCTCCGCCTGTTCGTAAGCAAGCACCCTGACATCGGCCTGGATGCTCCTTCCGACAGGAATGGTCCTAAGCTGCGGCAAAGAATGGAACGACTCTCCGGCAAGAAACGGGAAATACTCCTCCATGTCTTTCACAAAACCTTCATCGAGATCGTTCACGTGATATTCCCAGATGCCTATGATGAACTGGGAGGCCATGTAGGAAGGGGGCGTCCCGGGACGTACGATACTGAAGATCAGACCCCTCCCGGCCATTTGTTCAAGCAGCAACCCGGCTTTTTGCGCATCCATCCCCGCCCTTTTGGCGATCTCTTCGGCCGTTTCCGGTTTCATGGACAGAAAAGGCGCCATTTCCGCTTCTTCAGGGGTGAAGAGGCGTCGTAAAATACGCAGTTCCACTCCGCTTTCGGTCGCCGGATACCCTCCGGGCAGACTGTCCAGATGTCTTCTCAGTTTCTCATAGACCTCGTTCATGCCGCGTTCCTTCCTTTCATCGGGTCGGTTTCTCATACCAATCGGTATATTTCAGGCCAAAAAAAAATCAGCCCGTTGCCTGGGCGATCAGTTCTTCGATCAAATCAAGAGAGTTCATCATAAACGATTTTTCCCCCGTCACCTTGGAGAGGAAGCTTCCGCCTTCGATGAGCGATATGACCAGTTCCGAGAGTCTTTCCGCATCGGCTTCGCGCTTGATTTCTCCGGTTTTCTGCCCGGACACGATCAGGTTGGCAATGGTTTTTTTGAGCGACTCGATTGCCTCCGCCGCCAGTTTTCCCAGCGTCTGATTGGTATCGTCGGCTTCCGTGGCCGTGTTCAAGAGCGGGCAGCCGCCAAATTCGACCATGTTTTTATACAGTTTTTTGTATGCCGCAGGAATTGCCCGCAGTTTTTCAACGGGAGTCTCCCCCTGCCCTATTTCCCGACTGAGGAAGCTTACCAGGTTATTGATGTTGTATTTGAAAACAGATACGGCAACATCGTCCTTATCCTTGAAATTGCCGTAAATACTCCCCTTGGTAAGTCCGGTCGCACGGGTAATATCGGAAAGAGAGGTGCCCGCAAATCCTTTCCTGTTAAAAACGGGTGCGGATTTTTCGATAATGAACTGTCTGGTCAGTTCCGATTTGGTAAAGATGTTTTTTCCCATGGTTTCTAAAATACCGAACGGTATATTTCTGTCAAGAAAAAAATTTCCTGGCGTGCTTTCGGAGGGGATGTGCAGTCATGGTCCGGCCGCAGGGGCCGACGGGCAGCGCCGGGTTTAAGCCCCGGAAAGTGGGATAGAACCCGTACCGATCCTCTCCGATCCAAGCTTTTATCAGTGTCCATTCGTGTTCATCCGTGTCTGAAAGCTCTTAAAAAATGGTGACACGGATGAACACGGATAGACAAGGGACCCGTTATGGCCGCAACACTACGCAGCCATCCGGGCAGGTATTTCCCCTCGTATCATTTCGGCCACCCGTTCGGCGGTAGCCATGCCCATGGTCCAACCCAGGGTGCCGTGGCCGGTGTTGAGCCACAGGTTTCGAAACTCGGGGCGCCTGCCGACATAGGGAACGTTCGAGGGGGTGGCGGGACGAAGGCCCGTCCACGGGTGCAGGTTTGCGAATACCCAGTCCGGATTGCGGAAATCCATGTTCGAAAAAAGGCAGGGAAAAAGCTCGGCGGCCTTTTCGACAATGGGCCGTATTCGATGGTAGTGAAGAGATCTGTCCCAGCCGGCAAGTTCGGCAGTACCGGCCACCCGCAGATGCGTTTCGAGGTTGCTGAATACCAGCTTGTTTTCATCGTCGGTGAGGGAAACACGCGGCGCATAACGAGCGTTCGCCTGGTCGAGGGGCACGCTTATGCTGTAGCCCTTGGCCGGGTATATATTCAGAAAAATATCGAGCTTTTGCGCGAAAAAAGGCGACCAGGGCCCCAGGCACAGAACAAAATGGCGGGCGCGGAGAAGATCTTTCGAACCGTCGGCGGCGGTGATCTGGGCCTCGTAGATCTCATTGTTTTCGGATACGAATCCATCGAGAGTTACGCCGAAATGAAAACGGACACGGTACTTCTGTTGGCAGATCCGGGAGAGTGCCTGGGTGAAACGGCGAGCATCGCCCGATTCGTCATCTTCGGTATAGGTGCCTCCGATAATGTCGCGGTTTTGGGCAAGCGCGGGTTCGAGAAAATCGATTTCTTCCCTGGTGACCGGTTTGCGGCGGCAGCCGTTTTCCGACATGAGTTCGGCAACGCGCCTGGCATTTTCGAATTCGACGGGATTTCGGTAGAAATGGAGAATGCCGAGCGACTTTTGGGCATATTCGATCTTTTCGGCTTCCCGAATTTGCCGGTAGAGCGCACGCGAGCGAAGAGCGATTTTTACGATTTCCAGAGTGTTACGATCGGCTGCGGATCTGCGGCACTGCCAGAGCCAGGAGGTCAACCACAGCCACTGGCGCCAGTCGAACCGGGGAGAAAAATAGAGGGGGCTATCCTTTTGAGCAAGCCACCGAAACACCTGTTCGGGTGCTCCGGGATGCGCCCAGGGCTCGGCATGCGATACCGAGATCTGGCCGCCGTTGGCATAGGTTGTCTCGAGGGCCGGCGCGGCCCTGCGCTCCAGCACCGCGACATCCAGCCCTGCCCTGGCCAGAAAATACGCAGTCGCAACCCCCGTTATGCCCGCCCCCAAAACCAGGACGTCAGGCATGAGATAATCCTTCGTATCGGCCGCCATTATTTCGCCTTTCCTGTTGCAGTCCTATTTGCCACGATGCATGCACCGGATAAACGCCATTTATTCTAAGATAAGCACTGGATTTGCGATGGCGAAGCGGCGGCAAAGGTTGTCCGGAGGAGGCAGGGATCACTTTCAAGCTACGCCCTTGAAATTCAACGGACTTATCTGGCAGCCCCACGGGTGTTATCAGGAAATGATTTGGCAAGAGCATTGACGTTTCGCCAATCTGAGCCGGATCGAGGTAGAAGGTATCATAGTTGAATCTTCTCGTTTTCACACAGTGTCATCTTGATCGGTCAGGGCAGTGTCGCCCAAACTTTGACCTCCCTTTTATCTATCAGAATTTCTTGGACAAGCGATTATGCCGATGAATGGAATGGAATTTGCTCTTTTTCTCGTGCACAGAGAGCCATCTTGACCAAGACGCAACCTGCTCCGGCGAGATGACCTTTTCTGCCATTCAAAATAGCTCCACGTCGGTTAGGGCGGCCCTAAAGGTGATCAAGCCGGGTTATCAGGCCATCGAGTACTCTCTGCGATTCATGCGGTTCTTTCGAAATTTTTTTGCGAGACCATTTATGGCGGCGAGACATTCTTCTTTTACCCTGTTTCGGACCTTCTTCATGAAAGTTCTCGAAGAGACCGGATTCCCCAAGGAGAAAAGGAAGATGAAACTTAGGAGACCGGCAAGTCAGGCTTCATTCATTGTGCTCGACATCATGGCATTAATGCTGTGTGTGGGCTGTGCCACGCTCCCGCGAGTATCTGCTGTGCCGAAGGGACTCGGGAAGGAAGCGGTCATTTCCGGCATTTCCGGTGCTCGCTTTTACGCCGATTCAGCAGAAACCGATTTAACCCGTCTGGGGTTGGAATCTTTGAAGCGCGAAAAAGCTTTCCTGGCTTCATCCGGCAAGAAAGGTCCACTGCCGCCGGTTTCGTTTCTCGCCATTTCGGGAGGAGGAGATGACGGGGCCTTTGGCGCGGGACTGCTGCTCGGGTGGACAGCGGCAGGAACCCGACCTCAGTTTAAGGTTGTCACCGGGATCAGCACCGGGGCGCTGATCGCTCCTTTCGCATTTCTGGGAGCCGACTACGATTATGTTTTGAAGCAGGTCTACACGAACGTAACCAATAAAGACATCTTCAGGTCTCGCAGTTTGCTTTCGGTTTTTTACAAGGATGCCATAGCGGATACGACCCCCCTCCAAGAATTGCTCAGTCGTTATGTAGACAAAAAGATGCTGAACGCCGTGGCTGCCGAGTATAAAAGAGGTAGAATACTTCTTATCGGCACAACCGATTTGGACTCACGGAAGGGGGTTATCTGGAACATGGGGCAGATTGCCGCCAGCGAAAGCCCCAAGTCCCTTGATCTTTTTAAGAAAGTCATGTTGGCCTCTGCAGCCATTCCCGGCGTTTTTCCCCCTGTTCTTTTCGATGTCGAGGTAAACGGCAAATTCTATCAAGAAATGGATGTTGACGGTGGTGCGGTTGCCCAGGTTTTTATTTATCCCCCGTCTTTCAGGCTGAAACATTTGTCGGAGCGAAAAAGAGTCCAACGTGCAAGAAGGCTCTACGTCATTCGGAACGCCCGCCTGGAACCTGAATGGGCGGAGGTGGAGCGACGCACACTACCCATCGCGCGCATGGCTATATCTTATCTGATTCAGAATCAAGGCACGAGCGATCTTCGGGCCATTTATCACCTCTCGCAGCGAGACGGTATCGCCTTTAACCTTGCTTACATCCCGAAGACTTTCAAGGAGCCCCGCAAGGGTGGCTTCGACAAGCAGTACATGCAGAAGCTTTTTGACTTGGGCTACACCATGGCCGTAAATGGATATCCCTGGGAGAAAACGCCTCCCGGGCTGAGTCCTTCCGGCAACAAAAGCCAGGAGCTAACTGATGTCGAGGACCAAGAAAGGATTCCTCAGTGATAGCGGCATGTAGACCAGCGACAAGGAAGCTACCATGGGACAGCCAAACCCGATTCAAGACACTACCGACTTCTCGCTCGTTCTGGGAGGCCCGTTATATCAGCTTTTTCGACGAGCACATCTGACCGGTAACACGCTCGAACTGGTCCGGCGACGCTGCATTATCATATCGCTGTTAGCCTGGGTCCCTCTTCTGGTGCTCTCGGCTCTCCAGGGGAAATTGCTGAGCGCAACTGTGGCTGTACCTTTTCTCTCGGATTTGGATGTTCATGTACGTTTTCTTGTGGCGATACCCCTGTTGATCGTTGCGGAGCTTGTGGTGCACGAACGCATGCGTTTTGTGGCCAATCAGTTTCTGGAGCGCAATTTGATTCCGGAGAACTCAAGACCGCAATTCCATGCCACAATTGGATCCGTATGGCGACTGCGCAACTCCGTGCTTGCCGAGGTCCTGCTCGTAGCACTCGTCTATAGCGTGGGTATCCTTATTGTCTGGCGCCAGTACGGAACCATCGAGGTGTCCACCTGGTATGCGTCACCTGCCGCATCAGGCTCAAGATTCACGTTTGCCGGGATGTGGTACGGCTATGTAAGTATGCCCATCTTCCAATTCCTGTTGCTGCGCTGGTATTTTCGGCTATGCGTCTGGTGTTGGTTTCTCTACATGGTCTCTCGCATTGACTTGAACCTGACGCCCACTCACCCGGACCGAGTCGGGGGGCTGGGGTTTCTCTCCAATACAGCCTACGCGTTCATCCCGCTGGCACTGGCTCATGGTGCTGTATTGTCCGGAACGATCGCCAATCGGATCCTGCACCTCGGAGCGTCACTACTTGGATTCAAGATCGAGATCGCTCTCATAGTCATGCTCGTGCAGGTCCTTGTTTTTGCCCCGCTCGTTGTCTTTGCGGCTCAGCTTGCCCGGACGAAGCGCAACGGTCTTCGCGAGTATGGCACACTGGCAGCGCGGTATGTGCAAGAGTTTGACATCAAATGGCTCAGAGGTGGCGCATCAGTTGATGAGTCCCTGGTTGGCAGCGGCGATATCCAGTCTCTCGCAGACTTGGGCAATAGTTTCGAGGTGGTCCGCAGTATGCGAATCACCCCGATTACGAGAAATGCTATCGTCGAACTCGGAATTGCGACACTTCTCCCTGTCGGTCCACTGCTCCTCACCATAATGCCGCTAGAAGAACTGGTGAAAAAACTCCTCGGAATCCTGCTCTAGTCCTTTCGGATTACCGCCTGAAGCGCGCCGGCTTCAACGATTCTGTATGCGCCAGGAAATGGTGACTTGTCAGACGCAGGAATCATGACGAGATTAATTTAAGGGGGATGTGTTTCCTGACTGCCGCTTCGGTGAAGCGGTCATGGACTAATGAAAGGCCACTGGATGGTTAACTCGGCGGCATCAGGTTCAATGCCGCAGTGAAACCGCGCGTTTCAGAGGATTAATGGTGGACATTGAGACAATCATCGGCGCGATTCGGCGGGGCATGATCCGTATAAGTGATTCTGTCGACGAGGAAGCCGAGGCTGACGATCTGACGTTCGATGAGATTTTTTCCTCGGTACTTCACGGAGAGATCATTGAGAGCTACCCGGTCGATAAATGCCTCATTTTGGGGAGAACATTTATCGGCAACCCGATTCACACGGTTTGGGCTTATAACGAAGAAAACGAGTGGGCAGTTCTTACCACTGTGTACCGCCCTGACCCCACCCGGTGGATCAACGGGCGGGAGAGGAAGATGCAATGACGCCATTTGAGAAATGCCCGATATGTGGAAGTGAGATGGTGGTAAAGGAGGTTGAAAAGCTTCTTCGGGGCGGGCTCAACACGGCGACCGTCAAAGTAAGCGCAGAGGTCTGCCTCCGATGCGGGGAGAAACTCTATTCACAAGAGACGATCCAATGTTTTGAGCGCATCAGAGAAAAACTCAGCCGCCGTGAGGTCTCCCAATTCCAGCCCCTGGGTCAGTCCTTCCTGGTGACAAGCTGTGTTCTTGAGAGCCTCGCATAGATCCGGGGAAATCCTTTCCAAAGCTTATTGCGCCGGCGTATCCGTACAGGTTCTCAATCCTGCGTGTCCCAGGTTTCGACGCAAACCGGGAAAAAGAGAGCTAACTCGAGTTCCCATGCGGCGTAACCGGGATAGCCGAGCCATCCGGCTTTTCGGGCCGGATGGGCCTGACTGAAAAACTCCAGGCTTCTGGAACCTGGTGTTTAAAATAACCCGGTGGGCTTTCCGGTCTTGACATTAACATCCACCCTCCTGAAGGCCGGGTTCGAACTAGTCCCCGGCATTAGGCTGATGGTTCCGGTACAGGGGCAGATGTACTTGGCCCCGCTGTAAAGCAAAAAGTCTCGCACCGCAAGCGACCAGTTCTTGGGCACGCCTTTCCTGCTCGGGTCGTGGCTGAGGCTCAGATGTGTCTTCACCATCATCGTGGCGTAGTCGTTGTACTTGGGATCGGCCTCGAAACGCTTGGCCTTGGCCTCCGCCTCGGGCGTATAGGTTACCCCGTCCGCTCCATACACCTCCCTGGCGATGGTTTCTATCCGCTGACGGAGCGGCATTTCGTTGGGGTACAGGAACTTAAAATCCACTTTCTCCCTGCAAGCGTCCATGACAGCGTCGGCCAACTCCAGTGCACCGTCACCGCCGAACTCCCAGTGCCTTGAAACTGCTGCCCGCGCGCCGGCTTCCGCTGCGGCCCTTTTGATCATGTTGATTTCTTCCTCGGTGTCGGTGGGAAAGACATTTATGCAAATCACCGGTTTGATGCCTGACTTTTTGACAATATTGATGCAATGGATCATGTTGCTTATGCCGTCTTCCAACCATGCCAGTGTCTGGGGAGTGCAAGTGAAGTACTCCTGGGGGATGGGACGGCCCGGCGGACAGGGCAGCGAGCCTGCGTTAACACCATGGTGTTTGAGGCCCCTCACAGTGGTAGTGATAACCGCAACGTTGGGTTTGAGACCACTGACACGGCACTTGATATTCCAGAACTTCTCAAAGCCCAGGTCGCAACCGAAGCCCGATTCGGTCACGTGGTAGTCGAAGAGCTTAAGGGCTATCTGGTCGGCCACTATAGAGGATTGTGCAACGGCGATATTGCCGAAAGGTCCGGCGTGCACCAGTACGGGCTGATATTCAACGGTGGCGCACAGAGTGGGGTTTATGGACTTTGTCATCCAGGCTGTCATTGCCCCGGCGCACTCCAGGTCTTCCGTTGTAACCGGGTTGCCCTTCTTGTCGTAGGCCACGGTGATCTCGCCCAACCTTTTACGCAAATCGGCCAGGTCACTGAACATCGAGAGGCACGCCATAACTTCGGAGGCAACGGCTATGGCGAAACTGGAGGGCATTGTGAAGCCGTCCATCTTGGTTCCTTGGCCTATTGTAATATGTCGCAGAGCCTGGGCGCAAAGATCGAAGACCCAGCCCATGGCAACATTTTTGGGATCTATATTAAGGCGCTTGAGGGGGATTTTTGCCAGTTGCTCATCGTCATAATTGAATTCGTGCTGCAACCGTGAAGTAACCGCAACCATTGCCAGGTTATGGGCGATCATCACTGCGTTAATGTCGCCTGTCAGCCCCAGAGTGAAGTCGGTCAGAGGGATCAGCTGGGAGATACCGCCGCCCGCTGCCGACCCCTTGATATTCATGCTGGGTCCACCAGATGGCTGCCTGATCGCCCCGCCCACGTTGACCCCACGTTTGCCCAGACCCTCTATAAGTCCCATTGCGGTGGTTGTCTTTCCTTCCCCTAAAGGGGTGGGTACGATAGCGGTGACATCGATGTAGTAGCCATCCTGCTTGTCCTTAAGCCGCTCCTTGATGGCCAAGTAGTCCACTTTACCGATTTTTCGGCCATAGGGGATGCGCTCTTCAGGCAGAATACCAATTTTGTCGCATTGGGCGTTAAAATCGAGACCTTCTTCTGCGATCTCCGAGATTTGCCAGTCTTGCTGTTTGGTGGGATCATACTTCGGCGCCATACTACCCTCCTTGGTGGGTCAATTATTAACTAAACCGTTAATGTGGTCAGTGCGTCCCATACCATTTGCGACATAACTGTCTCGTCGGGTAATTTCTTTGTGACCGATGGCGCACAAATTGGTCGCTGAATTGTGGGAGTTACAGGAAAATCACCGCATGTGCAGAGAATTGCTTCCTTTGTTTTCGGGATGACTCGTGGTTTCATTCGTCAGGGCACGATCTCCCAGTGAGACTCAAAGGTGTTGTCATAAAGAGTATAAGTGTATCCCATTGTCTTCCCGACACCAGGCTGTTTTCCTTCCTGAACTCGCCAGAAAGACAAGTAAATGGCGGGGAGCAGCCGGGGCTCACCGGTCTTGGGATCATCCGCACTGTTTACCCAGCGTTCCCTCTTTTCCATTACACGCCAGAGGGTATTGTAATCCTTGCTGCGCACCATCTGTCCCACTCTAGGCAGGTTTTTTTGCTGGATGATTTCATCGAATTCTCTCATGGCGGCGCTCCTTTTATGGTGGGTTAGAAAAAATGCCCCCTGCCCATTGGACAGAAGTCATCAATCTAATAGCTTATGGGCCGGAGCGGTTACAAGGTGAACTCCACCGTTGTAATGAACATATATACGTTTTTCCCGCTGTCAACATCGACCATGAATGGATGATGAAGTTTCTGGAACACCGTATCGCAGACCCCCGTATACTCCGATTGATCACCAAATTGCTGAGAACAGGAGTATCGAAAGAGGGGCAGTGGTCCCGGACGAAGGTAGCTCTCAGGGGGGACGATAAATTTTGTGTGAGGTGTGTGCGGGGTGGTCAAGTGTGTGCAGGATCGGTCTGACCAGCCCAAGGGGGCTATTTCATGGATAATAGTCAGCCGGGTGTGTCCATAAGTATTCGCAATCATGGACCTCTCATCTCAATTTCCCGCTGTTTTCGTACCCCGGCCCGAGCGCTGCACCGGAGCGAGGAAGGTCGGATCGAGCGAGCGGATTTTAATGCCCGACCCGCCTTCCATGGTACAGGCCTTCGGCCGCAATCGTATAATGGAGATATATTGCGCGTTCCGCCGGGGGTTGAGTGTGGAAACGGGCGCATGGGGCATCCTATGCGGTTTCAGCCATTTGCGAAAACCGACAACAGCACCTTTATCCGTGTCCTGCCCAGGATGTGGCCGATGAAACACCCTGACCTGCCCGAACTAAAACACTTCAACGCGCGAACCCTCTCGCTCCTTGATCTGCGCCCCCAACTCGCGGAAGAGCGACATAATCCCGGATCCCGGCCCACCGGATATTTGCGGAGGCTGGAAGATTAGCTCCAGAGTGCGTTTGTGCTCTAGTTTCATAATTGGATGGGACATGGTACTAATTTCAAGCCGGAGTATCCCGATATCTTGCTGACCCGGCCGCGCCGGTAAAACACCCCAAACACTGGGTAAAAAGCAAAACGCCGGGCCTGCAGCGCGGGCGGCGGCTATTCTTCGCCGATTCTGTCCCGGAGGAATCGGCGGAAATTGTCATCGTCGCGTCCGAAACCGATTCCGATTTCGGCCACGGCGAAAAGGCGCCTTAAAATTGGGGGAAGGCGCATGGAATCTTTGGCTGTGGTCAGGATCAATGCGGCGCCGCACTGCGATGCAGATTGTAAGACCTGCAGAAGATCTTCCGGGGTGTACCGGTGATGATCGGGAAAGTCGAAGGAGCGAACGATCTCGATCCCTGCCTTTTTCATGTCGTCGAAAAAAGACTCGGGCGCGGCGATTCCGGCGAAGGCGACCGCCCTTTTTCCTGAAAGGTCTCCGGGTGGAAGAAAAGGCCCTCCCCCGCCCAACCTGATCCCCTGCAGCCGGTGGCTGCAGGCAAAGGCCGGGATGGCAGGGAAAAGAGTTTCGAGTTTTTCCAGGAGGGGCGCCGGAGCGAGGCTTCCTTCCGCATGGGTGAGCACGAAAGCGTCGGCCCTTTTCAGGTGCGAAACGGGTTCGCGGAGCGGGCCCGCGGGCAGGACCAGACCGTTTCCAAACGGATTGCGGCAGTCGAGCAGAACGATATCCAGGTCCCGGTCGAGGGCGAGATGCTGGAAACCGTCATCGAGCACGAGGATGTCCACGTCTCCGCCCGCCAGAGCAGCCTCGCCGGAAGCTGTCCGGTCGCTTCCGACCCATACGGGCGTTTCGGGCAGGTATTCGGACATCATTACCGGCTCATCGCCGAAAAGCTCCGCAAGAGACTCCTCGCGCGAACCCTCCACCCGTCCGGGACTTCTTTCCTTTCGCCCGTATCCCCTGGTGAGAACGGCGGGATGATACCCGATTTCGAGCAGGAATTGGCACATCCAGATCGTAAGGGGCGTTTTCCCCGTGCCTCCGACCGAGAGGTTGCCAATGCTTATAACCGGAACCGGCAGTTTTTTACGCCTTGCAAGGAGCTTTTCCTGATCCTTGCGCAGCCCTTTTTCATAGAGGGCGGAGGCGGCCCTGAGGATCAGCGGCGGGGACATGCCGCTTCCGGGACGCCATGTCTCGCGGATATGCCGGCTCGCGTTCTTGAACAACTCTTTTTTTAGATCGGAAAAACTCTTCATGAGTGGATCATCTATATCAATTCCGCCAACCTGTCCCGCAAAATCCGCAGAGCGGGAAAAATCCGGGATTTCCGGCAAGCATGCACCTCCGCCAATGCGTTTCCGGGATATCGCCGGCTTTGTATCGTCCAAAGGCGCGGATCAGTTTCGGAAGAGCAGATCCGTTCACTTCCGGGGGAACTGAAGCAGGACGGTGGTTCCTTTTCCTGCAGAGCTTTCTATGGAAATCGAGCCCTGGTGGGCTTCCATGATAGCTTTACAAAGACTCAGCCCCAAACCGAACCCGCCGGACTCCTTGGAACGGGAAGGGTCCACTCTGTAGAACGGCTCGAAGACGAAAGGAAGATCCTGTTCCGGGATTCCTATCCCTTCGTCCCGGATTTCCACGGTGTTCGATTCCGGTCCGGCTCGAACGCTGATGACAACCGGGCCGCTCGTCTCCCGTGAGTACTTGATCGCATTTCCGACCACATTTCGAAAGACGGCCTTCGTCTTCTCGGGGTCGAGGAATGCCTCGATCGATTCCTGAGCTTCCCGGAAGCAAACGCCCGGCGCTTGACTTTTCAGGGGTTCTACGGCCTCGCGGAGAAGCAGGACAAGGTCCACCGTCTGACGCTCCAGAGTCTCACTGCCGCTCTGCATCCGGGCGTTGGCGAGAATCGTCGTCACCATCCGCTCCATCTCACCGATATCTTCGGAGAGCGATTCTTTCAGGGCGCCGTCCGGAGACATCTCCAGGGCCAGGCGCATCCGGGTGAGAGGAGAGCGCAGTTCATGGCTTACGTCCAAAAGCAGCCGGTCCTTGGCGCCGATAAGGTGCTGCAGGCGGTCAGCCATGCTGTTGAAGGCTGAGGCAAGCTCTCCCAGTTCGTCTGCACGATCGATCGAAACGCGGTGCGAAAGACTGCCCGCGCCAAGCTCGCGCACCCCCCGGGAGAGCGGGAGAAGCGGAGCCAGGATTCGACGTATCCAGACAAAAGATCCAACCAGCAGCACGATTAAAGAAAACAGGAAGACAAGGTTTACCTGAACCAGACGCTTGTCGCTCGACGGGTCTTTCAACATCTCGAACAAAAACCTGTGGTTTGCGTCGACCACATAGACCAGGTAGCGGTGCCGGCGAAATCTTTCGACCCAGATGGACGGGGTTATTTGGAATTTGAAACGGGAGCTGACGGTAGGCCACTGGACCGGGCCGGGTGTAGCCCAGCGAACCTCGGGCGAGAGGTAATAGATGATCATATCGGTCTGCGCCGCGACTTTTACCGCGCGGTTATAGTCTGGCGGAGACCCCAGATCCTTTACCACGTACTGAACATAATTGGCGAGTCTCAGGCGAAATGCGTTCGCGAGTATCGTCCGATGCGCGAGCGTGGCCACCCGGAACAAAAGCAGGATTCCCAGGCCGGAGACAAGGATCACCAGCAGAAGGCGGGTATGTATCGAGCGGAACGCCCTGCGAAGCCGATCAAAGATCATCGGGCAAATCCTCTGAAATAAACGCATACCCAACGCCCCAAACCGTCTTTATGAAGAAGGGGGTTTTGGAATCGTCCCCCAGTTTCTGGCGCAGGCGGCTGACGGTAATATCGACCGAACGATTGAAGGCTTCGCTGTCGATTCCTCGCAGTTCCTGCAGTATCCGATCCCGGTCGAGGACTTTCCCGGCATTTCTGGCAAGAAGGGAAAGAGCGGCAAATTCATTGGTAGTGAGGGAAAGCGGCTTGTCGTCGAGGAAAGCGGTTCGTTTGCCCGCATCGATCCTGAGTCTTCCGAAAGAGCGGACTCTGGGAGTGGTGTTATCGGCGGACCGGCGCAGCACGGCCTGAATCCGGGCGACCAGTTCTCTTGGCTCGAAGGGTTTGGCCAGGTAGTCGTCGGCGCCGAGCTCAAGGCCCACAACACGGTCCGTAACTTCCCCTCTGGCCGTGAGCATGATGATCGGAACAGTCTGATCTTCCCTGATGATTTTGCACAGCTCAAACCCGTTCATGTCCGGAAGCATGACGTCGAGAATGATGAGATCCGGGGCATGGGATTTGAGATAACGCAGCCCCTCTTCGGGATTGACAGCCGTAAGCACTTCGAACCCGAACGGAGAAAGATAATCCCGCAGCAGCCCGTTCAGCTTCTTATCGTCATCGATAACAAGAATTCGGTCTTTTTTTCCCATGGCAAATCAAGCTTCCAGATCCTGGAATATCATCGACATTATATGCAGGAAAGATCCCATCCCGAGCGACAACAGGAGACCGACGTCGCCGGTATTGAAAAAATTCGACAGGACCCGATTCCAAACCAACCATGCGACAGCCGACCAGCATGATATCCGAAACAGCGTCCGTAACACAGTTCGAATTTGGGATCGATAACGCATGCCAAGCCGTAACAGCGGGGCTTCCTTCTTCATTCCGGTTCCTTCCACAACGCCGGCCGCCCCTGGCGTGGGGCGGCCCGCACGATCTCAAAAGCCACTTTGGCTCTACTCACCCGAAGAACGATTCCGCCGAGCGGCTCGGGCTTCACTCATAGCCTGCCGGCAACCCGACGAGAGTTTATCGGAATTCTGCCGCAGGCAGGCGATGATACGGCCTCCGCCCGGCTCGATCCCGGAGCAAAACTTTGCGCGGTCAGCCCGGCACGCCTGCCAGGCGGCCCGCATGGCGGGATTGCCGGCTATAGCGCTGCCTGGGCCCAAAGCCAGCATAGTGAGAAAAACCGCGGTGGAGAGTTTGAGGCTTTTCCTGAAACTGTTCATCTTCAAGTAATCCTTTCCGTGTGATAGTTCAGAGTTGAGTCTCATCAGTAAATCGTGTGTGAACGGCTATAAGTCTGACCATCGGGTTCGGTCAAGGTTCTCGTGCGGGTATACGAGCCATTGCCGTTATTGGTCTGGGTGAACTGCCTGGATGTTGTACCGGCAGGCCCGTTGACGGTCCTGGTGCGCCCGAAATTTCCGTTGCCGCTATTGTAGTGTGAGGTCGAAGCCGAATAGGTACGGCCGCCCGGACCCGTATAGGTCGCAGTCCTCCCGAAATTGCCGCCTCCGTTGTTATAGTGAGTAACACTGCCGCTGTAAGTTCTGCCGTGCCTTCCGGTTACACTCCAACCTCGCGCCGCGGCGCTATGCGCAAGGAGAAAAATGAGGGCGGCTGCCGCAAAGCAAGTCGCAAGCCGGTGCTTTGAGAATGCTCGTTTCATGTTTAGTACCTCCATCGGGCCGTGGGGGCGGCCCAATCGCCGCCCTCATCCAATTGAAATCTCAAGAGTCGTTTACTGATGCCTTTCGATCCACCTGTCGAGGTGTTCGAATCGCATCGCTATAGCCGTATTGACGTTGGAACCGATTTTGTCATGTATCTTCTGGAGTCTGGCTTTCTGCTCCGGTGACAAGGTCGGGATCATCTGAGCCATAATCTGCGCCCTCAACTGGGCAGCCTGCACTGCGTAGGTCGCCACATTCTGATAGTCTGCAGCTATCACGCTCGATCCGCTGCCGTTAAGGACATCTTTCGCCAACTGCACCCTCGCGTTCGCGAACCCGGTTGCGATGCTTTTTGCGTTCGCCTCGTTCTGCTTGACTATGCCGGCAAGCGTGGTCTTCTGGGCGTCCGTCAGATCGAGCCTCAACATGAGCCTCGCCAAAGGATCGCGGAAGAATCTGCCATGCGGCCCGCGGGGACCCGCAAGTGCATTACCGGCACCAACCGCCGATGCAATGAGAAAAACCGCAATCACAATCGTAGAGTTTCTTTTCGTCCAGTTCATTTTCAATCTCCCTGATTCAAGTCGCTCAATTCAGTTGCACCTCGAGGCAACGATGCCATAGATACACCTGCGCCTTTCCCGGAACTTCTCCGGAGGGTAACAATGTGTAACAATTTGTATCGGCCGGGGTGGCAGGCAAGAAGTCCAGGTAGTTTCCATCTTCATGAAAGCCGCACTTTTTTCCGATTAGGGTGAGGATGTGCGCTATCCTGTTGGAGGTTATCTTCCCATCATCACTGGATTGATTGGCTGTAGAGACTCTATGGAACTGGATGAATTTATAGCTGAATGCGCCGTTTTTGACCTGGAGGCGGGCGGCGACAGGATTTACAGGATCGGTGCGATTCTCGGGGAGGCCGTGTTTGACAGAAAAGAGAAATTTGAAGCTAAATCCGCCCTCGAAGAACTCGACCGGTTTGCGGGGCGGGCGGAATTTTTGCTCGGCCACAATGTACTCGAGCACGATCTACCTCTGCTCAAAAGAGTCAGTCCGGCGCTCACCATGCATAACAAGCCGGTTATCGACACGCTTTTTCTCTCCCCGCTCGCGTTTCCGGAAAATCCCTATCACCGTCTCGTAAAGGACTACAAGCTCGTACGGGATGCGGTGAGCGACCCCGTGGCCGATTCGAGGCTCGCACTTTCCGTGTTCCGGGACCAGTGGGAGAAGTTTTCCCGCATGGCCGCCGAAGGACGCTCAGACATTCTTTCCTTTTATCTGTCCTGTTTCCGATCAAAGCCTGAATTTCGGGGAATCTGCAGACTGTTCCAATTACTGGGCGCAAGGGATCTGGGAGAAGACGAGGCCCGGGCAATATTTGCCGAACACGTTTCCCGGCAGGTGTGCCGGAAAGCCCTGGAGGAAATCTCCAGTCAAACCGCAAATATCCCGGCGCTATCCTATGTTCTCGCGTGGCTCAGGGTAGCGGGCGGCAATTCCGTTCTGCCTCCGTGGGTACGAAAGCGTTTTCCGGAAATAACCGGGATAGTCGGAAAGCTCCGCGATATTCCCTGCGGGGAGGGCGACTGCGCCTGGTGCCGGGACGTTCACGATTCGACACGGCAGTTGAGAAGATTTTTCGATTTTTCGGATTTTCGCACAAAGCCTGCTGCAGGCGACGGCGAAAGTCTCCAGCAGAAAGTGGTCGAGCACGGCATCGAGGGCCGTCCTCTTCTGGCCATTTTCCCGACGGGCGGAGGCAAGTCGCTCTGCTACCAGTTGCCCGCCCTCGTGCGGCATTACCGGCGGGGAGCGCTCACCATCGTCATCTCGCCTCTCCAAGCCCTCATGAAAGACCAGGTGGATAACCTCGCCTCCAGGACCGGGACGCCATACGCTGCGGCCCTGAACGGGCTACTCACTCCCCCGGAGCGCGGCGACGTTTTGGAGCGAACTGCCCGCGGGGATATCGCCCTTCTCTACGTCGCCCCCGAACAGTTCCGCAACGCTTCGTTTCGAAAGGCTATCAGCCAGCGGGAAATCGGAGCCTGGGTCTTCGACGAAGCCCATTGCCTGTCGAAATGGGGACACGATTTCCGGCCCGATTACCTCTACGCCGGAAGATTCATTCGGGAATACTCGGCGGAGCAGAACACGGCGATTGCCCCCGTCTACTGCTTTACGGCAACCGCCAAAAAAGACGTAATGGAAGAAATAACGGATTTTTTCCAACGTGAAGTCGGCCAGAATCTTCTGGTTTTCGAAGGCGGATTGGAGCGGGAAAACCTTCAGTTCGAAGTGCGGACGTGCAGCCGGAGCGAAAAACTTTCCACCATCCAGGAGGTCCTGGGCGAGCATTTGCCGGAAAACCTCTCGGGCGGGGCCATCGTGTATGTAGCCACCAGACACGGCGCCGAGTCGACCGCACGGTTCCTCTCGATGCAGGGGTGGCGGGCGGCGCCCTTCCATGCGGGGCTCGAGCCTTCGGTGAAAAATCTTGTCCAGGAAGAGTTTCTTTCGGGCGATATCCAGGTGATTGCAGCCACAAACGCGTTCGGGATGGGAGTGGATAAGGGGGATGTGCGCCTCGTCGTGCACGCAGACATCCCGGGGTCTCTCGAAAGCTACATCCAGGAGGCGGGAAGAGCGGGCCGGGACCTTCGGGATTCGAAGTGCGTTCTTTTGTACGACGAACAGGATATCGAGACTCAATTCAGACTGGGGGCGAGGTCCAGACTCAGCCGCAGGGACCTTGCGCAGATCCTTCGCGCCATACGAAGGGCCAGACGGGAGGGCGCCGAAGATGTGATGCTGACGGCCGGGGAAATCCTTCGCGATGAGGAGGCGCAAGCCTTCGAGGAAGGCGATTCCATGGCCGAAACGAAAGTAAAAACGGCGATAGCCTGGCTGGAGAGGGCCAATTTCCTGGAGCGAAACGAAAACCACACGCGGGTCTTCCAGGGAAGAGTCCTGGTGAAAAACCTGGAGGAGGCGAAAGAAAAAATTGCCGGGTTGAATCTTTCGGAGGCGCAGCAGGCAAGATGGCTCGCGATTCTTCACGAAATGATGAACGCTCGCAAAGACCGGGCAATAAGCGCCGATTCTTTGGCAGAGCTCCCGGAAATCGAGGAAAGCGGCGACCGGGTAAAGAAATCGAGAAATGAGACCTCCTCCCAGCGGGTACTTCGGACTCTCCACGATATGGCGATGGCCCGGCTGATAGAAAAGGGCATCGTTTTAAGCGCTTATGTCCGCTACAAGGTGATAAACCCTTCGCACCAGGTCCTCGAGAAAGCCTGCCGCCTCGAAAACGAAATGCTGCGGCTCATGCGGGAGGAAAGTCCGGATGCGGCCGACAGCGAGTGGCTCGAACTGTCTCTTGCGAAGATCAACAGCAGCCTCAAAGCTCAAAACCCGGAGTGCACAATCGAGTCTTTACGATTGATTTTAAAGAGCATCAGCATGGACGGGCTGGGGTTTGGCGGCGGGAAGGCCAGCCTGCAGTACCGGCACGCCTACCGGGATATCTACAGGGTAAAGCTCAACCGCGACTGGGATTCCCTGATCGCCATCGCCCGGAAGCGGCATGAAATCGCAAGGCTCATCCTTGAGACCATTTTTTCGAAAATCCCCTCCGATACCACGCCAAGCGCGGATCTTCTCGTGGGTTTTTCCAGTGAGGAACTGGGGGCAAGCCTCAAGTCACACCTGTTTTTATCCCGGAGCACCGACCCTCTGGCCGCAATCGACAGGGGGCTTCTCTACCTGCACGAGCAAAGGGCAATCATCCTGCAGCAGGGGCTCGCGGTCTTCCGGCAGGCCATGTCGATTCGGGTCTTTCCGGAAGAGAGCAGGCGAAAATATACGAAAAGCGACTACGAGCCGCTCGCCCATCATTACCGCGAGAGGATTTTCCAGGTCCACGGAATGAATGAATACGCCCGTCTGGGAGCGCAGGAAATCGGCAGAGCCCTGGAACTGGTGATCTCTTACTTTACTCTTGGCAAGGTCGATTTTATTCGGCGCTATTTTCCCGGAAAAAAGGAAATGCTCGAGCGGGCGACGAGCCGGGAATCCTACCGCAAAATCGTGGAGGACCTGGCCAACCCCTCCCAGACACAAATCGTATCCGGAGACGAACACACCAACACGCTCATTCTGGCCGGCCCGGGATCCGGAAAAACGAAGGTGATCGTTCACCGATGCGCCTATCTTCTTCGCGTACTGCGCGTCAACCCCGAGAGCATTCTGATCGTCTGTTTCAACCACTCGGCGGCCATCGAGCTGCGGCGAAGGCTTTTCGAACTCGCGGGGGAAGATTCGGCGGGGGTAACCGTTCAGACCTACCACGGCATCGCCATGCGCCTTACCGGGACATCCTTTTCCGATCTTGTGGAAAAGGGGGCGGACCAGGAACAAATGTTCGATTCGATCCTCACCGAAGCGATTGAGTTTCTCACCGGCAACAAGGATCTTCCCGGCATGGAACCCGATGCCGTGCGGGAAAGGCTCCTTGGCAGGTTTCGCTATATACTCGTCGATGAATACCAGGATATCGACCGGAAGCAGTATGATCTCGTGTCGGCCCTTGCCGGCCGGACCGAAGAAGACCCGGACACAAGGCTTACGATTTGCGCGGTGGGAGATGACGACCAGAACATTTACGCGTTTCGGGGCTCAAACGTTACGTTCCTTGTGAAATTCAGGGAAGACTACGACGCGCGGGTGCATTACCTCACCGAAAATTACAGATCGACCCGAAACATCATCGACGCGGCAAACGCGCTCATCTCCCGCAATAGCGACCGCATGAAAACCGGACACCCCCTTACTATAAACGCATCGCGAAAGAGTTTGCCTGCCGGGGGAAAGTGGGAGCAACTGGACCCGGAATCGCGAGGCAGGGTGCAAATCATCGAAGTTTCGGGAAGGCTCCAACAGGCGGCGGCACTTTTATCCGAACTCCAGCGAACGGCAAAGCTCGCAAACGATTTCCGGTGGTCGGATATCGCCATCCTGTCGAAGACGCGGGACAACCTGCACGATGTGCGGGCTTTGTGCGAAGCAAACGGTATCCCGGTAGCCCGGACTTTTGCGGGGAACAGCCTGCCAAATCTTTCCAGGATACGAGAGATCGCATCCTTTCTTGAGACCTGCAAGCTGCGCCGAGCCGAGTTTCTGAGGGCAACCGACCTGGAAGCGCTCCTGGAAGAAATGGGAGCTGCAAAAAACCACTGGTGGGATCTCTTGCGCGCGCTGCTTTCGTCCTGGAAGGAAGAAACCGCCGATTCCAGCCTCCCCGTTTCCGCCCTCATCGACCGCATCTACGAAGAACTGGCCGAGGCGCGGCGAGACCGTCGCATCGGAGACGGGGTGTTTTGCAGTACGGTCCACGGAGCAAAAGGGCTCGAATTCCCGCACGTTTTCATTCTCGACGGCAACTGGGGAAAGCACCGTTCGTCGGAAGACCGGGAAGAGGAACGGAGGCTCTTTTACGTCGCCATGACACGGGCCAAAGAGAGGCTCTCCATCTTTGCGCGCAGGGACACCACGAACCCCTTTCTTTTGGAGTTGGACGGGGATTTTGCCGTCAGAAGACGAGCCGATGCCCCTCCGGATCGGGCCGAGGGACTCTTGGGAACGCGCTACCAGACCCTGGGGATGGCGGATTTGATGTTGGGGTACGCAGGCCGTCTCCCGGAAAATCACCCCATTCACAGACGGCTGGGAAGGCTTGTCGCCGGCTCTCCCCTCTTCATCGGAAAAGAGGGCGGGCAGATATTCCTGTACGATTCCGAATCCCGGCCGGTGGCCAAACTCTCCAGAAAAGCGCACGACTTTTGGGCTAAACGTCTTGGCAGTATCCAATCGGTTACCGTGCTCGGGATGCTTCAAAGGAAAAAAGAGGACGAACAGCAGGATTTTCAGGCCTCCTGCCGGATCGGGGCCTGGGAAATCCCTTGGGCGGAGGTGGTTTTAAAGCCGGGAGAGTAAGGTGTATGGCCTGGATATATGCAATGTGCCGCCTTATTGTTAGGACGAATGCATGACAATTGTTAAGGAGAGGCAATCGCATGAAAAGATCGCATTTTCGACTTATTGTCGTTTTGCTGATAGCGATTCCGGTTGCCCTTATCGGCGTTCTTGTGGCCACGTTCGATGTCAACAGCTATCGGCAGGAAATCGAGGCGGCGCTGAGTGAACGCGTGGGGCGTGCCGTTACGCTGGGGGGGCCGATCCATTTGGGTTTCTCTCTGAGCGGAATCGACTTGGCGATCAAAAAGGTCGCCATCGCCGGCCCTGGCGGATCGAAGGGAGCCGATATGGCCAAAATCGGCCGTTTGGCGCTGGCCGTGGCATTTCTCCCGTTGCTGAGACACGAGCTTGATCTCACATCGTTAAGCGCCTCCGACGTAGACGTCCGTCTCGATCACGCGACGGTCTCTCCCGAGGCAGGCGCGGCAAAGGCCCACCCCACCGTTCCTCCGGCAAACACAGAAAAACCGCTCGGATTTTCCGTCAAAACGATTGCGGTCGAGAAGGTAAATCTTTTTATCGAAGGTGGGAACGGCGAGACATCGCACTATACAATCGACACGCTGGCTCTCGGCGCAAAGGGTTCCCGCATGCAACTGGCGGCGAAGGGTACGGTCAACGGCTCGCCTCTCAGCGTGGATGTCTCCGGACCGAAGGGCTTTACACGCCTGAGCGGGGCGCCCTGGCCGTTTACCGCAAAGGCGCGCTACGCAGGACTCACCGTGAAGGCGAACGGAAAGCTCGACGTGCCTGGCAGGAAAATCGAAGTGAATGCTCTGACTCTTACGGCCGGGGGGACAAAAGTCGGGGCGAAGCTGGCGATAGCCTACGGGGGCGCAATCCCCGTGGTGCAGGGAACGATTTCGAGCGACATGCTCAACCCGAAAGATTTGGCGAGGGTGCTTCCGCAGAAGGCCAACGCGGGCCGATGGGGCCAAAAGAATGGTATCGGCGCAAGCCCCGTCCCGCTTAACCGCATGCAGGCCATTGAAGCCAATCTGGCTGTCACGATCGGCGATCTGCATATCGGGAAGGGATCGTTCAAACAGGTTGCCGCAACGGTCGATCTGAACGGGGGACGGCTTTTGCTCTCAAACGTAAACGCGCTGTTGGCCGGCGGAAAAATCGAAGGCAAGATCGAACTCGATACGCAGAAAAGCCCCGCACGGGTCGAGGCCGCTTTCCACGCAAACGGGGTCGATGTCGAGCAACTGGCAAGGCTTGGCGGACACCGTTCTTTCCTCCAGGGTACAAGCGATATCGATGTCGCGCTCACAAGCGAGGGCCAAAGTTCCCGGGATCTGGTCGATCACGCCCGGGGACGGATCACCGCTGTGATGGGAAATGGTGAGGTGCGGGCGCGCGAACTCGCAGGTCTACCCGTCGAATTGCTAAACGCTATGATTCCGGGAGCGGGCGGCTCGACGGAATACCGGGTGAATTGTCTTGCGGCGCGCTTCACCGTGAGGGGCAGCCGGCTGGAAACGAACGGAATTCTTCTGGACACGCGCGCGGCAACGCTTCTGGGGAGAGGCGAAATCAACCTGGGAGGCAAGACCATCAATATGCTGGTGCACTCCCGGTCCAGGCTCGTCAATGTGGCGGCCCTGACGCCGGCCCTCCGCGTCTCGGGGCCGCTCGCCAATCCGCATTTTTCGGTCGATGCCTCCTCCTATGTGAACAAGGTCGAGAGGATCATCGGGAATCGGTCCGTTTCCGATGTCCCCGAAGTAAGCAGCCAAAGCGGGCAAAACGCCTGCCTCACCGCCCTCGATCATCCGAATGCGGGGCAAACGGTGCTGCCCTCGGCCGGCGGAGTTCAAAAGATCTTCAACAAGGCCAGCGGTTCGATTAACGGCCTGGGCGCCAAAATACTCAACGGAATCGGCGGTGCGTTTGGAAAATAGTGAAAATGTCAGACTGAATGGGGGGGAATTCATGGACCTTCGGACCAAAGTAATACGAGTGATAAGCATCGAGTTTTTAGTGATGGCCCTGGGGCTCTTCATCCCGGCGGGAACGGTTCTCTGGGGGGCAGGCTGGGCCTTTCTCGGCCTGATCCTTGTAACCGGCCTGCCCATGACCTTTTGGCTTCTAGAACACCAACCAGGCCTCGTCGAGGAACGGCTGCGGTTTCGCCCCGAATTTTCCTGGGACAAGGTGTTTGCCGCGGTGACAGTCCTTTTCTGCCTGCTCTGGTTCCTGATGATGCCGCTTGACGCCGTGCGCTATCACTGGTCGCACATGCCGACCGGGCTCAAAATCGCCGGAGCACTGCTGCTGCTTATTTCTCTCCTCATCTCTTTTCTAACGATGCGGGAAAACCCGTATTCGTCGGGAGTGGTGCGGGTTCAAAAGGAGCGCGGGCACACGGTGATCTCCACCGGACCGTACAGCTATGTGCGCCACCCCATGTATACGGGGGGATGTCTCTTTTTTCTCGGAACGGCTCTATTGCTCGGGTCCTGGCTCGGAGTGCTCTGCACGCCCGTATTCACCGGGTTGCTCGCCTTTCGAGCCATTCGCGAAGAACGCGTGCTCATGGAAGGCCTCGACGGCTATCAGGAATATATGGAGAAGGTTCCATATCGGTTTTTTCCCCGCGTGTGGTAGAGTCCCTTTCGCAGCATGATCTATTCCCGATTTTCTAATTGTGATACTATTTCAAAACAGTTTTTTTCCCGGAGGTGTTTACGGCATGAAAACGAACGGCGGATCAGTCCCGAATACACCGCACGCGGCCTTTACCGGCCGTATGGGCGATCCGGTGCTCGGCCCCGCCCTCGAAGAGCTCTACACCCATTACAACCGGTTGGAGCACATACATCCGGACCCCCTGGAATTCGTCCATCGCTATAAGACAAAAGCCGACAGGGAGATCAGCGCCTTTATCGCCTCTTCTCTTGCCTACGGCCGGGTGCAGCAGATCCTTCGAAGCGTGGGTTCGGTTCTCGACGTCATGGGCCGGAGCCCCTCGGCCTTTCTCCTGGAAAACCGCCCGGCCGATATACGCTACGCCTTCCGTTCCTTCAAACACCGCTTCACGACCGGCGAGATGCTGGCGGGCTTGCTGACCGGTCTTGGAAAACTCCTCTCCCAATACGGCTCCCTGGAATCGTGCTTTCTCACCGGGTTCAGCCGGGGAGACCGAAACGTCCTGCCGGCCCTTGCGAAACTGGTGAATAAACTCGAACGGGCCTGCGGACACGCACTGCCGACCTTTATTCCTTCCCCCGACGGAGGCAGCGCGTGCAAAAGGCTCAATCTTTTCCTCCGCTGGATGGTCAGAAGCGACAACGTCGACCCCGGAACCTGGCGGACCGTTCCGGCCTCCCACCTCATCGTGCCGCTCGATACGCACATGCACCGGATTGGAACGACCCTTGGCCTTACCTGCCGCAAACAGGCCGATATCCGCTGCGCCGTCGAGATTACCGACGCGTTTGCCTCGATACGGCCCGATGATCCCGTCCGCTACGATTTTGCCCTAACCCGGTTTGGAATTAAACCAGAGGCGCTGCGCATGCAGCATTTTTACGGCTGCCTATCAAATGGAGTGAGAGGATGAACGATCACGTAAAGCTCTACGCGCTTTCCACCTGCATCCACTGCAGGGACACCAAGGACTTTCTCGACAAATGCGGTGTCGACTACGACTGCGTGGACGTCGATAAACTGGAGGGCGAGGAAAGGCGCCGCCTGATCGATGAAATCAAGGAGAACAACCCCTCGTGCGCCTTTCCGATGATTATGATAGGACCCAAGGTGATCATCGGATTCCGCAAAGAAGAGATTAAGGAGGCGCTGAGCCTGGAATGAACGTCGAAGAGCTTTATGAATTCCTCAAAGGGACCCAGGAAGCCAAGGGGTATTTTTTCAACCGCGATCTCCCCAGGACTTTCGATCTGCTCCGCGGGCTTCTGGAAAACAAGGAGCGCTACGGGTACATGTGCTGTCCGTGCAGGCTGGCGGCTGAGGACCGTAACCGGGACCGGGACATCATCTGCCCCTGCGTCTACCGAGAACCCGATGTTGCAGAGTATGGCAGCTGCTACTGCGGACTCTATGTCTCCCGGGAATGGAACGAAGGAAAAATCCCGGAGGTGTACGTTCCGGAAAGGCGACCGCCGGCGGGCGGCTAGCGCCGCTGCCGGATGGCCTGGCCTGTGGGCACTGTCATTTCCAGGAAGGCCGCCTGTACCACTCGCATCACCACCCCAACCTTTCGTGGGATCACGGGTTCCTGAGCACCCGGTACTCCTGTCCATCCGGAAACCCGGGCCATGAAGGTGGTGGGCACAATGTTGCCTGTGCCCACCCTTCTACGCCCGGGGGCAATGCGAGGGGATGTTGGGGATCGCGGTGCTCACCCCGACCTACCAATCCGACGCCCGGTGCGAATCGGGATCGCGTCAGGAGATTCGAACCCAAGTCCCCCTTTGAAAGTCCCCTTTGAAAGAGGGGGATACTGTCCAGTCCGCACCTTCGGTAGGGTTTGCGAACGGAGACCAACTCGGCGCTTATCGCCCGCCCTTGATATCTTTATACAACCTTTTCAATAAATTATGATCTGATTCCCTTTACAAATGGAAGCCCGATTCTCATATTTAGAAGCAGGTTTTTACTCTGGTTATCACCATAGTTTATCTGCCTGCCTAAGAAGGATCATCATAATGGGGAAGAAGTTGCTCGAGTTAGCGGTGGAAATCGTCCAGGCCCAGGCTTCCGTGAGTAAAATGACGGCCGAGGAGATCGAACACGCCTTGGTGAGGGCGTACAACGCTCTTCAGAAGATGAGTCTGGCCGAAGAACAGGGTCTATCCGTAGCATCGGGAGGGTTGGCGCAAGCTGCCGGCGGAGCCTCTCCTACCGACCCGCTCTCTTCCATCCAGGAAGAAAAAGTGACCTGCATGGAATGCAAAGCCGAGTTGCGCCAGCTCACCGCCAATCACCTCCGCATCCATCACCTGACCCCCAGGGAGTACAAGAAAAAGTGGGGATTTCCCCTAAAGCAGCCCCTCTCCGCAAGAATCCTCACCGATCTTCGCAGCCGTTCGGCCAAAAAACGGGGATTGCCTGAAAACCTGAGAATCTATCTCGATCGTAAGCGAGAAGACAAAACGGGTTCCGAGCGCAATCTCAAACAGACATCGCGGCAGAGTCGCGGAAAAAAATCCGTGGTTACTACATTTTGAGGTAGAGCCTACCGGGTTTGTGTCCGGACAAATACACGCTTGCCCCTATTGTGCGGATTGCCGCGCCGTATTTATCATCTGCCCATGCATTTGGCCGATAATAGCGAGTAGCCAAGCTGTTGGGTCTTTTCCACGAGACGCGAGCCGGCTTGATTATGAGATTTATTTGGACAATTCGAGAAGCGTGACCGATCGAGATGAAAAATGCTGTAATTTTTTCAACGGGCAGCTATTTGCCCGAAACCTCCGTGCGCAATGAAGAGCTCAACGCTTTCCCGACTTCCTCGTTGGGACTGATCAGTGAAAAAACAGGCATCCAGTCGCGAAGAATAGCCCCCGAAGAGAGTTGCACATCGGATCTGGCCTTCGAAGCGGCCCGCAGATGTTTGCAAAGGATAGACTTTCCCGTTGAAAAGCTCCAGGGGATAGTGCTTTCCACCTCTTCGCCCGACCGCATGCAGCCGGCAACCGCCACCCGGGTGCAGAACAAACTGGGCGCCGCCAACGCCTTCGCCTTCGATATCAATTCGGTGTGTTCGGGAAGCACATTTGGAATCTGTATGGCCGACGCCCTCATACAATCGGGAAAATTTGAAAACATTCTCTTCCTGGCCTCGGAAATGTATTCAAAAATACTGCATAAAGAGGACTTCTCCACCTTCCCGTTCTTCGGCGACGGCGCGGGTGCGATTCTATTCCGCGCCGAGGACTCGCAGCGAGGCGTCTGCCACTCCTGTCTCGGGACCGACGGGAGCGGAAGCGAGGTCATCAGCGTACCGGCCGGCGGGACGATGATGCCGTTTGAAAGATTGACGCAGCGCCGCATGGCCTATTTCAAGATGAACGGCCCCAAGGTGTTCGAGTTCGCAATCCGCAAGGGCGCGGAGGTAATTCTTCAGCTTCTTGCGGAGGCGCACGTGGACCTAAAGGAGATCGACTGGTTCATCCTCCACCAGGCCAACATCAATATCATCGAAGCCGTCGCCGTCCGTCTGGGGGTTTCCCTGGAAAAATTCATAGTCAACCTCGACAGGTATG
>JAKAJS010000052.1 GCA_021813685.1 Deltaproteobacteria bacterium | reverse complement strand
CGGGTCCGGTTTTCTTATCTTTTGAAGGCACAAGCTGCTTCGGGGAGCCGAGAACCGCGGTTTTGAGCAACCTTCGGAGCACTCCCAGAAAAGGGGCGGGATCTCTGGAATCAAACCAGGCACATTCCTTCACATCTTTAACGGAGCGTATCCATTCAGCAAACCCGAGGGTGTCTTTTCGCCAGTAATCAAAAGAGGACATCAGGTCTGCGTCTTCGATAATCCATCTTCTGCCTTCCTTCGGCACTATTGTCGGAACCTTTTGCCCCGTCAGATCGAGGTATAACGATTTAATGAGATCCATATCGTCGTGTGTCGCAAACAGCCTGAAGAGTTGGCCGACGCGCGGATTGATATCCAGAACTTTATAGAGCCCGTCGCGCGGGTCCAACCGGTACTCCACGTCCACAACGCCTCTGTAACCAATGGCTTTTATGAATTTGGTCGTGACATCGGCCACCGCCTGGTTTGTTTCGCACACCGCGAGGCAGGCTGCGCCGAAATGAGGTGGAAACTGCCGGATCTTGCGTCCGGTCAACGCGCTGAGACATTCCGATTCGCGGTTGAAGTAACCATTGAACAGATACACCTGGTCGTCCGCTCCCGGGATGTATTCCTGGATCATCAGATTTGGATTCTCCGGATCTTCCAACAGCTTGTATTTTTCGATCAACTCTTCGCAGGAATGGACCATTTGCATCTTTTTGCCCGTCCTGCCCTGGAGGCGATTGCCATAGATGCCTTTCAGCACTATGGGAAACGTCAGGGAACAGGCCAGTGGTACGACTTCTTCGACTCGCTCCGGGAAAAGAGTGCGAGCGGTCGGAATAGACCACTTCGATGCGGTGTTAAACATTTCCTTTTTGCTCGCAAGCGACTCCACCAGGGCGAACTCATTGTGCGGGAAGATGAAATGGCGACTCAGTTCTTCGCTGTACCGAGCAACGAAAAGAGCCGTCTCATCCGATGTAGGGATCAGGATCGACGGGCGGCCGATCTTTTTGCCGACCCCGACCATGTAGTCGAGGAATTCTCCGGGCCGCCCTTCATCCAACGCCATCGGGAATCTTTCCCGGCAGTACCTGGAGGTCATGGCGGGAGAACTCAGATCGGCATCCACCGCGTAGACCGTGCCCCCCATTCTCCCCAGACTCCGCATTATTGCGAGACCGCCAACCTGGCAGCACAGGATGACAACCGGAACAGAGGTGTCGTGTATCTTCATGTTCTTACAAGCTCCCTTTGGATTGAGCGGGTTCTTGATTATCGGGGGGCTTTCCTTTGTGGGCCAATGCAGCCACAAATAGCCTCTCGAATTGTTCGGCGGCAGACTCCGGGGAATGATGCCGTTTGGCCCAGCAAAGTCCTTGTGCGCCCAGGCGGTTTCGCAATTCTGCGTCCCGCCGGAGCTCCAGAATCGAATCGGCAAGGTCTTTCGGACTCTCGGGCGGAACGCAGATTCCTGCCCGGGACGATTTCACGAGATTCCACGGATCGCTCTCTTCGTCCACACTGGCCAGCACAGGACAGCCACTCGCAAGAATGGAAAAGGTTTTGGAAGGAATAGAGGCCGTTCCCACCCCCTTTTGCAAGGTGACCAGAGAAACATCGGCGGCTGCATGGATCTCCGGAAGGCGGCTGCGAGGTTGAAACGGGATGAACTGCACATTTTCTAAATCGTGCTCGTCTGCATATTTTCGAAGGGAATCCAGGCCCGCACCTTCCCCGACCAGAACGAATCGGATATCTTTGCGTTCCCTCAAGAGGTCGGCTGTTGCCAGGACATGGCGTAGCCCTTGCGAAAGGCCGAGATTTCCGGCGTAGAGCACGACAAATTTGTCAGCCAGACCATGCTCGCGCGCAAACGCGTTGTCTTTTGGCATGGGACGGATAAGGTCCATATCCACCCAGTCGTAAACCAGGGCCATTTTGCAGTCGGAGACGCCAAGCGCGCGCACTCCCGGCCGGAAGGATTCCGAGGAGATGCGCACCGTTTTTGAGCGCTTCATGCAAAAGCGCTCCATGCCGGCAACGGTTCGTATAACGAACCGGTGGCGAAATATACCGAGTTTTACACCCACGTCCGGATACAGGTCATGAACCGAATAGATTGCCGGTTTTCCCCGAAGCGCCACCAAACAGGCCAGAGGAAACCAGTTGACCAGACTCGGCCCTCCGACAAGCACCACCTCGTACTCAACTCCGAAACCCGCCAGGGCGGCCATCATCTGATAGCAGGCGAATTGCAGTAGACGATTCCTGAGCTTGGAGCGGTCCAGCGAGGGCAGCGGAACCCGAATCACCTCAATCCCGTCTTCGATGGTTCTCCGTATTCTCGCCCCGCGAAAGGATGAGGGGACCGACCCGGAAGGATAATGGGGAACGGTCGTTATCACGCTCACTCGATGCCCTCGTTTGGCCAGTCCGCAACCGAGCATGGTAAACAGAGGCGCGCTTGGCCCAAGATCCGGAGAATAATGCAGTGCTAGAATAAGGATATGCATTTCGCTCTGGCCCCCTCGAAGAATTTATATATACGATCACAAACGACATACCGGTTATTGCCATTAAATATGTAAACCTGTCCGTCTGCGCCTATTTATGAATGAAGCGCATTTCTTTAAAAATATACCTTTTTTCTCTGGATTTATTTAAAATGATGCTTATCTATTATCTCGTAACTCGCTCATTAGCCAAGTGATACGCTTTAGCACCAGCTTCATCGCATACATATATATCTTCACTTATTTACTTATAGTTTTGGTGTTATTCTATTAAATCACTGTACTATGGAGGAAAGCAATGAAGTCCACCATCTATTATTTTCTTACGACACCATTTCTTATAGTAGTTGTCTTTCTGACTGGAATCGTTTTCTCGACAACGACAAACGCTTCTACCTATTATGTGGCCGTAAATGGGAATGATTCAAACCCTGGAACGATTACAAAGCCTTTTCTGACCATACAAAAAGCAGCTGATGTCATGGTTGCCGGTGACACCGGCCTCATTCGAAAAGGCACCTACCACGAAGAGGTGAACATATCGAAATCAGGAATCGATGGCGCGTATATCACATTCCGAAACTACGGCTCCGAACAGGTAGTTATCGACGCGCAAGGGAAACGGAGCTCTTGCATAACGCTTACGAACGGGGCTTCCTACCTGCAATTCATCGGATTGCGGCTGACCGGTGCCACGGCTTCCTGGCCCAAAGCCGGTTTTTACGCCATCGACAATTCCTCTCACCTGATCCTGGATAGCATCGAGGCCGACCACAACCTGTACGGTATCATGCTGTTTGGTTCCACCAGCCCGGTCTCCTTTGTCACCATCAAAAACTGCAAGGCCCATGACAATACCAACCACGGGGTGTTCCTCTACCAAAAAGTCTATGACACCCTTATCGGTCCCGGAAACCACTTCTATTCCAATGCAGGCCCGGGGGATTCGTTCGGTCTGGAAATCGCCACCGATTTTCCCGGAAGCCAGGCTGAGGGCGCAAAAAGAATACAGGTCTTCGATAATGAAATGGACGGAAACGAAGAACTGGGAATAAGGACCTGGAATGCGAACGGTGTGCTCATAAAACACAATTACTTTCACAATAACGGGGCTACGGGTATTCAGATAGAAGTTGGCAGCCGGAATGTCGTCATTGAAGATAACCGTTCGGATTATAATGCCCGACTGTATGAATACGAGGCAGGCTGCTGGGTCGCAGCCTCGCAGAATGTGGTCGTCAGAAACAACAGCTTCAGCCATAATAAAATGGGACTGATCATAACAAAATCCAGCAGAGTAATAGCCCATGGGAACATCATAACCGATAACAACCGAGGTGCCGTCAATCTCGTGAACGCCATGGGACTAAATATAGACGATAATGTCCACAACATCTATATTGCCCAAAATACTCTTTACAATAACAGTGCTTCTTCTGCAGGACGTGCGGCGCTTTCCTTGTGTCCTTACAACAGCGTTGCTTCGGGAATCTGCCTAAAGGACAACATATTCGCCGTGGCCGCTTCTTCGCAAGACCTTTGGGTCGGATGCGCAGACAATGCCTATTCTTCAGACTATAATCTGTTCTATAACACCCGCGGACTTTCTACCTACTACAAAAGCGCATCCGCCTCCTGGGCTGCTTATGTAAAAGGAAGCGGGAAGGAATCCCATTCCCTGACAAGCGATCCGCAGTTCCACTCCACCCCGGACTTCAGCCTCTCTGCGAGCAGCCCTGCGCTGGAAAACGGGGATTTTCTGAGCGTTGCAACCAGTTCAGGAAGCGGAAAAACCATACCGGTAACCGACGCCGGGTATTTCGCCGACGGTTTTGCAGTCGCAGCCGGGGATACCGTCCAGATCGGAAAGACGACCGCCACCATAAAATCCATCGACTATGGCAAAAACACGATAACATTGGATCGATCGGCCATCTGGAGTAAAAATGAAGGGATCAGTTTCCCGTACTCGGGAGTACGGCCCAATATCGGGGCCTATCAAGGCACATCGGGCACAACAAACCTTATCGCACCGAACGGAATGCGGTTCTCCCCAAATCTTTAACAGCTGAGCCGCACAGCGGCGTGGGGGTGCAGGGGGCGATAGCCCCCGCGCTTTTCCCCGCTCGGAAGAACCGCGCAAGGGCCTCCGCAACCTCCCTCGCCCCGGCAGGAGTAAAGTGGATGAAATCATAATAGTTTTCGAGGCTTGGCGAAACAACGGACATCAGATCCACATGCTCGAGGCCCAGGTCGTCTGCAATTTCCACAGCCCGCTCGTTTACAAGCTTCATCAGACGACAGCACACCTCCAGAGAATAGTACACCGTGATTTTGTCTCCACGGAAGGGATCCCCCATACCGCCGCTCCACAGGTGCGCCAGTTCCCCGGGCGTGTAGTGCTCCTTCCCGAACCATGGCTGCAGGGCCACAACGACCAGCCGAGAATACCTTTTGGCCTGGAGCAGCAGTTCCCGGAAGTTTTTCTCGAAATGGTCCAGCATCTGCCGGGGATCTCCGGTAGAATTTCGAATTTCCGCGGCATTGGCCCGCATCAGCCGGGCTCGCCCCATCCACCGGCCCGTATTTTGCCGAACATAAATCGGCTTCAGCCAGCGGATCATGGCCTCCCTTCGAACCAGGTTCAGGGCGGAGCGACGGGGACTCCACGAAAATCTCCTGCCCGGACACAGAAAGCAGGTCTCGGTAATCGAGACCGGAGAAGGCAGGTATTCGGAAGGGGCGCCGACCCGGAGCCAATCCCAGACGTCATTTCCTCCGACCATGACGATTATCGCATCCAGCGACCGATACTGGGGCAGAACCTTTTGGAAGGTCACATTCAGGTGTGCGGAGGCCGTTCCCGACCTTCCGATATTGCCCACATGGACGCAGGCCGCCCCGAGCGCTTCGAGGCTTTCCGCCCTGTTCAGGAGGTGCTCCAGCCTTCCGGGCCAACTCGTCGGCTGGTCCAGAAGGGTGCTTTCCACAGAACTCCCCCCGGCCGCCAGAATGCGATACAGGTTTTCCACCGATCTCGGGGGCTCATTGCCTCTTTCTCCTTCCCTGTTGATTTCAATACGAACCCGCCGTTCCAGCCCGGGAAAGACGATCGGGTCGGGATGGAGTTCCAGCCGAAGATTGGGAGCCCAGACGCAGTACCGATCCTTTCTGCGAAACCGCCACCTGCTCGAAAGCTCCAGCGCCGCAAGCAAAAGCGGCGCCCCCCCGATTCCCCAACCGAGTTCGGATATCATCTATGCCCTTCTCCACAGTCGCAGGCCGCGCAGTTGGCTCAGAACATCCAGATACGGATCGTTTCTAAAAACAAAAAACGCCCCCACCGCCAGGCAGAACAGACTCGTCATGAAAAAGGAACTCATGAGCCCTTGAAGACTTCGAACCTCCCACCCTTCCCGCAGCCACAGCAAAAGGCCAAGGACGGGCACCGTCCCCAAAACACTGCGCAAAACGGCGTAGCGCAAAAACCCGAGAAAAGAAACCGACAGCTCACGGCAGGCCAACACCAGCAGAACGATGCTCATCAGCACCAGCGGGATCCCCACTCCCAAAGCCAGCCCCGGGAGGCCGAAGGGCTTTACCAGAACAACCCCTAGCAGCACGCTGAGCGCTCCTGCGGCCAGACACGTCACCGCCGGTACCTCCACCTTCCCCAAGCCCACCAGAATCGGCTGAGCCACCCCTCTTGCCGGCAGGTAGATCAAGGCCGACGCCACCAGGATCTGCAGCACGCGCCCCGCCGGAACTTCAAAAGAGGCCGAGACCCACCAGGCGATGAATCGAGGGCCGAGAACGATCAGAAAGAGCCCCCCGTAGAGTGAGAGCGCAAACACTATCTTGGAGGATTTGAGGAATATCTCACCCACCTCCCTGCTGCGTTTCTGCGTCTTGAGCCGGGTCGCAGCAGGCAAAATCACCATGGCAATGCCCCCGACGAACTCCACCAGGTAAATGAGAAAGAAGTTCCCCACGCTGTAATAGGAAACATAGGACATTTCCATGAAAGCCCCGATGATGATCGGAGAGGTATAGAAGAACATGCGGCTTCCAAGGTTCAGGAGCAACACGTAAAGGCTGAAGGAGAAAATGCGCCGCACGGTGGCCCATCGGAACCTGGCGAAGCTGAAAACGAGACCGCGGTAGCGGTGCTTTATCACCAGGAAGGAGACGGTAAAATCGGTCACCAGGCACCCAACCTGGATGGCCGCGAGAAGAGCAAGAGAATCGACAAGGCGCAGGATCACCAGGGTGAGAGCCAGCCGCAGCAGGAGGATGCTCAGCAGGATGAGGTTTCGAACCACGAAATCCTGGTGGGCATGCATGATGCCTTCGGGCAGAAAAGTGACAAAGCCGATGCCCACATAGAGCACCTGCAGGGCAAATGCCACGCGCGAATCCCATTGCCACACGGGGGCGATGGGGTAGCTGCGGATAAAGACGAAGAGCAGTCCCGCTCCGATCAGCACCGCCACCGCCCCCAGCATGGCATACAGACCCACGCAGCTCCCTATGGTTTCGTTCAGCTTTGCCCGATCCCCCTCGGCTTCATGCTCCGCAAAATAGCGCACGGAAGCCATGGGCACCCCCAGGATGAGCAGGCTTAAATATCCGGCCATCGACATGATCAGCATGTAGATCCCGTAGCCCTCCGTCCCGCAAGTCCGGATCAAAAAAGGCGTGAGGATATAATTTACGGCCACCGCTCCCAGTGTGGCCGCCCAGTTGCTTCCCACATTCGTTAACACTTTGTTCAAACCTTCCCCCGATACTGTTGTTGAATTAAGACTGGCCGGAAAGCGCGGGGGCCTTCGCCCCCTGCACCCCCACGCCGCTGCGCGGCTCATCGGGCGCTTTGCTTCTATTTCCTGTAGCTATACCGTATACACCGGGAAAGAAGTTATGCAGCAAAAGGCCAACCCCCAGACTCAACGCCGCATCTATCAATGAGACAGTAAAGTAAAGCAGAATAAACGATCCATTTGTGTGCGGATACATATAACGAAATACCAGTTTTCTCAAAACTCTCAGGAGGGGCTCATGACACGCAAAAACAAAGAACGCATAGTTGGATAAATACGCCAGGAGGCGCGACGTCTTCGTTTTCAACAACACCTTTGTCAATGTCCATACCGACACGACTCCTGCTATCTCCATCGTTTTATGGATGATAATATTCTTGTCCGCATACCCACTCGTCTTCCCAATCGCATCCACTACTGTCAACAGAATAAACGCAAGCGTTACGGTAACATATTGCCTGTCGAAATATTTTATATCACTTCTATTTATACTCAGATAACTTCCGATATAAAAAAACAGCAATGCCTCGCTGTTAATGATTGTATCAATATTTAACAACCAGAAAATAAGGCAAATGCAGAGCATACTATTGCGCAATCGTGTAGCTAGATAATGGATTACCGGAGACATAAGAACCAGAATCATTAAATCTCTTATGAACCAAAACTGATAGGATATCGGATCTCTTCCAATGCCGAATATGGCACGCATATATTCATATACGCTGTAATTAATTAATGGCTTTGTATGTAAAGCTAAAAAAACTTTTGTTGGCTGGAATGATTGCACAATTATATACAAAATGAGCAGACCGACATTCCACAATAAAAACGGAACGAGCAATGAAGACGCTCTCCGCTTGAATTTGTCAACATATTCACCAGGGAATCCGACAAAATCATTAAAAAAAAGGTACCCTGACATGATATAAAAGAGCGGGACTGCGATCCGTGCGAGACCATTTGAAAAGAGATTTTCTATAAACAAAGCTGACGATGGAATTGCAGTTCCAGCGTCGGTACCGGCCAATCCCAGATATGCATAATTGTGAATGAAAATCACACCAAGTATAAGCGGAAAGCGAATAATCCTGATTCTTTCGGAAATATCGGCAGATATTCGCACCATACTCTCCTTACAGTTCTCCCATCCTCTTTAGACCAAGCATATCCTTGACCCGGTTTTCAATGGTTTTACATGCCGCCGCCAGGACGAACATTTCTCGTTTGCCGTCGAGCAGTGTCTTGTCGCCCAGCGCACTGAGTGTGTGCAGGCCGTGGGGATAGGGACCATTCTCGTCGGGTTCGACGGCAGAGGCCACCCTTTCTGTGAATTCCTCAGGCGAAAGAAAAACGATCTCATTTATGACGACGCGGCCGCCATAGGTCTTCGAGCAGTCCTGAGCCGGCCGATAGAGCCTTCCTTCATGGATAAAAGGCGTTCCGGCGCCACGCGAAGAAACGGAATCCGACTTTACGGGCTGTCTGGCGTGAGGACGCCAGGGGCCATACATAGAATCCGCATAACAGATATGGAGATCCAACGAATCGTCATTTTCAACCGCATAAAATAACCACCAGTACTTTCCGAATTGTACAATAGATGAATCCACAGCAGGAACGTCGTTCAACAAAACGGTATCCTTTACCCATTTATCTGGCAATTCAATCAACTTATATAGCGCAATTTCCTTCGCCATACTTGTTTCAGGAATACAAAACAAACATCCATCATGTGTAAACAAAAATGGATAGGATGTATGGCACGATAAAACGATCGCATTCTTGAATGTATAACTGGATACGGTTCCATTCATTTCATTACAAATTATTCTGCCCCTATTTTCTCTATAATCGAAATATTCACAAAATAGATATTCCTTTTCATTGAATGTGATTCCGAAGGGATCTGCGATAAAGGTTGCCTTTTTTGGGAGCTTTGGCAGCCAATGGATATCGGGCTTCCACTCCGGATTGAGAAAACAGTATATTGGTGCATGAACGATTCCGATATTATATATTTCCTTGATAAACAGTCTTCGATATAAGGATTTTGCATGCCCCAATAGAGTATTCATCCATCCACCTCACCGGTTGGTGCGTTTCCTTGCGCAAACAGCCCCGTAAACACTCACGAACTGATCCACGCGCTGTTCCATGCCGAATCGCTCCCCGGCAATTTGGCAGCTTTTCTGCTGCATCGAATAGCGGCTCTTTTCATCGCGGGCCAGTCGCAGTATGGCGCTCGCCATTTGGTCGGGACGTTCGGATTCGACCAGGATGCCGTTTTGACCGTCGGCAACCAGATCGGGCAGCCCTCCGACTCTGGTCGCGACGATTGCCATAGCGGAGGCCATCGCCTCGATGACTGCGATCGGCATCCCTTCGTGGTGCGACGGGTAGATGAAGACGTCCGCATTCCGAAAGAAATCGAGCTTCCTCGCATCGAATACCCCGGGATGGAGCCGCACACGATCGCCTGGCACAACTCTTCGAATTCGCTCGTTTAAAAGCGCTCGCTCGCCCGTTGTCAACTCATCTCCGACCAAATCGAACACCGCATCGAGCCCCTCATCGAGGACAAGCTTTGCGGTATCCACCAAATCAAAGCTTCCTTTGGCCTTGCCCAAATAGCCTATGTAAAACACCCTGAAGGGTCCGGACCGATGCCTTTTCGCCAATTGCTCCCGGGCTGCTTCCCGGTATGGGGACAGGTCGATTGCGTTCGCGATCTGATACATCGAGAGCTCCGGGCAACTTTCGCACAACTGCCGCCATTCGCTCGAAAGGGCTATGACTCCGTCCACAAGGCCGATGATCAGGCGAAAAAAACGCTGCCAGCAGCTGGATTTTCCCGTGTAGAGCGTCTTGAGACTGCAATGCGGGTGCAGAATAACGCGGCTTCCCAGCAGTTTGGCAATGAGTACGCACGCGCTGTGCTTCAGAAAAGACAGTCCAAAAGTGGCCGGAATATGGGAAACCTGCGGTCGATGTGCGAGATGAGCCTTCGTGAATCGAATACAATCCGCGAAGGCCGAGGAGAGATTAAACAACGTGAAAGCGCCGCTGCTTGCGAGTTCCCGCTTCTGTGAACTTGTCAGGACGAAGCGCAGGTTCACCTTTTCGGGCAGCGAGGAAGCGAGCAGGCTTTCATAAAAAGCGGCCACCCCTCCCATAGGCGGCGAAATATGGCCCGACACGAGGACGCGGATTTTTTCAGCTTTTTTTTGCACGGCCGGATATCCGGGGAAAGAGCGGTGAGGGGTTTACTCTCACCTTGACTCAGCGGGGATAAATCGATTGCGTGTCCATCTGAAGACGCTCGCGAGGTTCGGTGCTCTCCAGGGCGAAATGGGCAGTGGTGACTACAAAGCAGAAGATAAGCCAGGTAGGCTTCGTATTCTCCCAACTCACCGTGGAAACCCCGATGCACCACATCGAAAGCAAGGTCACCCACAAGCCCGAAAGCTTTCCCGGTTGATTCAGGGCATTATAGAAGATCAGGATCAGCAGGAAAGAAAACAGGAGAAAACCGACCAGCCCCTGTTCGGTGAGGACCGAAATGAAGGTGTTGTGAGCCACTGTACCCAACTCACGAGGGGAACAGAGTGCTCCGCTGCCGATGCCGAGGATCGGGTGATCCGAAAAAGTCCTCAAGCTCTCGCGCCACAGCTCCACCCGTCCGTCCAGGTCCTTCTGTTCGATCGAACTGCCAACCGTGGAAAGCCTCTCAAAGGTTGCCTGCGGGATATGCCCTTTGGCTATAAACAGCACGACAAGGAAGGCGACAAACATCGCCAGGCGATAGAGAGGCCGGATTCTGCCCGTTGTTCCCGCAATATGGAACAGGGCTGGTATGACGACCAAAAGAGCCGTTCTGGTTCCTGTGAGAGTCATTGCGAAAAGAGATGCCGGTATGAAGATGTAATTCAAGGATTGCAGAAGGCGCTCCTTCACACTCCCCCCGGAAGTGGTTGCGAGGTGCCAGGCGATGGGCAACCCCAGGGCCAGTATCATGATAAGCTCACACGCATTTGCCCCTGCGCCGGCGAAACGCCCGGTATCATAGCGACCGATTTGCTGCCCGTGCAGAAAGTTGGAGAGGGTGCTGCCAACGGCCACATAGGCTCCGAGGATATAGGCCTGCAGTGCCGCCCTCACGGTTTGCGGAGTTCTATACAAGTCCCACAAGATGTATACAAAGGCAGCCGTTTGCACATAGGTGGCGATACGCGCCGCGGTCATGGCCGGATCGACAGTCCAGTAAAGACTCATGATATTCCAGAAAATGTAGATACCTGCTGCGGCATGAAAGAGATGCGGCCTGCGAAAGCTGCGTTGGAGCAGCGAAACCCCGAGCCAGATCGCAACAGTACACATTCCGACGAGCCTTGTCAGAGTCCCGATCCCCCCGATGGTTACCGCGCTCTCCCAGGGTATCGTAAAGACAAACGCCAGGGACAGATAGAAGGGAATAGAGCTCATAGCTACGCTCCGAGAAGAATACTCTCGTATTGACTCACTATGGGTTCGAGTTGGTAGCGCTCGAGACATCTGCGGGGTGGCAGATGCACTGCCCCTGATAAGACCACACGCATCGCCCGGGCCATCGCGTCAACGTCTCCCACCGGTACCAGCTGGCCGTAGCGGCCCTTTTCCAGAATCTCCCGCGGTCCGCTGGGGCAGTCTGTGGCAATGACGGGCGTCGCGCAGTGCAACGCCTCCACAAGAACGGTGGGCAACCCTTCCCTGCGCGAAGAAAGCACGACCATGGAAGCGCCGGCCATGTATGAGTAAGGGTTTTCCACAAACCCTGGCAACTGCGCATCGCGCTCCAGATTGAGCGAATGGATCAAAGCTTCGAGCTCGGTTCTTTTTTCCCCCTCTCCCAGGATGAGAAGCCGTGCCTCCGAGTCCCGGCGCACTTTGGCGAATGCCCGGATCAAGAGGCCGAAATCCTTTTCCGCTGCCAATCGACCGATTGCCAGGACCACGGGCGGCTCTCCGGGCAAAAACCAGGGATGCTCCAGCGGTTCTCGTGCCTTGGCTTCGATCTCGGGGGTGATGATCGGGTTGTAGATGACCCGGATTCGTGCGCGAGCAATACCCGTTGCCCATGACAGGTCGTCGGCCACCCCCTCGGAGACGGCAATGATTTCGTTTGCAGCGGGGTAAAAACGCCTCACCAGCCGATGCATCACCTTGCCGTACCACACGGGAGACTCTCCGGCCTGACGAGAAAAAGTACTATGTTCACTGATGGCCAGCCTCTGTCGCCTGCCGGAAAACAACACCCCCCAGACCGCGATGATGTTGGCATGCAGTCCGGAAAGAAGCGCATCGGGCCGTTCCGTGCGAAGATAGTGCATCAAGGCGGGTAAACTCGTAAGAGTTCGAAACATCGCGATTTTTCTCAGATTCAGTTCAATGAGTCGAACCGAGGGCGGCACAGCCGACAGATAGGCGCCTTCCGCCTTCGCCAACACCAGATCAACGGCATGGCCTCTGGCCGTAAAGCCCGCCGCCAGATTGAGCATTACCCTTTCTGCACCGCCTCCGGGCAGGGCCGGCAAAAATATGGCCACTCTTTTCCGCAAAATTTACTCCCTTCTCTCTCCGGGAATACCCAAAAGAACTCCAAAGCGCGGGGGCTATGTCCCCCGCACCCCCACGCCGCCACGCGGCTCATCACAGCCGATGCATCCCCTTCAGATAAAACCGCAGAAGGCCTTCTGACTTGGAGAGGAAACCCTTTCCGGGATATTTTCCGACCAGGCGGGTAAGAATCCGATGCGTAAGCGGGTGCAAAAAAAGCGCAAGGCACGGATGAAACGAAACACACTGCAGCACGGGTTTGGGAGTGTAGCCCATCCGCAGCTTGAATTCATCCACACTCGAGGCGGCGTCCAGCGAGTGAAGACTGTAGAAGACCGACTTCACACCGTCTCGCTCCTTCATCGATTTGGTAACTACATAACTCAACGCGTTGTTGATGCGCAGCGGCAAGTACCGTCGATGGCACTGCGCATGGAGCATGTAGCACCAGTCCTCCATCTGAAACGTGAAGAGCGTTGCGCCAAGCTCTCCGTCGACCAGGGCGCCCCACGCCTCAAAACCCGGCAGTTGACCCGCGCAGAGAAATTTTTTCCGCCAAGCGCTTCGCGTTATGGTCAAATTCCTGCCCTGCCGCCGGACAGTATCGACCTCCAAAGCGTAGCCCTCCTCGGCAAACCGTTCCAGCGGGATCGGCTCGATACGGCACTGGTCCAGACCTTTGCGGATGTTTTGGCGCGCTCGTCTGTCCAGCATCCGCAGGTCATAGCCGGGCTTTTCATAGGTCATGTGATAGCTCTTCGCCCCCAGCCCCGAGTCCATCGGGGCGGAAAACCGGATGCAGAGCGCCTTCTCGTTTAGAAGCAACTCTTTTACTTCACGCGCTCCGGGGGTGATCAGCCGGTGGTAGGGGAAAGCCTGAAAGGCCCGCGGCCCCTGGTCGTACCAGTAACTGCTCGCACTCTTTATGACCCGGTGCCCCTGGAGAGTAAGCCAATGAGCAAATGTCTCAGCGTGCATAGCTCTGCCCCGAGGTGTTCAGACCGCTTTCCATAGGGTCTTCACCAATCTCTGCTGCCATTCGAGGATAAAAACACATCGTGACAATCCCCAGCTTCGCGCAAAGTCTTTGAGCATGATTGAGGTCTGCGGAAGACGCTACCGATTTTGCCACGTATACCTGCTGAACTTTGTGCAACCGGATCAATGTCTCCAAATGGTGGCAGTCTCCCAGAACCTTGACGCCATTGATTCGCCGGTTGTGTAAGCGTCTGTCTTCATCGATAAAACCTATCACGTTGTAACAGGGTGTTTTGTTTTCCCGCAGAAACCGAAGGCACCAGTAGCCCTCTTCTCCAGCTCCCCAGATGATGGTGCGCGCAACCGACGAATTATCCATCCTGCCTTTATAACTGACGTGATGCATTTGCCTCAAAACGATTCTATACCCGATAATCATCACGTTAAGTATTAC
>JAKAJS010000205.1 GCA_021813685.1 Deltaproteobacteria bacterium | reverse complement strand
CAACCAGTTCGTCGTGCTCTGCAGTCTGCCCACCTCGGGCAAATGGCCCTATGCACTGGCCGATTTTCTTATAGCCAGGAAGATCCCCAAGGTGGCCGTCATCTATTCTTCAAACGATTTCAACCAGTCTCAGGCCGTTACCCTTCATGACAAGCTGGTAAAAGCGGGCATCAACCCGGTCTACTACCAGGCCGTGCCCACCAACACCAGCAATTACTCGGTGCTTCTCCACAGCATCGCGGCCACCAATCCCGACGCGGTCATCGAATTCGGATTCCCCCCAAACGACATCGCTTTCCTTCAAGGACTGCAGGCGAGCGCTCTGAAATTTAAAATGGTCTTCACCATCTTCCCCGGCCAACAGTTCGATCTGCTCAAGAAAAACGTCGGCGTAAAGGGCCTCTATTACACCTACACCTATCCGACGCCCCCGCTTTTGAAATACAACGACGTCAACTACGGTCCTACCATGGACAAGTTCGACCAGGCCTACAAGGCAACCGGCAAGAAGGTGGATTTCCTCGTGGTCGCCGGGTACAATACCGGGCTCATCATGCAGAAAACCCTCGAGTCCGCCCCCAGTTTCGATCAAAGCGCGCTTAGAAAAGCCGTGGCCGATTTTTCCGGCAAGCTCAAGACCCTGGACGGCCAGTTCGAAATCGATGCCGCCGGAGCGCAGGTGGGAGAAATGCTGCCCGTGGCCCAATTTGTGCCCAAGGGCGCAACCGGGATCGACATGACCATTGTCTACCCGCCCGATCTCAAGACCGGGGAGCCGATCTATCCGGCGCCCGGAGCGAAGTAACGGATGAGTTTCTGGTTGCTGGTTGTTAGTTGTTAGTGAAAAAACTGCAACCGGCAACCAGCAGCTAAAAACCAGCAACCAACAACCAGCAACTAAAAACTGGCAACTATGAACCTCTTTGCATACACAATCACCGCCGGGATCATGTACGGCATATTTTTCGGGCTCGTGGGGCTGGGGCTGAACATCATCTTCGGCGTCCTGAAGATGATCAATCTCGCCCACGGGGATTTCATCATGCTGGGTTCGTTTCTGGCCTTCTGGCTCTACCAGATGCTGGGGGTAAACCCGCTGTTCGTCATCCCTGTCGCCCTCGTGGTGTTTTTCCTGGTGGGCTTCCCGCTCTATTATGCGTTCGTTCCCCGGCTCATGAGGTCCAAGGACCCGGAGATGCTCTCTTTCATTCTCTTTTTCGGGGTTTCCCAGGTGATCGAGGCCCTGGTCGTTTTCTTTTTCGGAAACAACCAGCGCTCCATTCCGACCAATGTGTTCGGGGGAGGCGGGTTCGATATCTTCGGGCAGCGTTTCCCGCTCGCATGGCTGGTCACCACCCTGGTTGCCCTGGGCTCCTTCGGCCTGGTCTACTGGTACCTGCAGCATACGCGCATGGGCTATGCCACCCGGGCGATCATGGCCAACCGGGAGGAGGCGCTGGTAAGCGGCATCGACGTCAACCGCATCTCGGCCGTGGTCTTTTGCGCGGGGCTCGCGCTCGCAGGCATTGCCGGCATATTCAGCTTTTTCATAATAGGCGCTTCCTATCCTTCGATGGGGCCGGAGCTCACAACCGTCTCGTTTGCCATAATCGTCCTCGGCTCGCTTGGAAATCCGCTCGGGACGATCCTCGGCGGCTTGATCTACGGAATCGCCATCATGTTCATGCAAAGCTATTTTTCCTCCTGGGCCGATATTTTGCCCTATGTCTTGCTGATAGCCGTAATGCTCTTCAAACCCGAGGGGCTGGTTGGAAAGGCGGCGCGCAGTGCGTAGAAAATATTTGTCGAGCGTGGCCGTTATTCTTGTCATTGCGGCGCTTTTCGTTTTTTTGCCTCGCGTCTACAACAACCAGTCGTTTTTGTTCAATATGATGCTCTACCTGGCGCTCGCCGAAGGGCTGAACATCATCTACGGCTTTACCGGCTACCTGCCCTTCGGCTATGTGGGCTTTTTCGGGGCAGGCGCCTACGGATCGGCGATCGCCATTACGCTTCTCCATATATCTCCGTATGCAGGCGTGCTGATCGGCGGGGTGGCGGCGGTTGTAACGGGCATCATTCTCATTCCTCTTCTGCGGCTTTCGGGCGCCTATTTCGCCATCGCCAATCTGGCGGCCTCTCAGGCGCTCTATCTGGTGGTGGCGAATCCTTCGCTGCAAAATATCACCCAGGGGCCCTACGGCATCGATTTATCTTCGATCTACAATGCCAATGCCGGCTACTACACGATGCTCGTCGTTCTGGTGTTCGCCATGCTGCTGGTGGCCTACATGAAAAATTCGGACTTCGGCCTCTCGCTTCTGGCCATCAAGGAAGATCAGGTGACCGCTTCGCTTGCCGGGGTCAATGTGGTGCGGGCAAGAAGCATTGCCTGGATGCTGAGCGCCTTTGTCGCCGGGCTTGCCGGGGCGGCCTTCGGCTGGTTTACCGCGGTCTTCTATCCCGGTACGGTCTTTAGCCTCGATGTGAGCGTCTTTACCATCGTGTTCGTTTTGTTCGGAGGCATCGGCACCGTCGCCGGCCCCTTGATCGGCGCGCTCATCCTCTACAGCATGTATAACTTCATAGGCATCTCCACTCCGCAATATTTCCAGCTCTTCTACGGCCTTCTGATCGTGGTGCTGGTCTTGTTTCTGCCTGACGGAATCGCCTCTCTTTTACAAAAGGGCAAGATTTATGTCCCCTAACGGTAAGCCGCTTCTGAAAGTCGAGGGGTTGGTAAAAAAATTCGGAGGCTTCCGGGCTCTTAACGGCGTCAATATCGATGTGGGCGAGGAGCAGATCGTAGGCCTTGCCGGACCCAACGGATCGGGGAAGACGACCCTGATAAATGTCATCTCCGGGGTCTACAGGCCCGATGGGGGATCGATCGTCTTCGACGGAGAGTCTATCTACAAGCTTCCCTCGCACAAGATCGTCCACCGGGGCATAAACCGCACCTTCCAGGTGCCCAAACCCCTGGCGGGGCTTACCGTGTGGGAAAATGTCAAGCTTGCCGCAGTCTACGGAGCGCGAAACGGCGACAGGCAGCAGATTATCCGGGAGGCGCTGGCCGTCGTCGAACTCGACAACGTCAAAAATGCGGTTTCCGCAGGTCTTACCTTCGCGCAGCAAAAGCTTTTAGGGCTGGCTACCGCCCTTGCGACAAAACCCAAATTGCTCCTGGTCGATGAAATCGCCGCAGGCCTCAGCCAAAAGGAGCTGGCCTGGATTGCCGAGATGCTTTTGCGCATCCGCAAAACCGGAGTCGCGATGATCGTTGTCGAACACCACCTGGGCTTTGTCGATACGCTCACCTCCGATGTGGTCGTGATGAATGCGGGGGCCAATCTGTTTCGGGGTTCCATCCAGGAGGCGGCCCGAAATGATGAGGTCGTCGAGGTTTTTCTGGGGAGATAGAGTGATGGGGGATTTGCTCGATGTGGAAGCCCTTGAGTCCGGCTATGGCCTGATTCAGGTGCTGTGGGGAAGCAGCCTCTCGGTTGCCTGCAATCAAAGCGTGGTCCTGCTCGGGGTAAACGGCGCGGGCAAAACCACGCTGCTCAAAACCATCGCCGGGCTGCTCGATGCCAGAAAAGGCACGATCACCTTCGATGGAAACGACATCACGCGGGCAAAACCCAACGTTCGCATTGCCTCGGGCATCGGGTACATGTCCGAACTCGGGATTTTTCCCAACCTCACGATTGAAGAAAATCTTCAGTTGGGCGGCTATTTTCGGTCCGAAAAAGAGAATCGAATTAGAGCCGACCAGATGTATGACTATTTTCCCGATCTGCGCGAGTACAGGAAAAAGATGGGCGGCTCTTTGAGCGGAGGCCAAAGAAAGATGCTGGGGGTCGCCAAAACCCTCATGGCCCATCCCAAGCTCGTCATCATGGATGAACCCTCGAGCGGCCTGTCCCCCAAGTTCGTAAAAAAAGTCGTAGAGGTCTTGAAGCTCTTGCACGAACAGGAGAAGGTCTCCATGCTCATCGCTGAACAAAATGTCTCCTTCATCGATTTTGCCCAAAAAATTTATATCCTCGACAAAGGGCGTGTGACTTTCGACGGCGATGTCGAGGAACTAAAGCAAAACGACACCATACGTGAAACCTATTTCGGGATAGCCCACTGAGCCCCCGAGGGGGTGTCTGAAAGGCCGAAACTTCCCTAGTACCTGTCACAGGGAGCGTCGGGGCGCGAAACCGGTTGAATCACAGGGTACGGTACTTTATGCGGAATCCGTTCTTTGACTTCCTCGACCTCGTAGTTTTTTACACCGGCTAGAAACTCCAGGGCTCTCTCCAGTTTTTCCTGCAAATATTCGAAGATTTCCTGCATAATGTTCCTCCTGTCGGTTTACAAATAACATAAACATTTCTGTCGGCAGGCGCATGCGAAACCGCTATTTTTCGGTAAGTTTGGAGAGCCCGGAAAAGGAGAAAGCCAGGGGGCGGGGAAGTCCTGGCTTTTCTCCGGGGCGATGATACCGCAAGTGCTAGGGACTGATGTAAATCGGGGAGTGCACTATGGGGAAGCATACTACCAGGTTTTCCCATTTGTGAAATCGGACGTTCACTGTATTTTTCATACTACTTTCATCGTAAAAGGAGTACACGGGGTTGCGCGGTATGGATTTCCACATGAATCGTGAAAAGAAGATGAGACATCGGGTACTGAACAGGAAATGTCTTCTCCATCTTACGGGTGTCATTCTGTTGATCGCTATGAGCGCAGGGTGCGCGGGCGTGCAGGGAGGGCCGGCCGTTGTCGCCCCGCCTTCCGGGGCGCAGGCGAAACTTGCCGCGGCCGAAAAAAAGCATGCGGCGCTCAGGCACCGGCTGGCGGCCTTTTACACCGAACTCGCTTCGGTAGGGGCAAAAATTGACGGACTCTACGGCCGGCCGCACTGGAACGAGTTTGAACGCATCCTGGTCGAATACCCGACGCTTCGAGACCAGGAAAAGGAGCCGAAGATCACTCCGGCCATACGCGCTCGCCTGGTGCAGTGGAGTCGCCGGGCGGGGATGCCCTGGCAGACGATGATGCGGGATTACACGCGGCTGGTCAATTCCTGTGCCTTGCTCGATATGAAACGAGTAGCCGCTCGGCAAAGGGTGATTTCGGTCCAGGCGGCCTACATGGCTGTGGTGATGATGGATGCGGGGAAAGGCGACAAAAAGGATGCGAGCCGGATCTATACGATCGTAGGCTCGCTCGATAAGCCGGCCGCCCGGCTTGAGGCGATTCATTTAAACCGGCTCGGGCTCTACAGCCACGATTCGATCGAATCGAAGTGAAACGTGCGGTGAAAAGTGCAGTGAACAGTGAACGGTGAGCGGTGAACTGAAAAATTTTCCGTTCCCCCACTGTTCACTGCTCACCGCTCACTGTTCACTGTTCCATATATCTCAGCGCCTTTTGGAGGCGCGCGATCACGCTTTGCTTGCCCAGCACTTCCATGATTTCAAAAAGGCCCGGGCTTTTCGTGCCGCCCGTAAGGGCCACCCGGACCGGTTGGGCGATTTTCCCAAGCTTTACTTTGAGATCTTCCGCCGTATTGCGAAAGACGGGCTCGAGACTCGCTTCCCCAAAGTCGGAAAGGGCCGAAAGCTCCCCGATCAGCCGGGAGAACACCCCTGCCATGTCAGCGGTGAGAAACTTCTTCGCCGCTTCGGGTTCGAATTCTATCTGCTCGACCATGTAGAAGCGCATCGCATCGGCCATCTCGACGAGCGTGTGGGCGCGGGGCTGAAGCGTCCGGATCGCTCCGGCCAAAAATGCGTCGGGTTTTCCTGGGTAGTTTCGCTCGGTAAGAAAGGGCCTGAGAAGCCCGGTGAGATCCTCGGGGCGCTTTTCCTTGATGTAGTGCGCGTTTAGCCACAGCAGTTTTTCCATGGTGAAAATGCTCGGAGATTTCCCCACGTTTTCGAGCGAGAACTTCTCGATCAACTCGTCGCGCGAGAAAATCTCCTCGTCGCCATGCGACCAGCCGAGGCGCACCAGGCAGTTGAGAAGTGCCTCGGGCAAAACCCCCATTTTTTTGTATTCCATGACCGAGGTCGCGCCGTGGCGCTTGGAGAGAGGCGAGCGGTCCTCGCCATGAATCATGGGCATGTGGCCGAACCGGGGGAGTTTCGCCCCGAGCGCCCTGTAGATCAGGATCTGCCGCGGCGTGTTGTTTACGTGATCGTCTCCCCGGATGACGTGGGTGATCCCCATGGTGATGTCGTCGATAACCACGGCGAAATTATAGGTGGCTATCCCGTCGCTTTTGAGAATGACCAGGTCGTCGAGTTCTTCGTTTTCGAATTCGATGGGTCCCTTGATGATGTCCTGCAAAAGGGTCGTTCCCGCCTGCGGGGTGCGAAATCGCAGCACGCGGTTGGGCCCCTCCGACAGCCCCTTGTCGCGGCAGGCGCCGTCGTATTTGGGCTTTCTGCCTTCGGCAAGTGCGGCCTTACGGCGCTCCTCCAGATCCTCCGGGCGGCATTCGCACCAGTAGGCATGGCCGGAGTCGACGAGCTTTTTGGCGTATTCGCGATAGACCTCGAGCCGGTGCGTCTGGTAATAGGGGCCTTCGTCCCAGTTCAAATCGAGCCATTCCATCGCATCGAGAATGGCCTTGACCGATTCTTCGGTGGAACGCTCGATATCGGTGTCTTCAATGCGCAGTACGAACTTTCCGCCCCGACTGCGCGCAAAGAGCCAGTTGAAAAGCGCCGTGCGCGCCCCTCCGATGTGAAGGGCGCCCGTTGGGCTGGGGGGAAATCGGGTGATGACCGGTTCCATAGTGAAAACTCTCCTGTGGAGGGTTTTTGCCCTCCTGTTATTTTTGTGCCTGCGGTTGCTCAATCGCTGCAGTGCGAAAAACTAGCATACTACTCTTGTAAACTCAATCCAACACGAAGTCGCTCTCGATTAGTTCTTGCCCATTTGATGTTCCTCTGGCACTATCCGCTGCGGGGCGCACGAAAAGACACATTACCTTCTCCCTAATCATTTGATTCTTGCCAAGTTTTCGTATACATTCGCCCAAATCTCGGCAGAAAGGCACTTATATGGTCAAAAAGATACGGTTTCTTGCCCTGGTTCTCCTTCCATTATGTCTGGTCGGATGCGGCCTCTGGGGATCTAAAGGCGCTAGCGTCCCCGCAAACCCGCCCGCGGAGGCCGCGGTTCCCCAGTCTCCCGTTCAGGTCCGGGTGGCCGATGTGTCAAACGATACCTCAAAGGTCTTTGACGTCGATGTGATCGGCATGCTGTGGAACGGGATCGAAAAGTCGCTGCAGGAAAAGGGGATGCTCTGGACTCCCCACAGCACCGGAGAGCCCTACGTTATGAAAGCCCACATCGTCTATTTCCGGGAGGCGCATCTGGCTACGCGCGTGCTGCCCTATGTGGGCCGCACGGTGCTCAAGGTGCGGGTCGATATAACGCGGGGCGGCCAACCGGTTACGACCATCGAAACGAGTAAAACCATCGGCTACGGCAAAGGCATGTGGACCTTTTACGCCTGGAGAAAGATTTTCGCCGAAGTGTCAAAGGACATTGTGGCAAAGGCTGTGGAGAAACTCCCGGCCCACTGAGCAAATTCGGGGGGGAGGGGAAAAGGCCGCCGGGTGAGATCTGTTGCGTCTATCCACCTCGGTGCGGGGCAGCGCGCAAAAACCGTTGACAGAAGTAAAGATTGATTTATACTGCTTGTTTTGTGTTTATGAAAGAGTTGCCATGCGCGTTCGCGTTGACGAAATACCGGATTCAGGCCGCACCCTGAGCCTTCGCTGGGACCAGGAAATGCTGGACCGGTTTGTGCCTCCGGACGACCCCTTTCACCTCAAACTTCCCGAGCCGCTACAGGTGGAGCTTTTCCTGGACAAGCGCACGGATCACCTCACGATCACGGGAACGATACAGGGGGCTCTCGAGGTCGGCTGTCATCGGTGTTTGCGGCCCTTTTTGCTTCCCGTCGACGAAAAGGTGGATATCTACCTGGTCACCGAGGAGCGGGGGGAGCGGGAGGACGAAAAAGAGCTCGAAGCCGATGAGCTGCTCTATGAGTTCTTTGACGGGGAAGTGATTGAGGTCGACGAGCTGGTTGCCGAACAGATTTTCCTGGGGCTTCCGGTGAAGGTGCTTTGCAGCGAAGATTGCCGGGGGATATGTCCCGGGTGTGGCGCCAACCTCAATGAAGAGGCCTGCCGGTGCAAGGTAAACCACACCTCGCGGTCTCCCTTCGCCAAGCTCGAGGTGCTCAAGAAAAAACAGCCCGAGGAATAAGGGGCTCGATACGGTTTAAATCGCCCGTTTCATCGGGCTTATTCGAACTAGGAGCGAGAAAAGATGGGTGTACCGAAGAGAAAAACGTCCAAAGCCAGGCGGGATAAGCGCCGGGCGAACCATGCCATTGCTACGCCGGCTCTGGCCCGTTGTCCCCAGTGCAGCGAGCTGCGCCTGGCGCACCGCGCCTGCCCGAACTGCGGCTACTACAACGGTCGCCTGGTCCTGGAACTCGAGGAAGAATAGCGCGCCGCGGTACGTGAAGAGCGCGTGGGTTGGGCATGGCAATCCGTCCGATGGGTTATACTGCCCCCCTTGGCCCGCCCGCAAAGCAGGCGGGCGACTCGGCCGACGGTGCTACCACCCCGTCCCTGAAGTGAGTCTGCTGGATGAAAATTGCTATAGACGCCATGGGCGGAGACCATGCGCCGCTGTCTGTAGTGGAGGGAGCGCTTCAGGCCGGGGTGTTTTGCCCGGCGGAACTCGTGCTGGTGGGAGACGAAGAGGCCCTTCGAGCTCTTTTGCCTGACGGGATCTCATCGGGTGTGCGGGTCGTACACGCTCCTCTTGTCGTCTCGATGGAGGAATTCGGTCCGACAGCCATTCGAAAAAAGCGCGAGGCGTCGATTAACGTTGCAATGCGCATGCTGGCCGAAGGCGAGGTCGATTGCGTAGTGAGCGCCGGGAACAGTTCGGCGGTGGTAGCGGCCGCCAAGCACTTCGTGGGGCTTTTGCCCGGGCTTAAAAGGCCTGCCCTTGCCGTTTCCCTGCCAACCACGGACGCAAGACCGATCCTGCTTGACGCCGGGGCTCATCCCGAATCGGGGGCGCTGCATCTCGCCCAGTCTGCACTCCTTGCCCATATGTACCTCAGGGTGAGTCGGGGGATAGAGCGCCCGGCGGTCGCCCTGCTCAATATCGGAAGCGAAGCGACCAAGGGCACGAGGGCCGTGCAGCGGGCCTACGCTCTTTTGCACCGCTCGAGCCTGAACTTTCTCGGCAATATGGAACCCCACGAACTTTTCGCAGGCAAGGCCGATGCGGTCGTCTGCGACGGGTTTGTCGGCAATATCGTCATGAAAATGTGCGAGGGGTTTTCCGAGTGGATGATGGGGGAACTCGGGAGCCGGGTCGCACCGCGGAGCACCGGGCTGGGGACTGCCCTGGAGGATCTCAAACAGGGTTTGGCGTATCAGCACGTTGGCGGAGCTCCTCTTTTGGGGGTAAAAAGTCCGGTCATCGTGGCCCACGGCCGTTCCGGGCGCTCGGCGGTAAGCAGCGCCATCGGGCTTGCCTGCCGGATCACGCGGGATCGGATCTGCGAAAAAATGGCGGATATCGAACAGGGCGCTTCGGCTGTGGATTTCAAGCAGTTTAGTGCCATGGTCTTTTTTGAAAATTTTAAAACCAGATGGTCTTCTGCGCCAAAATAAGAATCGAATCCGCCAAAGAGACGCAAAGAGCGCAGAGTAACTCCGGAAGCAGGAATAAATGCGCCCCCCGCGAACGTTTCATTGATTTGGGGTGTTCCGGGGTAACATGAGGGACTGCGGTGGATTTTTACCCGCTTTTATGATAAGCAAAATATCTTTGTTGCCGCTTCGTTACGCGGACGATGAAGCTGACGGAAAGTTTTTTCGACCGGAGGAAATACGTTGGACTATTTCTTGACTGAAGAACAGAAAATGATCCAGGAATTGACCGAGCAGATCGCCAGGGAAAAGATTCGCCCGATCCGGGCGGAACTGGACGAATCCGAGCAGTTCCCCTGGGAGATCATGCACAACCTGGCCCAGGCCGATCTATTTGGCCTCTACATTCCCGAGCAGTACGGCGGAACGGGCGGAGGGGTATTCGAAAACTGCCTTGCGGTCGAAAAGCTGGGGGAGGCTTGCATAGGCATAGCGACAAGCTTTGCGGCAAGCGGTCTGGGGGCCTATCCGATCCTTCTTTTCGGAAGCGAGGAATTAAAGCAGAAATATCTGCCCCAGATCGCCTCGGGGAAGAGACTGGCGGCCTTCGGGCTGACCGAGCCGGGGGCGGGAAGCGATGTCTCGGGGATTCGCACGACCGCGGTGAAAGACGGCGATTATTATGTGCTCAACGGCTCCAAGCAGTGGATCACCAACGGGGGCGAGTCGGAGATCTATTCGGTGCTGGCGATAACCGACCGGAGCAAGGGGCCGCGCGGTGCGAGCTTTTTTGTGGTCGAAAAGGGAGACCCGGGCTTTTTCTTTGGAAAAAAGGAAAAAAAGCTCGGCATCCGAGCTTCTGCGACCCGCGAGCTCATTTTCCAGGATTGCCGCATTCCTGCCGACAGATTGATCGGAAGAGAGGGGATGGGCTTTATCATCGCCATGAAGACGTTCGATAAATCGCGACCCGGCATCGGGGCTCTGGGAGTCGGTCTGGCCCAGGGGGCGCTCGATGTGGCCGTCGAATATGCGCGTAAAAGAGTCCAGTTCGAAAAGCCGATCATCAGCTTCCAGGCGATTCAGCACAAGCTTGCCGATATGGCCACAAAGACCGAGGCGGCGCGCGCCCTGATCTACAGCGTTGCGCGCTATATGGATTCGGAGCCTCGCGAGGTGAGCAAAGTGGCCGCAATGGCCAAGGTGTTCGCCGGGGATGTGGCCATGGAGGTCTCCACAAACGCCGTGCAGGTGCTTGGCGGTTATGGGTACATGAAGGATTACCCGGTCGAAAAAATGATGCGCGATGCGAAGATCCTGCAAATCTACGAGGGGACAAACGAAATTCAGCGCAACATCATCGGCCAGGAACTGAACAAGGAATACGGCAGGCTTAAGGAGAGCTTCTTCTGATATGCACATAGTCGTATGCATCAAGCAGGTGCCTGACACCAAAAACGTTCGGATCGACCCCGACACCCACACCCTGGTGCGCCAGGGGGTCGAGAGCATCATCAATCCCTTCGACATGTTTGCCGTCGAAGGGGCGCTCAAAATCAAGGACCAAAACGGAGCACGGGTGACGGTGATCACGATGGGGCCGCCGCAGGCCGCCGAGGCGTTGCGGGAAACGCTGGGCCTGGGGGCAGACGATGCGGTGCTTTTGAGCGACCGCGCCTTTGCGGGGTCCGACACGTGGGCCACCTCCACCACGCTTGCTGCGGCCATCCGCAAAATGGGCGATGTCGATCTCATTCTTTGCGGCAAGCAGGCCGTCGACGGCGATACGGCGCAGGTGGGGCCGGAGATGGCCGCGCTTCTCGATTTTCCCTATGCGACCTTTGTCAAAAAGATCGAGCTCGAAGAGCAGGGGTTTCTCAAGGTTGCGCGCCAGACCGATGAAGGCGTCGAGATCTGGAGGATTCAGCTTCCGGCTCTCATGACGGTGATAAAGGAGTTGGGCGAGCCGCGGGTTCCCTCTCTTCGCCACAAGATGCGGGCCAAGAAGGCGGAAATTCCCGTCTGGGGAAATGCGGAACTGGGGCTTGATCCGAACTCCACCGGCCTTTGCGGCTCCTTTACCCAGGTCGTACGGGTTTTCAGCCCCCAGAGGCGCGGAAACCGCGTTCAGCTCGAAGGCCCGGTCGAACATCAGGCCGAGCAGCTTTTCCAATATTTAAAGAAGGCCAGGGTGCCAGGTCTATGAAAGCCATTGTCGATAGGCAGAAATGCACGGTTTGCGGGGTCTGTTCGGACGCCTGTCCGATGGGCGCGATCTCTATGCGCGAAAACCGGGTGGAGATCTCGGAGGAGTGTTCGCTTTGCGGCATTTGCGTCGATACGTGCGAGTTCGGCGCCCTGTCTCTTCCCGAAGTGGGCCAGGGGCCTGCGGAGGACCTCGGGAGCTATCGGGGAGTGTGGGTGTTCGCCGAATGGCGCGAAGGCACGGTGCACCGGGTGAGCCATGAGCTTTTGAGCGCCGGGCGCATCCTGGCGGACAAAAGAGGCGTGGAACTCGGGGCGGTGCTGCTAGGCTCGGGCCTGGGCGACGAAGTGGCCGAAGAGCTCATCGCGTATGGCGCCGAGGTGGTCTACGTGGTCGATCGGCCCGAGTTGGCCCATTTTACCGATGAGCGTTATGCGAAATGCATCGTCGAACTGATAGGGCGCCATCGTCCCGAAATTTTTCTTGCCGGCGCGACGAGCATGGGCCGCTCTTTCATTCCGCGTGTGGCCGCAGGCTTCAAGACCGGACTCACCGCCGACTGCACGGAACTCGACATCGCAGACGAGGGCCATTTGCTCCAGACCCGGCCGGCCTTCGGCGGAAACGTGATGGCGACCATCATCTGTCCCAACCGGCGGCCGCAGATGGCCACGGTGCGTCCCAAGGTCATGAAGCCCGTACGGCTTGAGGGGCGAAAGGGGCGCATCGAGAGAGTGGAATTGCCCGAGGAGTGCTTTACGGCGCGGGTGGAAGTGCTCGAGGTGATCGCCGAACAGGATCAGACGGCCAAGTTGACCGAGGCCGACGTGATCGTCTCCGGTGGGCGGGGTATGCGAAGTGCGGAGAATTTCCACTTGATCGAGGAACTGGCCGGGATGTTGAACGGGGCTGTCGGAGCCTCGCGCGGCGCGGTGGAGGAGGGCTGGATGGCGCCTTCTCACCAGGTCGGCCAGACGGGCAGGACCGTTGCGCCAACGCTCTACATGGCGGCAGGCATATCGGGTGCGGTGCAGCATCTCGTGGGAATGCAGGGCTCACAGGTCATCGTGGCCGTAAACCGTGACCCGGAGGCGCCCATCTTCGATGTGGCCACCTACGGGGTGGTGGCCGATCTGTTCGAATTTCTCCCTGAGTTCATCAAGCGTATTAAACGCGAGCGTGAGGCATGAAATCGGGAGCGAGAAGCGGGAAGCGTGAAGCAGGAATAAAATCTTCACGCTTCCCGCTCCCTGCTTCCCGCTTCCGCATGTAATAAAGGAGCCGAATTGAGCGACCAGCGCGTTGTGGTGGTAACGGGGGCAAGCCGCGGTATCGGCCGGGCCATCGCCGTGGAGTTGTCTGCACCCGACACCCGGGTGATCGTCAATTACAACTCGAGTCCCGGGGCTGCAGAGGAAACCGTCTCCCTGATCGAGAAAAGGGGCGCGGCGGCGAGCGCCATGCGCTTCGACGTGGCGGACCCCGGTGAGGTAAAAGCCGCCTTCGATCAGATAGTCGATGCGCATGGCCGGATCGATGTGCTCGTAAATAACGCCGGAATTGCCAGAGACAACCTTTTGGCGATCATGAAGCCCGCAGAGTGGGACGATGTCATGTCGACCAACCTCAAAGGCGCTTTTCTTTGCTCGCAGGCGGTTGTGCGGCCCATGATGCGGCGACGGTTCGGCCGCATTATAAACGTCACCTCGGTCGTGGCTCTTACGGGCAATCCCGGTCAGTGCAACTATTCGGCGGCAAAAGCGGGCATCATCGGTCTGACCAAATCTCTTGCCCGGGAAATCGTCTCCAGAAAGATCACGGTAAACGCCGTAGCTCCCGGATATATCGAAACCGACATGACGGCGGCCATTCCGCAGAAAGCCCGCGAGGTCCTGCTTTCGCAGATTCCGGCCGGTCGGGCGGGGGCTCCCGAAGAGGTTGCGGCGGCCGTTTCTTTTCTCGCCTCCGATGCGGCCGCCTATATAACCGGCCAGGTGATCCATGTAAACGGCGGCATGTATATGTAGAAACCAGCAACTAGCAACTAAAAACTGGAAACTAGACCAGAACTGAGGAAACGGCAGGATGAATCCAGAAAACAACAGGCGGCGTGTGGTTATTACCGGGATCGGGCTGGTCTCTCCGGTTGGCATCGGGATCGAGGAAAACTGGTCTAACCTGGTTGCGGGCAAATCGGGCATTGGTCCCATTACGCGCTTTGATTCCACCGGATACGCGAGCCGAATAGCCGGAGAGGTCAAGAATTTCCATCCCGAGGAGTTCATAAACAAAAAAGAGCTGCGAAAGATGGACCCGTTTCTCCAGTTCGCCCTGGGTGCTGCCCGCTACGCCATGGAAGACTCCGGGCTGAAGATTCCCCCCGAGTTCGCTCCGCGGGTCGGCGTGGTAGTCGGGTGCGGCCTGGGCGGCCTGCTTACCATCGAAGAATCCCACAAACAGATGCTCGAATCGGGTCCCAAAAAGGTCAGCCCCTTTTTCATCCCGATGATCATCAGCAATATGGCACCGGGGCTCATCTCGATCTATCACGGCGCAAAAGGTCCCAATCTTTCTTTGCAGACCGCCTGCGCTGCCGGGACCCACGCAGTCGGGCAAGCCTATCATCTCATTCGAAACGGCTTTGCCGAAGCGATGATTACGGGAGGGGTGGAATCGACCGTAACCCGGCTCGCAATAGCGGGGTTTACGGCTATGCGCGCCCTTTCGACCCGAAATGACGATCCGCTGCACGCCTCCAGGCCTTTCGACAAGGAGCGCGACGGCTTTGTCATGGGCGAAGGCTCCGGGCTTTTGATCCTCGAAGAGCTCGAGTGCGCCCGTGCGCGAGGCGCCAAAATCTACGCCGAAGTTATCGGTTTCGGGGCCTCCGGGGATGCCTTCCACATGGCCGCTCCCGCTCCCGAAGGCGAAGGGGCCGCGCGGTGTATGCAGGCAGCCCTCGACGATGCCGGGATTTCCCCCCTGGACGTCCAGTATATCAATGCTCACGGCACCTCGACGGATCTCAACGACAAATACGAAACACAGGCGATAAAGACCGTCTTCGGCGATCACGCCTACAAGATGGCCGTAAGTTCCACCAAATCGATGACCGGGCACCTGCTGGGTGCGGCCGGCGGGATCGAGGCCGCCTTCACCGCTCTTACCCTGCACCATCAGACCATGCCCCCGACGGTCAATTATGAATTCCCCGATCCGGACTGCGATCTGGACTACGTCCCCAACACCGCCCGCAAGGCGGACATCGAGGTGGCGCTCTCCAATTCGTTTGGTTTCGGGGGTACCAACGGGACGCTCGTCTTCAAGAGGTGGAAAGAATAAAACGTTACGTTCGATCGCTTGAAGGGATATCCAGTGGTGCCGCCGATGTCCGCGGTTCCGCTTTTTCAAACTGCACCATCGCCACTGCCGCGAGAATTGCCAGACCGCCGGCAATCTGGATGATCGTCATGCGCTCATCGAGAAGAACGTAGGCCTCCAGCGCCGTCATGGGCGGCTCCAGGGTCGCGAGCAGGTTCGCAGTACTTGCAGGCAGGTAGTTCATCGACATGTTGTAGAACCAGAAGCCGAAAAGTGTTGGCACGAGAGCGAGTACGACGAGCACGAGCCATCCCGTTGCGGGCAGGTTCGGGGAAAGCAGTCTCGCGACCCCGGCCGAGCCCGGAAGCCTTGGAACGAGACTGAAGGCGAAGGTAAACACCGCACCGAAGATAAAGGAATAGATCAGGGACGTCCACGAGTTGACCTTTCGTCTCGATGCCTCCTTGGAAAACAGGCTAAACCCCGAAAAAGCAATCCCTGAAAGCAGACCCGCGGATACCCCCACTACGTTGAGCCTCCACATTTCGGCCCGGTAGGCGTTGGAAACCATGACACAGCCGACCAGACTGAAAAGAATGGCCGCTATTTTGGCCGGGCCGAGTTTTTCTCTGAAGAGAAAGCGGGCGAAAACGGCCGTAAAACCTGTCGAGCTATAGATGAGTACTGTTGCGACCGCAGCCCCGTCCTTGACTACCGCAAGGGTCCAAATATAGTTGAGCAAAGCCAGAACGAACCCGAAAAGAGCGTAAAACCCGATCTCCCCGGGGGCAATGCGCAGAAGACGCCTGTTTGTCAGCAAAAAAACCGGCACCAGGGTGGCGGAAATCAAAAGATTGCGCCAAAACGCAAGGGCAAGCGGTTCCACCTTGAAATGCGTGCTCAAATAGGAAAGAAAGACACCGGTGGTCGACCAGAAAGCCACGGCTGCGATTGCTGTACTATATCCTATGGCATTACGGGACATCGCCCTCCAATTCTTCCGAAACAGGAATCAAACGCCTGCTTTTCACTTTAGCGGGCGAATTGTACGCCGATAGGGAACATTTGCGGGAAAAAAGTTCCCGGTCAACCAGGCGTCACCGTTTTTGGCGGCATCCGCTTGCCATTCTTTCCCTGGCAAAGGTGACAAAACCGTGGAAGAAAACGGACCGGGAAGCGCGGTATCAAACATACCGTGGGCGGTCCCTGGTTTTTTCATAGAATTGCCCGACGCCGATTTTTCGTATTTTCTCGTTGATCGTGACCCAAACTTTATGGAGCGGTTCGTCAAAATTGGTTTTGGTGCAGGGGAATTCCCCGCATTGGAAACAATACTCCATTCGTTTTTCCTGATGGCATCTGCGAATCCCGCATTCCTTAAAGAGCTTGCACTGCTCGTTGCGGCATCCCCTGCAGTTTTCTGAAGCGAAGAAGTCGAGCATTTCCTTGAAATCGGGATACTTTTTAAAAACGGGATTGCCCATCATCGCCTCAAACCTTATGGCATAAGGGTCGAAGTTTCCCAATTTTTCTTTGAGCTTAAGGCTGTACCTGCGGATGTCTCCGTCCACATGGGCAAAACATTTCTCACAGCTCAGTCCGCAGGGAGCGAGTCCATCTTTGATTTTTTCGTATTCCATAAATTGTCTCCTTTCTTTGAATGAGGAAGTGTTGGACCGGACTATAGCGGTTGAATTCAGGATGTGAAAGTGGCATAAACGCCATCGTAAGGGGTGATATCGACCGCCACTTCTCGCGATCAAGGTGAAAAAGAGATGATCCAACAATGTGAACCTGTTCGGAAGGTCACCATTCTGGGAGTGTATAATTCCATGGCCACCACGATTTTCGGGCCTATGGATATATTCAACCAGGCGGGAAGGCTTTGGAACCGGGTGAGCAAATCCGCCCCGACTCCCTTTTTTGACGTTGCGATTGCTTCGGCCGACGGACAATCGATCCAGTGCCTGAACAAAGTCCAAATTCAACCCCATTGCAGTATCGAGTCCATCGACGGGACCGACCTGCTCGTGATTGCATCGGCCACTTACATAGAGGAGATTCTAGAGAAAAACCCCGAACTGGTTTTCTGGATCCGCCGGCAGTACGAGCAGGGCGCCCATGTGGCCAGTATCTGTACGGGAGTGTTTCTATTGGCGGAAACCGGTTTGCTGGACGGGAAATCGGCGACTCTGCACTGGGGTTTTACAGAAGTGTTTCGGCGAAGGTATCCCCGGGTGAATTTGAATCAAGACCGGATGTTTATCGACCAGGGCCGCCTCTACTGTTCGGCGGGGGCAAATGCCGGATTGGATCTGTCGCTTTACCTGGTGGAAAAGTTCTGCGGTCGGCAAACTGCGGTACAGTCCGCCAAGACGATGGTCCTCGACCTTGGCCGCGAGATGCAGACCCCCTACATCTCTCGTTTCTTTTTCGAGGATCATGGGGATGCGGTTGTGCAAAGGATTCAGAAGTGGATCGAGGACCATTGCACGGACAATATTGACTACGAGCGATTGGCCGAGAGCTTCCGGATGAGCCGCCGCTCCTTTGAGCGCCGGTTTAAACAATGCACGGGCGTGACTCCGCTCAATTACCTGCAGCATTTACGGGTCGAGGCCGCCAAGCGCCTGCTGGAGGAGGGCGGCTGGACTTTCAATGAAATCACCTACAAGGTTGGATACGAGGATGTTCCCTTCTTCAGGAAAGTCTTTACCCGACTGACCGGCTTGCGACCGAAAGAATATCAGCAGCGGTTTACAGGGTACTCCACAAAACCGGTTCGTGAGGGAAGCAAATGATCGGTAGGAATGATTTCAGGCGGCGAACCTCGGTATTTCCCCCTCAGCGCCCTTTGCCACGGCCTGCTCCGCCCTGCCAAGCACAATCGCAGTCACCTCTTCGGACAGAAAAGGTTTTCCCGCCGCACAGGATGCACTTCATTTCAGTCTCTTCCTGAAATCCGGTTCCCAGATGCCCGGGTCAGGCTGATATACGGTGATCACATAACATGTTTTTCTCGGTCGCCAAGGTTGATGACCTCAATGACCTGGACTCGCTTCCTTCACATCCTGAATGCTCAACTCCTTTTTTTTGCAAAGCTCTGCGGAGCGGCTTATAATCCAGCTTGGAAGCAATTAGATGAGGTTGCGATCCTGACAGGCAAGTCCGGTCCGGGTACTCTCCTCCGGCGACTTAGGTCTTGAAATATGAGCCCCACCGTTTTCAGATACAAAGACTTTCGATTCCATTTCTTTTCCCGGGAAGAGACGCGTCTTCACGTTCATGTCAGCAGTGGTCGAGGCGAAGCGAAATTCTGGGTAGAACCCGAAATCGCGCTTGCGAGGAGTTTTGGTTTTACTGAACCGGAGCTGCGGCTTTTGCACCAGGTTATCGAGGAGCATATTGATGAAATCAAAACAGCTTGGGACTCTCATTTCGGAAGTTGAAGTCACCAATATCTCGAAACACGGCTTTTGGGTACTAGTCGGCGAAGAGGAACTTTTCCTTCCGTTTCAGGATTTCCCCTGGTTCGAAGCGGCCTCGGTATCCGCCATACTCAATGTCATGTTGCAGGGACCACAGCACCTCTATTGGCCTGATCTCGATATAGATCTGACGGTCGAATCGATAAAGCATCCGGAGAAGTATCCTCTCATATCAAAACTGATGCCGAACATGTCCGTCGAACATGCGTGAAAACCGCGGCCGAATTGAGATGCGCGGTCAATCACTTTGTGTCGTTGGATCTAATGGAGCAGTCCATGATAATCGGACCAAACGATCTCTGTCCGTGCGGCAGTGGAAAGGAATTTCAACATTGCTGCGCAAATAAGCTGAGTGCCGATGTCCATCGGGCAAAGCTTGACGATGCAATGGGCGAAATCAGGGAACTGCTCGAGGGGCGGAGCTTTTCCTCACTGGAAGAAGCCAACGCATTCTTGAGTGCGTATACGCAAGAACGTAACAGGGCGCCCAGGGATAACTTCGATGGCCTCTCCTCGGAACAGATGCATCGTTTTCTGCATTTCCCCTTCGACACACCTGATCTTGCAAGTTTCCCGTCCCGTCTTGATATTACCCCCGAGGCCCCGATCCTTAAACTCTTTAGCCTGTTGGTTGAAGCGCTTGGCGATCAGGGGGTAAAGTCGACCTCCACTGGCAATCTCCCGCGTAATTTGTGCAGAGACATAGCCATGGCGTATATGGGAGAGGAGAAATACAGGGAAATCTACCGTTTTGGGGAACTGCGCTCTGAACCCGAATTTTTCGACCTGCACGTTACCCGCCTGGTCTCCGGATTGAGTGGATTTATCAGGAAGTACAAGGGAAAGTTTATCGTAAGCGGTGAATGTCGGAAACTTATGAACAAACATGGGCTTGCCGGCATTTACCCAAAGCTTTTCCGGGATTTTGCTACCAGGTACAACTGGGCTTTCAGGGACCATTGGCAGCCGGTCCCGTTGATCCAGCAATCCTTTCTGTTTAGCCTTTATCTGCTCAAAAGACTTGGGACGGAATGGCAATCGAACCGGTACTATGAGGACTGGTTCCTTCGCGCCTTCCCGGCGGTGCTGCAAGAGGTTTCGCCTGTTGGGGAGTACTTTTCGCCCGAAAAGATTCTCCGTAGCTGCTATTCTCTTCGTTGCCTCGATAGCTTTGCCGGCTTTCTCGGATTGGTGGAGATTCAACGCGACTCCGACAAACGATATGGCGATTTTCATCTGAAGAGGCTCCCGCTTCTCGATCATGTGGTCTGCTTTCATATGTGAGGAAAAAGATGGCCAAGGGAAAGAAAACAGCTGATCCGCTGAACGATTTGTTGGGGGCGGCCAAGCCGGAGATATTGAAGAACTTGGTCGTCCACCTTTCGCTTTTTAGCCCGGAGATGCGCCGTGAGTGCTTCGATTACCTGAAGCAGTATGTCAAGCTCACCGCCGAACAGGAAATCAGCTCCGAAGGCGAGATAGTCATGGCGCTGTGGTGGGAGTTGTATCCTGACCTCGAAGACATGGATACCTATGGCGGCGGTGACGAGGACACTGAGTATCACGTGGTCGGCCTCATTGATGATATCCGGAAAAAGCTTGCGGGCAAAAAGGTAGACGAAGAGACTCGCCGCGAGTTGCTCGAGCAAGTGATCCCGTTTATCAAAAGCGGTAACGCCGGTCTCGACGACCCACTTTATGATCTTGCTCATGCCACCTGCTACAGCGATGAGGACTGGCAAGGGCGGCTTATTGCATCATGAAAACAGAAGCAGCGTTTACGCCCGAGAAATTATTTGCGGGACCCAACTGAGGGCGACGAGGCTGTTCGAGTATGAGACCTCCTGGCTCGAAAAAACCAGAACGATGGATGGCCGGGCTCTCCGCTACGGGCCGGCGGAGCCGCTACGGGCCGCCTCCAGGGGTTGTGGTGGACCCCGTTCCGGCGGCCCTCCGAAACTCCGCCGGGTCTGCCGCTTGGTGCGAGTTTAAAAAAAGGGAAAGACCCGCGTATGCGTGAAGCCTTATTGACCGGGAGGATGGGGCATGAATCATGCCGTAATAACGAACTGGCTGGGACGGTGAACCTGACAGTGGGGTTGGAAAAACCACCAGGGCTGATTGGAAAGCCGTTCCACCCAGCACAAATTATAAAGAGGTAAACATCTTTACTGCCCATGCCATGAGCCGTTCAAGGGGTGGCTAATAACCATGAGAGCTGTTAAGTCCATTTGGACATGGTATGGAACTGAAGATTTTCTGGCCCGCCGGCGGGCGGGAAGGGTCCTTTGACAGAAATTTGCCAAAAAGACCTAAATCCTGATGGGTGACTGGTGCAGTGAAGAACTGACATCAAAACCAAAGAAACTGCAGGTGCGGTAAAAATGTTACCGACTGTTTGATAGCGGGAAACAGGCGCTCGTTGCCGACGATTGAATACTCGGGCGAGGCGAGGCGGCCTTGACAGTCAAGGGCGTCTCAGAAAAAGTCATTCTCCTGCACAGGGGGTAGTTTTTGCTCTTGACCCCGGCCTTTTAATGGGTGACCTCGCCTTCACTTGCAAAGCGAGATTAGACTTTCGCTGGGCTGGAGCAAGCTCGAAATATCAAGAGCGTAGAGTTGACGCCTCTGTTCGTGAAGAGACTGACCGGTATGCACCATGAGTGTTCTGTAAGAAAGGTTTCAGGCGGCGAACCTCAGTATTTCTACCTCGGCGCCCTTTACCACGGCCTGCTCTGCCCTGTCAAGCACAATCGCGGTCACCTCTTCGGACAGAAAATACTCCCCGCAATTCTCGCAGATTTGGGCGGGTACGCCTTTGATAATCACAACAGTCTCCCCACGGTTCAGAGTGACGATAGCCTCTCCGAGACGAGTTTCCCCGCCGCACAGGATGCACTTCATTTCAGTCTCCTCCTGAAATCCGATCGCCAGATACCCGGGTCAGGCTGATATACGGTGATCACATAACATGTTTTACTCTCCGGGTCGATGCCAAGAACCACATGTATGGCGATGCCATCGACGCAACCTAATAGTAAAACACTGGGATACGGTTTGTCATCTCGGTAGTCATCGATCTGTTCGCCAAGGTTGATGACCTCAATGACCTGGGTCTTGCTTATACCCCGTTCAAACATCCGCTGTACAGCATGGCCTCTGAATACGACATTGCTGCAATCCATTTTTCACCCGGCATCTATGGCAGAGTCCAGTGCCTTTCGGTTCGTTGCTCATGCACACCGAGTACCACGCGTCTGACTCCCCGTCAAGCTCCCGTATGGCAGGATTACCCTCCACCATCCTCGATTGTTTATGCGGATCAATCGCCGATCAAACAAACCTGCCGGCCCTCCAACCAATGGAGTTGCCTGGGCGGCGGGACGAAAGAAGCGGTAAAATGGAGATGCGCTCCCAAGGATTGCGGATTACTCATCGACATTGGCAACCGACACTCATAAAACAGATCCGCCGCTTGGGCTGGTCAGATACCTATCGCCATAATTCCTTCTTCGAAGATCATTTAGGTCGAAAAGAAGGCCTTTTTTCGGTCTTAAAATGATGTTTTCGGGGTGAAAACGAGGCTTTGCCGTTGAGGCTCAATAAATGTGGATGTCATACCGCGGAGCCACCCAGTGGCCTCAAGCCCAACGACCTACCTTATCCACATCATGCCTGAGTAGAGAGGATAGGGGACGCCCATGAAATTATGCGTCCTTCGTCAACCAATGTAAAGCCGAGTTCTTTCATAATCTCTCCCCTTCTGACGACGGACTGAGTCAAGTTGAGATCGTTGCCGACCTCCGTTCCTGGGTCCGAGGTCTTGCATTATCGCGTCCCGCTCATCCGCCCGCCTCTCCTCCATGCTCCCGGATCATGAAGTATCCAGGGGCTCGCAGTGTGGAAACGGGGGGGCGTGAGGCATCCTGGGTGGTTTCAACCATGGAGTATCCCTCGGATAACGTGGACTCGGAGAATTTCCTAAATGATGTCGTCAACATCTACGCTCAGTGCTGCGGCGATTGCTTTGATCTTCTCAATCGAAGGGCTTCTCTTCCCGGTTTCGATCTGCGAGACGGCCGCCGGTGTGAGTTTGCATACAGCGGCCAGTTCCGAAAGACTGAGACCGCGGTGCTTCCGCCATACCCTGACAGGATTTTCTCCGTTAATGAGTTGATCCGCTATGTCGGCCGGCACCAACTCCTCACCGCCGCTTGAGAGGGCTTTGTTAACTGCATCGTAGTCGCGAACATCATCCAGGCTTTCTGCTGCCTCCAAGAGTCGTTCGTATTCCGAATATGGAATCACAGCCCACTCCGGACGACCGTCTTTTTCGATGATCTGCGCTTTCACCGGTAAACACCTCCGCGCTGGGCAATTGTCAAAATGGAAATAGCTTGTTCATTTTGGGCAACTTCAAAGATGACGCGCCAATCACCTACCCTCAGCCGATAACCCGGTCTTCCAGCAAGGCTCTTCACATTGGGAACGGTGAAGGGGTTAGAGGCAAGTTCCTTAATTTTTAAACGGATGGACGCCGCCTCATTGGCAGGCATTTTCCGCAGTGCTTTAATGGCCTGTCTGGTGAATTGAATCGCGTACATATCATAAATTAACGTTTAGTTAACGACAACGCAAGCGAATTTTAACAGGCCTTTGCCTGCTTTGTCCGACACCTACAGCCAAACAAATTCACTGCCATCATTGGAAAATGCGCTGAAACCGGCTTGTATGTCGGCTATGTCCCCGGTTTCCCAGGAGCGTACAGCCAGGGTGAGACCCTGGACGAACTCAATCGGAACTTGCAGTATTAAGTATGCTTTTCGAAGATGGCGAGCCTCGATTTGAAACTGAATTCGTGGGTACCAGGGTGGTAATGGTCGCGTAATGGGAAGGCTGCCTGTCCTAAAGCCGAGAGGTCGTATCCATTCTTGAGAAGCCGGAGAGAGTCCCACCGGTAGTATCGCCACTCTGACGGGGGGGGGGCAAACGACGGTCCGTTTTCATAAAGGACAGGATATTACGCCTGGTTGCGTTCATGCCAGGTCCGACCAGGGATAAAAAACTGGAGCGGCCGGGTTCTATACCATCCGGACCTAAAAAGTATCGGGGCAAAATCAGCAGCAGGTCACCTACCGGTGAAAAACCGCTACAGCCTTCCGGCCGGTTCTTTTCTCCGTTCTGTAAATCGTGTCAAACACGCCGGTTGAAGGTATTCATGGCATCTGTGAGACATCCGGCGAGGATGCTGCGGGCGGCTTCTTCGGCCTGGGAGAGCATTTTGTCGTAGTCTTCTCGGTCTTCGGAGTAGGGGGGGAGCAGGACGAAATTTTCGACCGGCTCCCCGTGTTTCGGGCGACCGACCCCGAGTTTCAGCCGTGCAAAATCGGAGCTGCCTACCTGTTCGATGATGGACTGAATGCCCTTGTGCCCGCCCGAACCGCCTCTTTGGGCAATGCGGATGCGCCCGAAGCCGAGATCGAGATCGTCGTGGACGACCAGCATCTTCCCGGCAGGGATTCCGAAGTACTTGAGCATCTCGCCGACCGCTTCGCCGCTCCTGTTCATGTAGGTGAGGGGCTTGGCGAAGAGCACCTTGCGGCCCTCGGCCATCCCGAATCCCCAGGAGGCGCGAAATTTGCGCTCCATCATCGATGGCAGATAGCGCGCTATCAGCCTGTCGACAACCTGGAACCCGGCATTGTGGCGCGTGTTCGCGTATTCTTTGCCGGGATTTCCCAGGCCGATAACGGCAAGGATCGGCACGTCGGTGCGGCACACGTCAGCCATGCAATGCTATTTTCCCGAACCTTCCTGCGCGGGCGCCGCACTCTCCGGGCTCTCTATACTGACAACGCCGGTCGAGGGGGCATCGTCGAACACATAGGAGGATTCGGCGACCAGTTCCTCGACATGGAGCACATCTCCCAGGTCGAGTTTGCTGATGTCTATGCGAATGCTTTCCGGGATCTGGTTGGGCAGGCAGCGAACGGCGAGCGTTCTCTGGATGAGGTTCAGTTCTCCGCCTTTCTGCACCCCGATCGAATCGCCAACGAGTTCGACGGTCACCTCCACGGTGATCTCCTGGTCGAGCGGCACTTCATAGAAATCGACGTGGAGAAAGCGCCTGCGGAAGGGGTGGGTCTGAATTTCGCGAATCAACACCTGCCGGGGTTCACCGCCCTCGACCTTGAGGTTGATGAGCTTGCTTTCACTGCGGGTCTCGCGAAGAAACTTCTCCAGGACCGCGGAAGAAACCGAAAGGTGGGTCGATGGGGTCTTGGGGCCGTAGAGGACCGCCGGGACCATCTGGTCTCTGCGTACGCTGCGTGCGCCGCCTTTCCCCGTCCTCTGCCTCTGTACTGCTTCGAGTTCCAGACTCATTGCGTGTGCCTCCGATTCAACCGGCGCTCATTTGTGGAGTCCGCTGCGGCGCAGGGGCCGGCCGCGGTGCGCCGTAATTTAGTATTCCTTGAATATCGAACTGATGGATTCCTCAAAATGCACCCTCTTTATGACCTCGGCAAGCATGGGCGCAATGCTTACCTCATGGATCTTCTCGCACGCCTTCGCCTTCTCGGAGAGCGGAATGGTATCGGTTACCAGCAGCCTTGCGATAGCCGATTCGGCGATTCCCTCTACCGACGCCCCGGAAAGCACGGGGTGGACCACACAGACCTCGACGCTTCCGGCCCCTGCCTCGAAGGCCGCGTTGGCTGTGCGCAAAACCGTCTGGCCCGAATCGATCAGATCGTCCAGGATGATGACCTTTCTGCCCTTGACCCTGCCAACGATTTCCGGATGTGTATCGGTTTCCCCCCGGTAGTCCATGAGAGCCAGATCGAGCTTCAAACGCGCGGCGAAGATGCGCGAGCGCTCCGTGCCTCCTGCATCCGGGGCCACAATGATTTCGTCTCCCTCCAAGTCGCCTCGTATCGCTTCGAGCAGGGCCGTTGTGCCAAACAAATGCTCCACGGGAATGTGGAAAAACCCCTGGATCTGGTCCGAGTGCAGATCGATTGTAATCACGCGGTCGGCGCCCGCGACGGTCAAAAGATCGGCAACCACCTTGGCGGCGATGGGAACCCTGGGCTTATCCTTCTGGTCCTGCCGCCCGTAGCCGTAATAGGGGATTATGGCGTTTATCCGCCGCGCCGAAGCTCTTTTGAGAGCGTCGATGATGACCAGCAGTTCCATGAGATTTTCGTTGACGGGAGGGCAGGTCGATTGAAGAACGTAGGTGTCTTTGCCCCTTACGTTTTCAGCGATCTCAACGCGAATTTCCCCGTCGCTGAAGCGGCCTATGAGGGCTTTGCCGGTGCCTATCTGCAATTGCGAGCAGACCTTCTGGGTAAGAGCGGTATTTGAATTTCCGGCAAAAAGGGTTAAGCGGCTCCACATAGTCTCACTCTGCCCCGCTTGCCCATCGGACAGGCAGGGAAAAAATGGCTGGGGCGGGAGGATTCGAACCTCCGAATGCGGATTCCAAAGACCCGTGCCTTACCGCTTGGCGACGCCCCAAAAAAAGTTAAAGTACCTGCGCGCAGTGAACCCAACAATCCGACCACTGTTTTGCCGCCACTGCTGCGGCGTCCTGCGCCGCACCAGCGTTCCGGAAGATTCCAAACACCGTCGGCCCGCTTCCGCTCATGGAGGCCGCGAGCGCTCCCTGCCCGAGCAGCCATCGCTTGATTTCCGCGATGATCGAGTAGCGGGGAACGGTGACCGATTCCAGATCATTTTCGATGAGGGCCGTAAATTGCCACGGATCCTCTTCGAAACTAGCTAATTTAATTTGAGCCGCGGATTTTGTCAATTTCAAATTTTGATACACCCAGGCCGTCGGCACACAAACCGGGGGTTTTATGAGAAGCAGCGGATAGTCGGGTGCGCTTCGGGCAAATTCGAGCCTTTCGCCTACTCCCGTGGCCAGGGCGGGGCGGGGGGTGAGGAAAAAGGGCACATCGGCCCCTAGCTTCAGTGCCGCTGTTTGGAGCCTCTCCGGGGGAAGGGCCTCTTGGAAAAAGGCGTTGAGGGCGTTAAGAACGCCGGCAGCGTCCGAACTGCCCCCGCCAAGACCCGCGCCCCAGGGGATGCGTTTCTCGATTTCTATCTCCACCCGGGCCGCCTTGCCGCTTGCCTTGAGAAAAAGCTCGGCCGCCCGCCAGGCGAGGTTTCTCTCGTCGGAAGGGATCTCCGGCGTGTTGCACCAAAGCGATATCCCCCCCTCTCCCGGCGTAACTGCCACCCCGATGCGGTCGAAAACGGAAACGGGAAGCATCAGGCTCGATAGATCGTGGTAGCCGTCTTCTCGTTTTCCGATCACCTCGAGCCACAGGTTTATTTTGGCCGGGACCTCCAAAACCGATCCCGGCCTTTTCCTCACCTTTTCCAATACGTCGCCTTCCAGGGTGCCCACGCTATTTGCCCGATTTTTGGACGTAGCGCATCCGCAGGTCGTAGAGCACCGAGCGGAGCAGAGTTTCCTCGTCGGGATCGAGGTTTCCCTTCGTTTTTTCCTGGAGCATGCCCAGGGTGTCGATGATCTGCTTTGCGATCCCCAGATCGACCCTCGTTTGGTTGGTTTCCGGTTCGGGGATCTCCCCCAGGTGCACCAGAGCCGAGGAGCTGAGCGAAAAAACAAAGGTGGCCATCGACACTTCGGGCAACGGTCCCCGTTCCTCTTCGCGGGAAGCGGTTTCGGGTCCTGCGCTCTGCGGTTCGGCCTCGGGCCGCTCGCTCTCCGTCTGCGGCCCCTTGCTTTCTTCTTCGGGTTCCGCTCCTTCGGCGAACCGACGGCGATCCTTGATCACAAATCCCTTTTCTTCTTCATGTTCTGCCATGGAATGATTTCCTCCCCCGTTGCATTAACAGAGTGTAATCGCCTGGACAAGGTCCACGTTTTCGAGCGCAAGCAGTTCCTGGACGACATTTGCGGGAACCGGCATATCCGTGCGTAAGAATATAATGTTTTGTCCGCGTGCGAGCACCTGCCCGACGTTCATCAGGGATATATTTATATGGTGGCGACCCAGGCAGGTCCCGATCGCGCCGATGGTGCCGGGAGTGTCGATGTTGTAGATGAGAACCAGGTGCCCTTCCAGAGGTGCTTCCAGACGGAAGTCGTTGATCCGGATCATCCGCGGCTCTTTTTTCCCGACGATTGTTCCGGCCACCAGGTTTTCCCCCTGCGACGTCTTCACATGGATGCTGATCAGGTTGGTGAAGTCTTCGGCCTCGCTGCGAATCGAGGTGCTCACCCGGATGTCGCGCTCCTTGGCGTGGACGGGGGCGTTTACAAAGTTGACCATGTCTCCCAGGATCGGGGTGAGCATGCCCTTGATGACCGCCGTGGTGAGCGTCTGGGTCTCCATCGCGGCCGCATCTCCTACGAATTCCACCGAGACCTTCTGGATGGCGCCTTTGGTAATCTGGGAGAGTACGCATCCGAGCTGTTCGGCCAGGGTCAGGTAGGGGCGCAGCTTTACCAGAACCGCCCCGTCGATATTGGGTGCGTTTACGGCATTGCGGATGGTGCCCCGGGTCAGGTAATCGGTAATCTGGTCGGCAACCGCCAGGGCGACGTTTTCCTGCGCCTCGGCCGTTGACGCCCCGAGGTGCGGGGTGGCGATCACCTGGTCGAGGGTGAGCAGCGGATGATCGGTTGGCGGCTCCTTTGTAAAGACGTCCAGAGCAGCCCCCGCAACTTTTCCCTCTTTTATGGCATCGTAGAGGTCCTGCTCGTCAACGATCCCCCCACGGGCGCAATTGAGGATGAAGACCCCCTTTTTCATCTTCGCGAAGGCCGCTTTGTTGAGCATGCCGCGGGTTTCCGGGGTCATCGGGGTATGCACCGTGATGTAGTCGGCCTGCGCAAGCATTTCGTCAAACGTAGCGCTCCGCAGACCCAGGCTCTCGATAACCTCGGGATTGATGAAGGGGTCGTAGGCGATTACCTGCATCTTCAGCCCCTGGGCGCGGTCGGCCACCACGCGTCCGATTCGGCCGATTCCGATGATGCCCAGCACCTTGTTGTAGACTTCCTTTCCCTTGAAACGCTTCTTTTCCCAGGCGTTGTTCTTTAAAGAACTCGAAGCCTGCGGAATGTTGCGGGTGAGGGAAAGCATCATCGCGATGGTATGCTCGGCGGTCGTGATGACGTTGCCCTCCGGCGTGTTCATCACCACGATGCCCCGTTTGCTCGCGGCTTCTATATCGACGTTGTCCAGCCCTATGCCGGCGCGGCCCACCACCTTGAGGTTATCGGCATTTTCGATCACTTCCGCCGTCACCTTGGTGGCGCTTCGGATTATCAACGCATCGTAGTCCCGAATTACCCGCTTCAGTTCTTCCGGAGTGAGCGAAGTGTTTACATCCACTTCGAAGCCCGGAACTTTGGTAAGTATTTCGATCCCGGATTCGGACAGATTGTCGCTTACAAGAATCTTCATGAAACCCTCCATCTCATGTTTGTCACAACGTGCGCCTCAAAGACCACACCAAAGGGAAAGGGATGAACAGCGATTCACTTGGCCTTTCGGGCAATCTGCTTCCGAATCCCCGCTGCCTGTAACGCCTCCTCGATCACATCTTTGAATCTGTCGAGTGACGGCCCCCCGATGAACACCATACCGTTTATAACGTATGTAGGGGTCCTGTCTATACCTATCTGGGTCGCCTGCGCCATGCTCTTTTTCACTTGAGCCTTATATTTCGAACTACTGAGGCACTGCGAAAACTTTTTGCCCGACATTCCCATCTTTTTGGCCATGGCGATCAAATTGGGGACCGTGAGGTCGGGCGTGGTGTAGAGATCGTCCTGATATTGCCAGAATTTTCCCTGATCTTCGGCACAGAGCCCGGCCTCCGCCGCCTCGAAAGCATACTGGTGTATGTGCAGGGGGTACTCCATATAGATCCACCGCAGCTTGCCCGCAAATTCCTTCCTGATTTGCTTTACCACCGGGTGGTTGGCACGGCATGCCGGGCACTGGTAGTCGGAGAATTCGATCACGGTTACCGGAGCATTTTTCGGCCCGAGAGCCGGGGCGCCTTTCGTATCGACCGTTACCGTCGGCGGCTTGGGCACGGGCAAAAAGATTTTCACCCCGTAACGGGCTTCGAGCGACTGGGCATAGTTTCTTACAGCGATCTGTTTTTTCTGCTCCAGGAGTCCCTGCTGGATACGCTGTTTGAGGTTGGGAACGGTTTTCTCATAGACCTGGAGCTGCTGTTGATGCTCCTGCATGTATTGGGCTACCTCGGCATCGGAAACGTTTACCGAAGCGGTTACCCTCTTGACGAGCTGATCGACCGTCTTGCCCTCTTTTTTTGCCTCCCGGGCAAGAATGCCATCTTCTATCAGCTGGCTCAGTCTCTGCATTTTCATCTGGTAGATCTGCGTGCGCAACTGGAGAAGGTTTGAGCCGAGAAGCACGTCGAGCCGCTGGTTGGTTATGACTTCATTTCCCACCTTTGCCGCCGCTGCGTATTCCTGGCGGCCGGCTCCCGCGTTTGCCTCGGCGAAAAAGGGCAGGCTGTTTTCGAAAGGAACCAGGAAAAGGAAGACCACAAAGAAAAAAAGCCCCAAGGTCGCCTGCTGCCACACAAGCTCTTTTCTGAACGCAACCGCAAGCAGCACGGCAACGACTGCCGCATTCGCAATGCAGAAGATGCAGGGAAGGTGCATGCGGACCATGATCACTACGAGAACGGCTTCCACTCCCGCAGCGCAAAAAACGATCCACGCGAGCGCCTCCTGCCTGAAAATGGCCAGGGCTGCAGCCAGGAGGTAAAAAACGATGCCCCACACCCAGAAGGGAACGTGGAGAAAATGCATCCGGGTCGTATCCGCGCACGCATTGGTGCAGATCGAGGCTGCAAACGGAATGGATTCATGCAAACCGCTCAGCAGGGAAACCAACAGCCCCAGCAGGGAAATGACCAGAAGGGGGATGTTTTTGCCGGATGAGTCAGCGAATGGAGAAATTTCCGATGCCGGCTGTTTGTTTTGTAAGTCTTTATTATTACGATGGGACATAATACGCTTCTCCATTGGATCACAGGTGCAGGGAGAACCCATGTTTCTTGGGTAGAAGTTCTTTCAAATACTCGTCTGTCTGTATTAATTTTGAACCGGTGAGGAGCTTTTTTGCCATTTTAAACTGCACAATTGCAAGTGCACTGTTATCTTCATGATAGTAATAGCATCCCAGATAAAAATGGGCCTGCCCCAGACTGTTCGTCTGCCCCAGGGCCACGCCCAGCTGATAATCTATATCGGGAAAAGTGGGGGCAAAATCTTCGATCTGCGTGAGGTTTGCGATCGCCTCATCTTTTTTCCCCATATCCATCAGCACGAGGGCAAGCCTGTAGTGAGCGATCGTCGAGGACGGGTCGATGGTCAGGGCCGATTCCAGGATGGTTTTCGCCTCCTTGAGCTTGCCGGCCTTGCGGCAGGCTTCCGCAAGAGTACTGAGCACGAACGGGTCGTAGGGCATGAGGCCCGCGGCTTTCTTGAGTTCGACGACGGCCTTGCCCCACTTTTCTTCCCTGAGGTATAGACGCCCCAGTCCGTAGACCGCCGTGCTGTCGCCTTTTTTGATCCCCGCCCGGAAACGCTCGAGAGCTTTTTCCTCGTTCGAGTAGCCGGCTATCAGGGCCGCCTGAATCACCTTGAAATCCCCCGTCGGAGGCTTCTTGACAAACTTGTGCGAGGCCTGTTCCTTTTTGACCAACTCGTTCAGGTAGAGTACACGCTCCTCGGTGCCCGGGTGGGTCTGGAGGTAATCGGGCACGTTCGCACTCTGCAGCCAGGTGCGTTGCATGAGCGCTTTCATCACCTCCGGCATGGCCTCGGGGTTGTAGCCCGCCTTGCACAGATAGCCAAACCCGCGAAGATCGGCTTCCATTTCATGCTCGCGGCTGTATTTGAGGGCCGCCGTCTGGCCCGCGGCCATGCTCCCCATCGCCAGCCCCGGCGCTCCGAGAAAAATCCCCGCGATCAGCCCCGCCAGCATTCCGATGCTCGTGATCTTCGATTCATCTATCGACCGCTGGAAATGCTGCGCGGTGATATGTCCGCATTCATGGCCGAGTATGGCGGCCAGTTCGTCTTCAGAAGACATCATCTCGATGATGCCCCGGTAGATGAAGACATCTGCGCCGGGTACGGAAAAGGCGTTGGGGACCGGTTCATCGATTACGAAAAATCGGAATTTGTAGGGCGTAACGCCGACTTGGCTTACGATGCGCTGCCCGACTTCATTGACATAGGTGAGAATTTCGCCGTCTTCGATAAAGGGCGCGGACTTCCGGATCAGTTTGATGATCTTGTTTCCCAGCGCGTTTTCATCGCTCAGGCTCATCGGGGACGCCCCGCCCGGGAAAAGGAGTGTGAAGGTGAAAACCAGCAGGGTCGCAAGGACCCGCGCCTTTTTTATCTTCTTTCCAAAACCTGTCGCGAGCGTCATAAAAGTCCTGTCAATGATCGGCGAACGACCATCAGAGCTTTTTCCGTTCACCCTTCACTGTGTACTCCTTCGACCCTGGGCGCCTCGGACCAAAGGCTTTCCAGATCGTACACCTGGCGCACCGGTTCGTAAAAGATGTGGATGATCACATCGGCGTAATCCATGAGAATCCAGTGGCCTTCCTGCCTCCCCTCGCTTCCCAGCGGCTTGATTCCCCTCGCCCTGAGCCCTTTTTCCACGTTGTCGGCGATTCCCTGGACTTGCCTGCTCGAAGTTCCGCTGCAAATGATAAAATAATCGGCAAAGGAAGAAAAGCGGCTTACCTCCAGAACGACCAGATCGAGGGCTTTATGGTACAGCGCTTCCCTGGCGCACAGGATTGCCTTTTCTCTGCTGCTCATCCGCTTTTCCACATCGGTTTCTTTTTGTCCGGCCTCTGCCGGAATGCTTCCTTCAGGCATCTCCATCCCTTGCAAGTTCGAAAGGAGGCCTGCCGGCATCCCTTCTGTATAGCGCGTTTTTCCCAATATAACTCCATACCGTATCCGGAACCAGGTACCTGATGGAACGGCCCGCACCGATCATCTCCCGGATCATGGTCGAAGAGATGTCCAGCCGGGTATTTAGCAGTTGAAACACCGAACATAACCGGGGGTGGCGGATCTGGCACGTTCCGGGAACCGGTTCGTAGGCCCCGGAAACCTTCTCGGTTAAAAATGCCAATATCTCCGCCTGATCGCATTCGGGCCTGTACAGCACCACGATGCACGCCAGCCCGAAGATATCCCGGAATTCATGCCAGCTGCCCATCTCGAAGAACGCATCACAGCCGACCAAAAAGAAAAGCTCGGCCCCCGGGTTTTCCTTGTGCAACCGCTTGAGCGTATTCACCGTATACGATTTTCCGGGCATCCGCAACTCGATGTCGGAGAGCCGAAAGCGCGGGTTGTCCGCAATGGCCAGCTGCAGCATGCGCCATCGGTTTTCAAAGGAGAGAACGTTTCGTTCCGGTTTGTGGGGCGGAAGGGCCACGGGGACAAACACCACCTCATCGAAGCCCAGGGTTTCCATGGCCTCTTCGGCTATTCGCAAATGACCTATGTGGACCGGATCGAAGGTCCCTCCCAGTATGCCCAGCCGTCGCGGCATAAGGTTGCTCCGTTTTTGCCTTCTGCGCCCTCAGCCGCGCAACTGGCCGTTGCCGAAGGCGATAAACTTGGTCGTCGTGAGTTCTTCCACTCCCATAGGGCCAAAAGCATGCAGTTTCGAGGTGGAGATGCCGATCTCGGCCCCCAGGCCAAGCTGAAAGCCGTCGTTGAAGCGCGTAGAAGCATTTACCAGCACAAGCGAAGATTGCACCTGCCGAACGAACCGGTGCGCCCGTTCGAAATTTTGCGTAACGATCGCCTCGGTATGCTGGGAGCCGTACCGGGTAATGTGGCGCACGGCTTCAATCATGTCGGCGACAACGCGCACCGAAAGGACCAGATCGAGATATTCCGCATGCCAGTCCTCTTCGGTCGCAGCTGCGCAGTCGCGTACAATCGCTCTCGTCTTCTCGCAGCCCCGCAGTTCTACGCCGTTTTGCCGGAAATCTTCGGCCATCGCGGGCAGAAAACTCGAAGCGATCTCCCCGTGCACCAGAAGCGTCTCCATGGCGTTGCAGGTCGCAGGCCTCTGGATCTTGGCGTTTAGACAAATTCTGCGTGCCATCTCGATGTCTGCGCCCTCATCCACGTAGATGTGGCAGACGCCCTTGTAGTGTTTCAAAACGGGCATTCTGGCGTTTTCGACCACGAAGCGAATGAGCTCTTCTCCCCCCCGGGGAATCATCACGTCGACGTATTCCTCAAGGCCAAGAAGATCGAGCACCGCCTGGCGCTCGGTGGTCTCGACGAACTGGACGCAGTCTCGGGGAAGACCGGCCTCCTGCAGCGAGTCGCGTAAAATTGCGGCAAGGCGGCTGTTGGAGTGAAAAGCCTCCGAACCCCCGCGCAAAATCACCGCATTACCCGCCTTGATGCAAAGCGCCGCAGCATCCACCGTAACGTTTGGGCGCGATTCGTAGACGATGCCGATAACTCCCAGCGGGATGCGCATCCTGCCGACCTGCAGCCCGTTTGGCCTCGTCCACATTCCAGTCACTTCGCCAACCGGGTCGGGCAGCCTCGCGACCTCCTGGAGCCCTTCGATCATCTCCCCCAAAACCTTCGGGCTGATAATCAATCGATCGATCTTGGGCTTCGCCAGTCCCCTGCGCTCGGCCTCCTCGACATCCCTGCGGTTTTCGGCCTCAATGGAGGCGCGCTCGCGCCCCAGGGCTAAGGCCGTCAGTTCGAGCGCTTTGCGCTTCAGCCCGGAGTCGGCCGTTGCGATCGCCTGTGAAGCTTCGCGGGCCCTTTTGCCCATCTCCAAGATTTGCTCTCGCATAAGTCCCTCCCTTTCGGATTCTATAGACCCCGGGCGGCTTCGCTGGTCAATACGAAATTGTCCCTGTTGATCACTTCGTCGGAATGCTTGTAGCCGATCAACCCTTCGATCTCGTCGCTATGGCGGCCCTTTATGGTTTCGATTTCGGTGGATTTGTAATTCGTAAGCCCGATACCGATCAGATTGCCGTTCCTGTCGATGCACCGCACGGGAGCGCCGACGCCGAAAACTCCCCGGACCTCCTGTATCCCGATGGGCAGAAGCGAGCGGCCCCGCTCGATCAGGGCGGAAGCAGCCCCCTCATCGAGGGTGATCTCTCCGGCGGGCTTGGGCAGATTGGCCAGCCAGACCTTCTTGCCCGACCAGCTCCGCTCCCGGGAGACAAACAGCGTGCCAAGCTCTTCGCCCTCAAAAAGACGCAGGAGAACATCTCTTTTCCTCCCGGGGGCGATGATCATCGGGATGCCCAAAGCCAGACACTTGCGCGCGGCATTTACCTTGCTCAGCATTCCGCCCGTTCCCACAGCCCCCGGTTCGGGAGCCGCACAGGACAGGATCTTCTGATCCACGCGGGGAACCAGGGGAATAAGAGTTGCCGAGGGGTTGCGCTTGGGGTTGGAGTCGTAGAGACCGTCGATGTCGGAGAGGTTTATGACGAGTTCGGCCCCCACAAGTCCCGCGATCAGCGCGGAGAGATTGTCGTTGTCTCCAAATTTTATCCCTTCGACCGCAACGGTGTCGTTTTCATTTATGATGGGGGTGATGCCCCAGGAAAGAAGCGTTTCGAGAGTGTTTCGCGCATTGAGATAGCGGCGTCTGTTGGCCAGGTCCTCGCCGGTCAGGAGCACCTGCGCCACATGCAGGTCGTACTTGTCGAAGGCGGCCTCCCAGGCGTCCATAAGCGCGCTCTGGCCCACCGCGGCAACCGCCTGCTTGTGCGGAATCGAGCGCGGACGTTCCGAAAGACCCATTTTGTGCATCCCCGAGGCCACCGCCCCCGAGGAGACCACGAGCACATCGATGCGCGGCGTGCGCGCGCGAAGCTCGGCGATCTGGTCGCTCAACCGGTGAATCGTGGCTCGGTCGAGTCCCTTGGGACCCGTTACGGTGGCGCTGCCAACCTTTACCAGCACCCGCCTGCAACGGTTGAACAGTTCGGTTCTCTCCAAAGATTCATGCATAGGCCAGAACGTTTCCCCGATCCCATCCCCCGAAGAATTGGAACCTTTTACGGCAAAATTTCAAAGCTGATAATGATAGTACGAACGTGTGGTTTTTACAATGAGTTCGAAGGACTGGGTCTTATTTCGCCCTCAGCGCCCGGTCCAGATCGTTTTTCAGGTCTTCGAAGTCCTCGCATCCCACCGAAAACCGCACCAGGTCATCGGAAATTCCCGCCTCGAGCCTTTTTGCCGGTGCGATGGCCGCATGCGTCATCGAGGCGGGGTGTTCCACGAGCGATTCGACTCCCCCGAGCGATACGGCAAGAGTAATCAGCCGGACGCTGTTCATCAGCTTTATTCCGCCTTCCAACCCGCCTTTTACCCCGAAAGAAATCATGGCCCCGAAGCCCTCCATTTGGCGTTTGGCCAGTTCATGCTGCGGATGGTCGGGCAGACCCGGATAGCTCACCCAGGTTACCTCGGGGTGGGATTGGAGAAACTGTGCGAGCTTCATGGCGTTTTCCTGCGCCCTTTCGATCCTTAGCCCCAGAGTACGCATCCCGCGAAGGATAAGCCATGCCTGGTGCGGGTCCATCGTGGTCCCGAAAAGGATCGCCACCTTCTTTACCCGCTCGTAGTGCTCTTTATCCGCCGTTACTACCATTCCCCCGATCACATCGGCATGGCCGTTTATAAACTTGGTCAGGCTGTGGATAACGATATGCGCACCCAGTTCGATCGGCCTCTGGAGGTAGGGGCTGGAAAACGTATTGTCTACTGCCAGAAGAGCCCCGTGTTTTTTGGCTATCGCCGCCGCCCCCGCTAGATCGGTCAGTCGGAGGCTTGGGTTCATGGGGGTTTCGACAAAAAGCATCTTCGTTTCGGCGCGCATGGCCTCTTCGATGTTCGATAGCTCCGAGCTGTCCACGAAGGTCGCCTCCACCCCATAGCGGCTGAGTTCGCTTTCCAGAACCGTTCGGGAAGAGCCGTAGAGGCAGCTTGTTGCAACGACGTGGTCTCCCCGGCTGAGAAAGGATAAATAGACCGAGCTTACGGCCGCCATGCCGCTTGCCGCAGCCACTCCGGCAAAGCCTCCCTCGAGGTTCGCAACACTTTCCTCGAGAGCCCTCACTGTTGGATTGTCCAGCCTGCTGTAGACGTAGCCGGCCTGTTTTCCGGAAAATCGGGCCGCCCCGTCTTCCGCGCTCGGAAAAGCGAACGTCGAGCTTTGAAATATGGGCACCGAAACCTCCCCGTAAATGGAGTGTTCCAGCCCGGCATGGATGGCCCGGGTGGTTTTGCGAAGCTCGGACGTCTTTTTTTGGCCGCTTTCCATCGATATCTCCCCGCATGCGGGAGCCTGAAGGCTTCCCGTATTCTTAATATTGTCTCTTACAGCCCTGCGGCTGCCCCCGTTGGATCCTTATCTGGATGTAATCTTTTGCACATATAAGTCAATATTGCCGCAATTCCTGCGGAGTGAGAGCTTTACGGAAAATTCTCTTTTTGCTATCCGCCGGCTATAATAGGAATAACGGCAGCAACGTCAAAAGCCGCCAATTTCACCCTGTACGGATAGCCTAAAATGATAGTGAGTGCAAGCCGGCGGACCGATATTGCCGCCTTTTATTCGAAATGGTTCATGAACCGGGTGCGTGCAGGGTGGTGTCTGGTTCCCAACCCCTTCAACCTGAACCAGGTTTCCCGGGTTTCGCTTTCTCCCCCGGAGGTCGAGGCCCTCGTTTTCTGGAGCCGCAACCCGGCTCCGCTCTTCGAATACCTTCAGGAACTCGACGATTGCGGCTTGCGCTACTACTTTCTTTTCACCCTCGTTGGCTATCCCCGGGCAATAGACCCCGGGACCCCTCCGCGGGAGCGGTCGATGGAGACTTTTCAAAAGCTTTCGGCCCGCCTCGGCCCCGAAAGGACCATTTGGCGCTACGACCCCATAGTGCTGAGCGAGCTTACCGGGGTGGGGTTTCATGAGAGAAATTTCCGCGAACTGGCAAGCGAGCTCCGCGGGGCCGCCTCCCGCTGTATCATCAGCTTCGTTAGACCGTATCGAAAGGCTCGTCTGCGCATGGAGGCGGCCGCAGCCGGAAGCGGTGATCCGGTCGATTGCAATAGTCCACAGATCTCCGCACTTCTTGGCCACATGTCGCAAATTGCGCGTGAAAACCGGATTCAGCTCTTTTCGTGCGCCTCGGAACACGATTTTAGCGCCTACGACATACACCCCTCCCGCTGCATCGATTCGGAACTCCTCGCAAGGCTTTTCGGCATCGAGCCAAAGGCCGCAAAGGACCCCTACCAGAGAAAAGAGTGCGGATGCGCCGCCAGTAGAGACATCGGCATGTATGACACCTGCCTTTTCGGCTGCAGCTACTGCTATGCGACATCAAACTACGAGCGTGCCAGGGCCAACCATGCGCGCCACGATCCCGACTCGCCCAGCCTGCTGCCGGGCGGTAAAATAGGGCAGGAGAATTTGAAGTAAGAAACGCAAAAGCGCGGGGGCTTTCGCCCCCTGCACCCCCACGCCGCTACGCGGCTCAGTTGGCGCGGGAAACTTTCCCCCGTGTGCGCCCGAAATTCGACTTGACTTTCCGGAAATCTACACTAAAAGTTCCCGAACCCGGATACCTAAATCCGTAAATCTCGATCGCAGAGATTACCCTATTTGAAAAGGCGAAAGGAGCGTTGCAAATCGATGCTCAAAAAAGACCTTCTGAGAGAACCCATTGAACACATTGATATAACAGGTTTTGACCCGACCGGGCTCATCGAATCGATGAGCAGGATGTCTTTCAGCGCGCGCGAGCTGGCCTCGGCCGCGATGATTTTCGACCGCATGGTGAGCGACCCGGGGTGCACCATCGTGCTCTCCCTTGCCGGCAGCACGAGCGCTGCAGGCTGCATGGCCGTCTATAGCGATCTCATCCGGTACAACATGGTCGATGCCGTGGTGTCGACCGGGGCGAGCATCGTCGATATGGACTTTTTCGAGGCACTTGGCTTCAGGCACTACAAGGGCGGTACGCACATCGACGACACCGTTCTGCGAAATGCGTACGTGGATAGAATCTACGATACCTTCATCGATGAAAACGAACTGCAGGAATGCGATTCGACGGTCAAAAAGATTGCCGATACGCTCCAGCCGGGTGCCTATTCCTCCCGCCAGTTCATTGCCGAGATGGGCAAATACTTGGTTTCCAACGCGAAAAAGAAAAATTCGCTCATCCAGTGCGCCTACGAAAACAAGGTCCCCATCTTCTGTCCGGCCTTTTCCGACTCGAGCGCGGGCTTTGGCCTTGTTCAGCACCAGACGGAAAGGCCCACCGAACATGTCTCGATCGATTCGGTAAAGGATTTCCGGGAGCTTACGCACGTCAAGATCAACTCCTCCGAAACCGGTCTTCTGATCATCGGGGGCGGGGTTCCCAAAAATTTCATTCAGGATGTCGTGATTTGTGCCGAAGTGCTGGGCAGAGAAGTTCCCATGCACAAGTACGCCGTCCAGATCACCGTCGCCGATGTGCGAGACGGCGCCTGTTCGAGTTCCACGCTGAAAGAGGCGAGGTCCTGGGGCAAGGTCGAATCGGGAAGCGACCAGATGGTCTTTTGCGAAGGCACCATCGCGGTCCCTCTTCTTGCAGGGTATGCCTACCACCGCGGCAACTGGAAGAACAGGGCTCGACGCAATCTGGCCGATTTATTCCAGGCCCCGTGAATAAAGAGATAGCGTTTCCAGGTCCCGCCGGAGCTTTTTTTGCAAAAGAAACCGCTTCGGCGGGAAGTGGGGTCCATAGACCAGAAGAGTTCCCCCCCAGCCCTCCAGGACAGTTTCCAGGCCTTCCAACGGTTTATCGGGATAGATGTAGAGACAGTCTGCTTTTTGAATGTTCTGGGTGAGAAAGTTGGCGCAAAGAAATTCAACGCGCCCGGAAAGCTGCAGGGCGCGTACGGCGCGCTGCGCGTGAGAGGCCAGCAACCGATCGGATTCGATGCCGATCGCCCTGGTAAACAGGCCCGCAACGCAGGCAGCGACTCCGTCGCCGCTCCCAAGATCCACAAAGAGGCGAAACCCGGAGAGGTTCGCCTCTTTAAAGAAATCGAAAAGATATTCCGGCCGCGATGCCGCCCAGGCGCCGGAGGCGGTACGCCGATAGGGGCGCTCTTCGCCGCAGCCCTCCGCGCGCTTCCGGAAATAGTCGATCACCCCGGCTGCCGCGTCCCCTCCGCGTCTATCCTCTGATGACGGAATTTGGTTCATAGTACCCGGCGCGAACCGAGGTCAAAGGGAACACCTGGCAGCTTTTGCCCAGAACCGTTCCCGGGTTGGTTACCGAATTGCACCCCGTTTCCACGTGATCGCCAAAAATTGCCCCGAACTTGCGCAGGTTTGTGAGGATCCGCGTGCCGTGGGCCATCACGCGGATGGTCTGCTCCCGTATTTTGAGGTTCGCAAGTTTGGTTCCCGCCCCCAGGTTGGCTTCATTGCCGATGACGCTGTCCCCGATATAGGCAAAGTGACCCGCCTTGGCCCCGTCCAGCATGACGCTCGATTTGATTTCCGTGGTGTGGCCCACAATGCAGCGGGCGCCCACAATACACTTTCCCCTCACGTACGCGCCCTGGCGCACTTCGGTATTGGGCCCGATTATGGTCGGCCCTTTCACCAGGGCCCCGGGTTCGAAAACCGCCCCCGCACCGATGTGGATTGCATCGTCCCACAGAATGCTTCCTTCCCATAACACCGCCGCATCGGTTCTTTCCTCACCTTCGATTATTACACTGAACTGCCCCTTGCGCGTGTCTCCGCCGAGGATCTCAAAGCCCTGCGTAAGGGTTTTTCCATGCCACAGCACAACCGTTGCAGGCAAAGGCCGCTTGAAACAGCCCACCTCAGCCACATTGGCCCCCAAGTGCTCCTCCAGGTGGCCGGAAATCTTGCTCAGAGCATCCCACACATATTTGCAGCCGGCGAAAAGATCGCGGTGTTCGAATGCAGCTAGTTCGAAAAATGCATCGGGTTCCAGGAAATCCATATCGCTTCCTTTGCTTTCTTCTCTGACTCGAAAGTTGGTCCTCTAAGGCCTGAAAATTGCAAATTTCAATGGTCCGATTGCCGTATTCTGCCGATTCACTTATAGCCCAAAAGCGTAGCGTCGGGAATAGATACCTGGATGACTGGAGATCGACAGTGAAAATTCAATGCAAAGAGTGTCGGGTAGAGTTCAATATTCCGGAGGATAAAATACCGGAAGGCAAGTCCTTCACCATTTCCTGCCCACGGTGCGGCTCTCCCCTGGAAATTGCCGCAAAATCGGTATCCGCCGGGAGCGAGGCTTTCTGCCTCGCCGCAAAAGAGCAGCCGGATTCGGGTCTTGATTTCGAAAATGAAATCGATATGGTCGATGAAGGCGTCAAGACCGCTCTTCTTTGCGACACTAATGTTAAACGCGGGGAAAAGATAACGCAAGCGCTCCAGGAACTCGACTACTGGGTCGTCCATGCCATGCGCCCGGCCTTTGCGTTGGGAAAGCTGCATCACAACCGGTACCATCTCATTGTACTCGATGAGGTCTTTCATGCGGAAAAAGAGTCGGATAACCTGGTGCTTCACCACATCAAACTGCTCCCCATGCACCTTAGAAGGCAATTCTTCCTCTGTCTCCTCAGCAGAGAGAAAACCACGATGGATGCAAAACTGGCCTTCAAAATCGGGGTCAATCTCATCTTGAACGTAAATGATCTGGCGAAGGCAAAAGTACTTTTCGCCCGCTCCCTCAAGGAACACAGGAATTTCTACGCGCTCTTCAACGCCGAGCTTGCAAGAAAAGATTACCAAAGCTAAACTTATTTCTTTGGTCACGCGAAGCCGCAAAAAGGCAAAGAGGAGAGCCTGTAAATCCTATAATCCTGTCCAAGGTGTTTTGAGAGCCATGGCGCAGGAGGATTTGCGGGAGGGGTTTCTCACGCGAAGCCGCGAAGCCGCGAAGAAGGAAAAAAAGAAATCCTTCGCGCCTTCGCGTCTTCGCGTGAACCCATGGTCAAAAGTGCATCAGGTGGATATGACCGACGGAAAAGAAACATCGTTCAGGATCGAGGATTATGACTACGAGCTGCCGCCCGAGCTGATCGCTCAGCATCCGGCCTCTTCACGGGAGAGGTCCCGCCTGCTGGTGCTGGAGCGCTCCGCGGGTTCGACCCTCCATTCCCGATTCGATAAAATCGTGGAGTACCTGAGGCCGGGGGACCTGTTGGTCGTAAACGATACGCGCGTTGTTCCCGCGCGGATGATCGGGCGTAAAAACACAGGCGGAAAGATCGAGCTTCTGGTGCTCGACCCCTATAAGTCGCCCGAACTCGGGGAAACAGAAGGCTACTGCTGCCTCACGAAGGCCTCCAAACCCGTTCGCCCCGGACAGACAGTCGAGTTCTCCGAGGGCATCTGCGCCGCGATACTGAGTGCTCCCGTAGAGGGGAAGGTGCAGGTGCGTTTCTCAAACGGTTCTCCCCTGGTGGACCTTCTCGAACGAATCGGCCGCACCCCCTTGCCGCCCTATATCGAAAGAGAGGAGGGCGAGCCCTCCCGGGGCGACATGCGCTGCTATCAGACCGAGTATGCGAAACATCCCGGCGCGGTCGCAGCCCCAACCGCCGGGCTCCATTTCACAAAATCGCTTCTACGCGACCTCGAGACCTCCGGAATAGAGATCGCCCCGCTCACCCTGCACGTGGGCTACGGCACTTTTTCCCCCATCCGATGCGCCGATTTTCGCGAGCATCGGATGCACTCCGAGTATATTGAAATAGGCGAAAAGACGGCTAACGCGGTCAACAGGGCAAAACGGGAGCGTAGACGGGTCGTAGCGGTCGGAACGACTGTGGTTCGCACCCTCGAGTGGGTCTTTGAAAAACAGGGCGAGGTTGTTCCTTTTTGCGGTCTGTGCGATCACTTCATCTATCCGGGCTACCGATTCGGTGTCGTCGATTGCCTGCTCACCAACTTCCATATCCCCAAATCCAGCCTGGTCCTGCTGGTGTCGGCCTTCGCCGGCCGAAACCGGATTCTGTCCGCCTACCGGGAGGCCGTCCGGGAACGCTACCGCTTCTTTAGCTACGGCGATGCGATGCTGATCCTCTAAGACAGCGACTACACGAAAAGAGAGCAGATGAAATTCCAGGTACTATCGCAGGATAAGCAAAGCAACGCCAGGTGCGGACGCATCGAAACCGCCCGGGGCGCAATCGAAACTCCCGTCTTCATGCCGGTTGGAACCGCCGCGTCGGTAAAGAGCCTCTCGCCCGACGAACTCGAGTCGCTGGGGGCGCAGATCATTCTGGGAAATACCTATCACCTGTGCCTTCGGCCGGGCGACGAAATAGTGGCGCGCCTTGGCGGTCTTCACAAGTTCATGGGCTGGAGCCGCCCGATTTTGACCGACAGCGGCGGGTTCCAGGTCTTTAGCCTTGCCAGGATCAATAAAATCGAAGAAGAGGGCGTGAGGTTCCAGTCCCACCTCGACGGCTCACACCGCCTCCTTTCCCCCGAAACCGCGGTCGGCATCCAGAGAAACCTCGGCTCCGACATCATGATGTGCTTTGACGAATGCACCCCCTATCCGGTCACCCGCGAGTATGCCGCCGAATCGGTGAACCGGACGATCCGGTGGGCCAAACGCTCCAAAGAGGCGGCCGTGGGAAGCGACCAGGCCCTCTTCGGAATCGTCCAGGGAAGTGTTTTTCCCGATCTTCGCGAGATGTGCCTGGAAAACCTCCTACGGATCGGCTTCGACGGCTATGCCCTGGGGAGCCTCTCTGTCGGTGAATCCAAGGAACAGATGCTCGAAATCTTACACCGTCTCGCCCCCATGCTCCCCGCTTCCTCCCCACGCTATGTCATGGGGGTGGGAACCCCCGAGGACCTGATCGAGGGGGTGCGCGCAGGCGTGGATATGTTCGACTGCGTCATGCCGACGAGAAATGGACGAAACGGGAGCCTGTTCACCTCCCGGGGCACTCTCAACATCAAAAACGCCGCCTTCGCCGACGACCCCGACCCGATCGATCCGGAGTGCGACTGCTACACCTGCCGGAGATTTTCCCGGGCATACCTCAGGCATCTCTACATCTCGCGAGAACTCCTTTCCTATCGCCTCAACACGATCCACAACCTCCACTTCTACCTGGGGCTCATGGCGCAGATGCGCGAGGCCATTGCCGCCGGAAATTTCGAGCAGTGGGCTGCGGGGTTTTACGCGGGATTTGACATCCAACGTCCGATCGCAGACGGGACATCAAGAGACGCGAAGGCGCGTGTGGAGTAGCGCCTTTCCTGGATAACCACATTGGGGGAGACGGCATGCTGAGCACTCTCTATCAATTTCTTACCTCCCTCGGCTACCCCGGCCCGATACATCCTCCTCTCACGCATGTCCCGATGGGCCTCGTAACGGGCGCTCTTATCTTCGGATTGGTCGCCCGGTTTTTTCATTCCGAGAAACTGACGTGGACTGCCCGCGCCTGCGTCATTCTCGCACTGATTTTCGCGTTGTTCACCATGCTTTTTGGCTTCATGGATTGGCAGCACTATTATTCGGGCGGTTGGCTCCATCCCATCAAAATGAAGCTCATAGTGGCCGGCATTCTCGTCGGCCTGCTACTCCTGGCTGCAATCCTCGGGCAGGGGAGGAGACTGCCGAATGCTGCCGTCCTGGTTGTCTACGCGCTTTGCTTTTTCTGCGTTGCGGGTCTTGGATGGTTTGGCGACAAACTGACGTACAGCGCAAGAATCGACGCTCTCCCGGAACAATTTCATCCAGGGGTGATTCTTTTCATAAACGATTGCTATGGCTGTCATCCGGACGGTGGAAACCTCATAGCCCCCGACCTGCAGTTGCGCTGGTCGGGCAAATTGAAAAACTTTCCCCGCTTTATCCAATGGGTCCGTCACCCCAAGCCTCCCATGCCTGCCTTTGGGCCTTCGCGCCTGACTGAGCGGCAAGCCCACGTCCTCTACAAATATCTTTTCGATTTCATCTGGAAGCCGGAAGATCCGAGCGTCGGGGCAAGCCTTACGAACAGCGCCGCAACCCCGTAGCGGCGGCATGCAGGAAAAGGAAAAAAGAGGCGAGCTATCTTCATTTGTTCAGCCCGGCACGATTTCCCGGGCTGAACGGATTGATTCCAAAACTCTTAGGTCCCACCATGGATCTTTATGGTCGGAAGTTCTTTGAGTGTAAGAGGATGCTTGCCCGGCTCCTGGATCTTGTTGGCCTTGAGGTCGAAGGCCACGATGTCCATGGCATCCTTGTTGCTCAAAGTGCCCGGTTTCTGAAGGGGCATATGATGTTTTATAAATGTGTACACGTTTTCAGCGGTTTCCATGTTGGGAAGGGCTCCCGGACCGGCTACCGGGGGAGCCTTCATGCCGGCATAGCCGTTGAACATTTTTGGCACTGTCCCGCCCTGGCCGTTATCTCCATGGCAGCCGGAACACTTAAGGGAAAACACCTTCTCCCCCCGGCTTGCCTGCTGCTCGGTATACGCAAAAGCAACAGTCACGGTCAGGCACAGGGCCACGGTCAGGAATACCACAAATTTTTTTTGCATGAAAACCTCCTTCGCAAAGGCGTGAACTGCAACTGTGAGGGCGCCGGGAGCGCGCGGGGATTCCGGACTGGAACCAATATATCGCAAACACTAAGCGGCCTATGGGGCCATGTCAATCAGGTTATCGCCCCGTTTGATTTTGTGTTTCATCGGGTGTTGCGGGAGTGCCGAGTTTTGCTGCGGGGCTTGGGACGTTTGAATATCTTTCCCTCGGACGATGTTGGGGCTCGAAATCGTCTCAGGGACTGGCTCGACCTGTCCGGCGCCTTAGATTATCAATTGGTGAGGCGCTCCATTGCCCCTGGAAAGCCTACGGCGGTTTCGTCCACTTTCATCTGTTGCTGAAAGGGCTTTCCGAGGGTGGATGTTTGCAGATGCCAGAGTAGAAAGGAAAAAAATAGTGATTAGAACAAAGCGTGTTTATGAACTCTCGGAGTCTGGTGACGGGACCCGCTTTTTGGTCGAGCGACTTTGGCCGCGTGGAATGAAGAAGGAATCCCTCCAGATGCAAGCATGGCTAAAAGATGTGGCGCCGAGCGATGATCTTCGCCGGTGGTTCGGGCACGATCCCGACAAATGGACGGAATTCGAGCGCCGTTACTTTGCCGAGCTGGATGCTCGGTCAGAGGCTCTACAACCAATCGTCGAGGCGGCCGGGAAGGGAAAGGTGACCCTGCTCTACAGCGCCCATGATACCGAACACAACAATGCGGTAGCGCTCAAAGAGTACCTGGAGGCGCGTGCTGCCTGATCGGACCGGTCTTGCAGAGAAAAGCTGGATCATCAATCCAATAAGGCAGTGAAAATTGACTCGGAAGTTATTGGCTATAGGAGTTTAACCAAATTTCGCGCTGCAATGACTACCGGGTCCCAGGGGATGGAAAAAGGAGGCGCATAGCTCAAGTCCAGGTTGATCATCTGGTCTACACCAAAGCCTGCGTGAAGGGAGATCGCAATTATGTCTATCCGCTTGGCAGATCCTTCAGCCCCCACGATCTGCCCCCCGAGCAGTCTGCCGCTTGCTTTCTCCGCAAGCAGCTTAACCGTTATACCGCCGGAATTCGGATAATACCCCGCTCGCGTGCGGCTCTTGATGGTTGCGCTCGCATACTCTATCCCCAGCTGCTTTATTTCCTTTTCCATGAGACCCGTACGGGCGACCTCCAGATCGCAGATCCTGGATGCGGCCGTTCCAACCACCCCCGGGAAAGCGGCGTTGCCCCCGCCAAGGTTGATGCCGGCTACCCGGCCCTGTTTGTTCGCCACGGTGCCGAGCGGCATATAAAAAGGCCTGCGGCTCACGAGATGAAACGTCTGGGCACAGTCCCCGGCTGCCCATATCTTCTCCACATCGGTTTGCATCTTCTCGTTTACCCTGATCGAACCTTTTTCACCCAAAGGGATGCCGGCCTTCGCCGCAAGGTCTGAGTTGGGGCGAGCACCCATGCCCAATATCACCATGTCTGCTGGAATGTTCTGTTTATCCGTTACGACTGCAGATACTTCTCCTCCACTGATCTCGAACGCCTGCAGGGATTGTTCTACAAAGAGCTCTACCCCGATTCGGCGCAATGCGTCCGAGACGAGCGCCCCCATATCCGTGTCCAGTGTATTCATCACCTCCGAGGACCTTTCAATCAACGCAACGGAAAGGCCCTGTCGCACCAATGCCTCAGCCATCTCGAGGCCTATGTAGCCTCCCCCGACGATCAAGGCCCTTTTCGGTTTCTTCTGCTCTATGACCTGGCGGATCCTGATTCCGCTATCCAAAGTGTTGACCCCGTGGATTCCGGAGGCGTGGCTGCCGGGAACATCCGGGCATAGGGGAGAAGCTCCCGTGGCGATGAGTAGTTGGTCGAAAGACTCCCAGGAAGATTTACCGTTTTCCGCCTGTTCAACCTGTACCCTTTGTCTTGAGAGATCCAGGCCTACGACCTCATGACGGATTCGTACATCGATATTTTGCTTTTGACGGAAGGTTTCGGGGGCGCGCTCTACCAGCATCTCGGGCCTGTCGACAATCCTGCCGACATAGTAGGGGATTCCTCAAGCGGCATAGGAGGTCTGAGAGCCGCGCTCCAAAACAAGGATATCCAGATCGGATCGTATCCTGCGCGCCTGAGAGGCGGCGCTCATCCCTGCTGCATCCCCTCCGATCACAACAAGCCGTTCTCTCATGGTTATTCGCTCCCTCCGGGGGTCCTGCCGGGCAGACTCAGCAAAGCATAAAGCGGCCTAAATCCAGACTTCTCTAATGCTAAGGCGGTCAACATGCAATAGGGCGTTTCCCTAAAAACTCTCGCTTCGGCGTCACATTCATACTCACCTGAGGGACAACCTGCGGTTAGCGCCCCGGATAGACGAGCAATCCCCGGCAAGGTTCCGCAACGTGGTGAAGAATAAAATAAGCAGTTGGTAGTGAAGGATATTTTGTTCGGCAGTGTAACGATGATTAAAGTATTATTAGTAAATACAGCCTGTTGCGTTTATAAGTTTGAGCGGCGGAAGCAGTGAATACGAAATAACGGAGGCAAACCATGGCAGATCTCAGCTTTACGATAGATGCGCTCGTTCACGGTAGTGGAAAAGACCGTGAGGGGGCGATCACCGCCAACGGCGAAACGATACGCTACTCCGTCCCCGCGACAATGGGGGGGAAGGGGGTCGGCATGAGCCCGGAGACCCTTTTACTCGGCGCGGTCACTGCATGTTACAGCCTTACACTTCTTTACTACCTGCAAAGGAAACGTCTCGCTGTAACGGAGCTTGCCATCAAAACCGAGGGGATCGTGACCGGTCATCCTCAGAATGACCGCTATGCCAGGATCATCGTTAACCCGACGGTCCACGGGGGCGAGCGTGCCCGGCTCGAGGAGTACCGGGCCGCAGCAGTCGAGGCGCGCGACAACTGCTTTATCGGGCAGACTGTCGCGGCAGGGCAGGTAGCCTACGAGGTGGGTACGGTCGAGATTATCGCACACCCTATAGAACAGCAGGCAATTTCAGGCGCCAGGGCTACGAACTGACTTTTGCCCTGGAACGGGAGCCTTCCTCGACTCGGTTATTCGGCCTGCGACTGCTGGACCGTTATTGAGCTTGACTAGCTGCCTTCATGATGCTAGTCTGTTTTGTTATCGGGACGTGGCGCAGCCTGGTTAGCGCGCTTGCTTGGGGTGCAAGAGGTCGGCCGTTCAAATCGGCTCGTCCCGATTCCATCAGGATACTTTTGTCGGCGGATATGGGGAACTCATCTATGCGGGTGAGTATCTCCTTTTTTTTTTATAGAGTCTCGAATTCGGTCCGGCCGGTGTGCTTTGCTCATGACGCCTTCGGGAAAAGGAGTTGTAAAATGACACCAAAAGTGACTTTGGGCCCCCAGACGCTTCTCTATCCCATGCCGGCCCTGTTGGTCGGCGCCACTGTCGATGGAAATCCGAACTTCATGACTGTCGCCTGGGGCGGCATAGCAAACAGCGATCCCCCCATGCTGACGGTCGCGGTTCGACACAATCGCCACACGATGAAAGGCATACGGGAGAATGGAACGTTTTCCGTTAACGTGCCATCCGTCGATCAGGTGAAGGAAACCGACTATTGCGGCATTTTTTCCGGGGCCAGGGAAGACAAGGTCGCCAGGTGCGGCTTCACTGTATTCTACGGTCATTCGGCGACCGCTCCGCTCATCAGGGAATGCCCGGTGAATCTGGAATGCAAGGTGATTCACGTACTGGATCTGGGCACTCATGCGCTGGTCGTGGGACAGATTACCGAGACCCATGTCTCAGAGGACTGCCTCACCGCGGGCGAACCCGACGTCCACAAGATCCGGCCGTTCGCCTATACTCCCGGTGTCAACAAAGAGAACTGGTATTGCGCTCTCGGAGAGGAGATCGCGAAAGCCTTCAGCGTCGGAATGGAGATAAAAAAAGGCTCCGGGTCAGCTTCTTGAAATCCGACCGTCGGGTATCGTGTCCGGGGCGGGAGCGATTCCCGTCCCGGAGGACCGCTTCGGACCGAAGGCTTTTCGGTGGGCTTTTTATCTTCTCAACATGGTCAGTTGTGTTTCCGCGTTCGCCCTCCGTGCCGCCTGCGCCACTTCCCTGGGGACAATCGTTTTGCCGATCGGGGCAAGAGCTATTCCGGCAAGCTTTAGGTGCTGAATTCCAAACGGTATGCCCACGATGGTCAAAAAGTTGGCCAGGGCGCAAAACAAATGGCCCAATGCCAACCATAGGCCGGCAAAGACAAACCATATAACGTTGCCCAATACCCCAAACGCCCCCGTCCCTATATCATCGCGCTCTTTGAGTTCCCTGCGGCTTATGGCTTCCCTGCCGAACGGAAAGAAGGAGAATTGACCGATCACAAAACATGCCTTGCCCCAGGGGATGCCCAGTATCGAAAGGTAGGCGAGGACTCCGATAATCCACCAGGCAAGCCCCATCCACACTCCGCCCAGAATGAACCAGATAAAATTGCCGATGCTTCGCATGACGATCCTCCCGGAAGTGCCATACTCTGTCAGGAAGGCCTCCGGGCTTCTCTCACAGGAATGCTATAGCTGCAGGGAACATTGGCGCCGCACTTGCCGCACACATCCACAAGCGGCATATCGCTGTAGTGAGCATCGTTTTCCAGGCACTGCCGGTAGCAGAGTTGACGGTCGTAGGAGTCTTCCCGCAGCGCTCCGTACACGCATTTCGAGATGCATTTGAGACAGTGCTGTCCATTTTTGTGAAGACAATACTCTCCTGCGGGACGTTTTGAGGGCGGCAGCTCCATGGTTGTGGCGACGCTTCCGAGGCGACCGCAGCAGCCGGCCCGGGTAATGAACAGGTGGTTTGCTCCGAAAGTGCCAAGGCCTGCTATATAGGCGGTGTGTTTGTGCGACCAGCGGCTTATCAGTTTCTTTTCATCGAAGTTGTGCGTTGCGGGGGTGGTGGCCGCCTCGTACCCCTCCTTCCGGATGCAGTCCTGAAGGTGAAGATTTACAGCCGCTATGAGCTTATTGGTGGTGACATAGGCCTGCGCCCAGCTGCGGGCGGCGTAGTGGCCGGAGCGGTCGTTTTCCCGGCCCACCCAATGCTCGAAAGGAAGAAAGAAGACGATCACCGATTTTGCCCCTGGAACCAGATCGGCCGGCACACAATGCTCCGGATCCACCAACGATTTCAGTCGATCGAACAGGGGATCGACGGCTGAAGCAATGGCCGTAAGCGGCTCGCGCCAGTAGTCTTCCCCACCGTTTTCCCGCTTCCAGGAAGCTATGGCGTTTTGTATTTCTTCTTTGATCCATTGCATGGTTTCCCCTCGATCAGTTCTGTTGGCAGCCTTATGGCAAAAAGCGCGGGGGCTTTCGCCCCCTGCACCCCCACGCCGCTACGCGGCTCAGTTAGCGGGACCCTCATTGTTCGCCGGACGCCAATCGGCAATGTCCAGCTCCACCTTGCATGTGCCCTCTTCCAGCCGGTGCAGGGTAAAGCCGAGTTTGCGCACGAGAGACAGCATCCTCTGGTTTTCCGGCAGCACATCTCCCGACAGCGTCCGCACTCCGTTTTCTCTGGCGATTTCGATTACCCGCTCGATCAGCTTTTCGCCAAGTCCTTTGCCCTGCCAGGGGTCGGCGACTATCACGGCGAATTCTGCGGCCGGCTGGTCGGGGGGCATGACCAGGCGCCCGACTCCCATCATCGTGGCGGGGCCGGGCGGCAGCCCTATGGCGGCTATCCCGATTTCCCGATCGTAATCGTACTGGGTGAAGCGGACCAAAGACTCGTGCGGCCAGCTTTTGACCACCGAAAAGTACCGAAAATAGATCGTCTGCTCCGAGCAATTGTCGAGCAAGTCCTTAACCAGGAACTCGTCTTCGGGCTTCATGGGACGGATGAGCACAGGCGTTCCGTCTTCGAGCAGCCATTCGCTTTCATACTGGTTCGGGTAGGGGCTGATGATCAGGTGGCGTGGTGCGGCGATATCGGAGGGTTCGACTACGATGCGGGCGTCGATGGCCACAGGGCGCCCGTTGCTGATCACGACCGGGTTGAGGTCCAGTTCCACGATTTCGGGAAAATCGCTCACCAGTTGGGAGATGCGAACGAGAAATTCGGCCACAAGTTCCACGTTTGCGCCCTGAATATTGCGATAGCCCTGCAGCAGCCGGTAAACGCGGGTCCTTTCCATGAGGCGCCGGGCCAGCAGAAGGTTCAGGGGCGGCAGGGTCACCGCTGAATCCTTCAGCACCTCTGTCAGGATGCCTCCCATGCCGAAAAGCAGAAGGGGTCCGAACTGCGGGTCTCGTTTGCTCCCCACGATCAGTTCGATTTCGGACTTTTTCACCTGGCTTTGCACCGTAACGCCCGTGATCCTTGCCCCGGGCTTTAGGGCCGCCGCCCGGGAGGTGATTTCCGCAAAGGCTGCCGCCACCTCTTCTTCGCTCTTGAGGTTTAGCCGAACGCCGTCCACGTCGGATTTATGGGTGATGTCGGGGGAAAAGATTTTCACCACAACCGGGAAACCCATATTTTTTGCCGCTTCTGCCGCAGCCTCCGCAGTGGAGGCCGCTACGGTGCCGTTTACCGGGATGCCGTAGGCGGACAAAATGGCTTTGGACTCTATTTCGGTAAGAACCCTTTCTCCGCGGCGGATGCACTCGTTTATAAAAATGCGGGCCTGGCGGGTATTCACCTCGATTTCATGAGAAAAGCTCGGCGGGGTCTCCTGCAGAAGTTCGAGATTGCGGGTGTAGGAGTACATGTGCATGAAGGTGTCCACCGCCTCTTCGGGGGTGCGCAGGGTGGGGATGCCCGCCTCGTTTAGCACCTTGATGCCCTCCGCGACGTCGCGGGCTCCCATCCATACGGCCATGAACGGTTTGGAGCGGTTGCTGATCTCATTGGCGATGGCCTTGGCCACCCCCGTGGGATCGGTCATGGCTTGAGGGGTCAAGATGACGATCAGCCCCGAGAGTTCGCGGGCTTCCAGGCAGACGCGGACGGCCTGCACGTAGCGCTCGGGTGCTGCGTCCCCCAGAATGTCTATGGGGTTTCCCCTGCTCCAGAAGGGGGGGAGAAATTCGTTTAGCTTGCCGAAGGTCTCCGGGCTAAGCTGCGCGGGTTCGTAGCCCCAGTTGCTCAAGGCGTCCACCGCCATCACCCCGGGGCCGCCCGCGTTGGTTATGAATGCGAGGTTGGGGCCGATGGGCCGCTGCATCTTCCCCAGCGCCTGGGCGCAACTGAAGAGCTGGCTGATGGTGTCCACGCGGATGATACCCGCGCGGCGAAACGCCGCGTTGTAGGCATCGTCCATCCCGGCGAGCGCTCCCGTGTGCGAGGCCGCGGCCTTGGCCGCGGCCTCGCTTCGACCCGATTTGACCACGATGATCGGCTTGATGCGTGAAACCGATCGGGCCGCGCTCATGAACTTGCGATGCCGGGTCATATTCTCCATGTAGATTATGATGCTTCGAGCGCTTCGGTCATCTCCCAGGTAGTCGATCATGTCGGCGAAATCCAGATCGGCCATGGAGCCCACACTAACAAAATGGGAAAACCCTATCTTTTCGACCGCCGCCCGGTCCAGGATGGCGCTGCAAATGGCCCCGCTCTGGGAGAGGAGCGCAAGGCTACCCGGCTCTGCCGAGTGGGCCGCAAAGCTGGCATTGAGATGATTTACCGGCGAAAGAATCCCCATGCAGTTCGGCCCCAGATACCGAATGCCGAAGCGATTGGCCTCGGTTCGGATCTCCTCCTCGATTCGCGCCCCTTCTTCTCCCACCTCCTCACCGCCCGCCGAAATGATGATGGCCCCCTTTACCTGCGCCTCGCCGCATTCCCGCATGACCGCCGGAACCTCCTGGATCGGAACGGCGATGATCGCCAGATCGATCGGTGAGCCGACAGCGGTGACCGAGCCGTAGGCCTTGTAACCCATTATCTCGTCGTGTTTGGGGTTGATGGGGTAGATCGGTCCCGAAAAACCGTCGTTTTTCAAATTGTCGAGCAGTGTAAAGCCAATGGAGCCTTCCCGTGAACTCGCCCCGACCACCGCGATGGCGCCGGGTTTGAAAAAGTAGTCAAGGACCGGTTTCTGCAGCATGAGTGTTCTCCCCGTAGCAAGTCGATGCCGTGTCGTACGATAAGCTTTCTATTCTATCACGGAAGACCGGTGCGATTAACTGGAATCAGCCGCACATTTCCCGGAAGGATCAAAGCAGCAAAGGCCGGTCGCGGTCCCGCCACAACCGGCCCCCGTTATATCCCTGCCACCCCGGGCGTTACATCAAGTGTCGGAGCGGCCGCACGGAACACAAGTCCCGTCATCGTCCAGGCATTGCTGACATTCACTCAGCCGGCACGCCGAGCACTGGGACGATATGCCGCTTTCGATATCTTCTTCACTGCATCTCGAGCAATTAAACATCGCGCTACCCCCCTATTGTCTTTGAAATTCCACCCCACTTAAATAAAAAGGTAATGAGTTTCAAGGTTTTGGCAATCCAGGGCGCTTCAACCGGATTCCCATAAATCAGGCTTGATGGAAAGCAACAATCTATATTGCTTAGCGAAGCGATGAAAACTGCCAAAACTTTCAGAAACGGAAGTAGCCAGGCGGTGCGTTTGCCCAAGGAATTCAGGTTTAGCGGGGACGAAGTCTACATCAAAAAAGTCACCCAGCCTCCCATCATGGCGACATCAGGGCTCATCTGGAGAGCCTCGGCAATCCCGTCGGGGCGATGGACCTGCTGATACACACCTTTGTGTCCAACAGGAAGAGCATTACCAATGCCCCCGGTTTTCCAAAGCTCGTCCAGCGGGTCTGCGGAATACTTCCCCCATTGAGCTTTGAAGAGGCGCTCGAAACCTCGAAGATATACAGCGTCGCGGGGCTTCTGGGCAGCAGCCCCCGTGTCGTAAGGCCCCGCTGTACGCTTGCATGATAACCTTTGAAATGCTGACCTGCCGGTTATTATCGGTGTGAACCAGATTTCCGTCTATATAGTATTGGTATGCGGTATTGGTCAATTCTATCGGTAACCCCGTCCATCCACCGTATGCCACCGAAGTCGACAAGTCGCCCCACTCGCCTTCAGATTCGTTAATGGCGTGCCAGACTCGGAATCTGGCAGTTCCACCATAATTAGTGTCCATGCGGAAACCCTGAAACACGTCGGGTGATTCGAACCCCAAGTCCCCCTTTGAAAAAGGGGACTTAGGGGGATTTCCCGAATAAATCGAGTGCATACTTCTTTTAATCCCCCTTGCCCCCCTTTGCAAAAGGGGGGGAGATCCGATCCAGCCTGTGCCTTGGGTCGGGTTTCCGGATGGACACTAATTAGACAGAAAACGGCACATGAAGGCGAACGATGAGCCCAGGCTGATCGAGGGGGCGAAGTGCTACTAACGTAGCCTCCATTCGAAGGTTTGGTGAAACAGAAGAACTTTAAGAGCGCGGGGGCCGGGGGCCCCCGCGCGGTGAGGTTGACGTAAAGGAGATAAGCCGTTGAAGAAGCGAAAGGCAAAAGAGCGGTGGAATGTTTTCCCCGCGCCTCATCGGAGCTCGATTTGCCCGCCCGCGAAGCAGACGGGCAACCCGGCATCGCCCGCCAGCCGCCGCGAATGGCAGCGCCAGCAGGCTAGGCCATCCGGCAGCGGCGGCTCGCCGCTAGCCGATGGGCTCGTTTTCGATGAGATTCCAGATGCCGCAGGGGCAGGCGCCGGCGCAAAAGCCGCAGCCGATGCACTTTTCCGGGTCTACGACCATTTCGAACTCGGCGCCGTTCGAGCCGCTTTGCCGCGATATGGCCGATTCGGGGCAGATGGTTGCGCATATCCCGCAGTCCCGGCAGGTCCCGCATGAAGAACACTGGGAGGCGCACGACTCGATGCCGCTAAAACCCGCAAGGCGCGGGTCGAAGTACTCGAGCTTTATGCGCCCGTAATCGATTCTGGGACGCGATGAAGCCTCGAAATCCCTGCCGGACAAAATGGCGTCGATTTTTTTGGCCGCTTTTCTCCCGGCTCCGATCGCATCGGTGAGAAGCCCGAGCTTCACCGTGTCGCCTATGGCGAAAATCTTCGGATCGCTTGTCTGAAAATGTTCGTTTACCTGGATGAATCCCCGCTCGGTCCCGACGCTTTCGGGCAGAAAGTCGAGTTCGGGCAGGTCGCCGACCGAGATGATGATCGTATCGGCGGGGATCACTTCCCCGGTGGTAAGCTCCAGTCCCTTATCGGTTACCGACTTGCTGAAGCACGGCCACCGGAACTTGGCGCCCGCGGCCTCGGCTTCCTTTCGTTCCTTCCCGAAGGAGAGCGGTTCCTGGATATCTACCAGAAGGATTTCCTCGGCCCCGAGCCGGTGGGCTTCGGTTGCCGCATCGCAGCCGACGTTTCCTGCCCCGATGATCAGAACCCGCTTTCCGACCGTGGCTTCCCCCGCCTTGCTTTTCTGTAGAAACTCGAGGGCCGGGATCAGTTTTTCCTTCCCCGGAATGGGCAGCACCCTGGGTTTTTGCGTCCCCGATGCGATGACTATGGCGTCGAAGTCTTCTCTTAATTCCACGACGTCGTCCTTCCCCAGTCTCTGGCGAAGGCTCACGTGGGGAATGGCTTCCTTGATACGCGCCAGCTCCGCCTGGAGCACCTCGTCGGGGATGCGGGAGCGCGGGATCATCGCTGAGATTTTTCCGCCCAGTTCCTGGCGCATATCGTAGACGACCGCCTCATGCCCCTGCTTGCGCAGCTGCCAGGCAACCGATAAACCTGCCGGACCGCCTCCCAGGATCGCGATTCTTTTGCCGCTAAGCGGGGGAAATTCCGGAAGCTTTGCGGCGACGCTGGCTTTCCCGAGCATGGAGATATCGAGCAGAGTCATTCTGGAGGTCTGTCTCGTACAGTTCTGCATGCACAGGTTGGGGCACAGATAGCCGCAGACCGAAGCGGGGAAGGGAGTGTAGGAAAGAGCCAGGTCCACGGCCTCATCGACCCTCCCTTCCCGAATGAGCCGCCACCTCTCGTGGACCGGTATGCCCGTGGGGCAGCTGGCCTCGCAGGGTGCGGCGAACTTCCTGTTTTCCCAGACCGGCAGCCAGCGCCGGAGAAATCCGGTTGTGATAAGGGGGATCGGAGTTCTTTCGAAATCGACGAGGTCACCGATGAGGCCGCCCTTTCCGAGCTCCGAGTCCCAGACTTCCTGGTGGAAAGCCCCGATGGAGCGCCTGGGTTTGGAGTATTTTTCAGCCGGTCCGCGGGCTTTTAGAATCTGCCATTCCTCCCGGTCGCAAAGTGTTGGGTAGAGGTCGGATTTATCAATCGCTTCGAGAAAGGTCTTGAGATTTTCGGCAAGCCACTGCCAGTCGCCGTCGGTGATCGGAAGAAGTCTGGCGTCGGTTTTGCTGTAGCCCTTGTGCGGCCCCCGGAAAAAGATCTTTCCGCCAACCATTCCTACGCATGGGCGAAATCCCAGCACGCTCTCGCGGTCCTGCGGTTCGTGTCCGCAAACTACCGCAATGCCGCCCGCCATGAATTCGGCGAAATAGTCGCCCGCCGAGCCCAGCACCCACAGTTCGGGGGGCGAAAAGCGCGGGTTGTGCTTCGTCATGGTCATGCCGCGCGCGCCGATGCTTCCGGCCACATAGACTCTGCCCTGGGCCATTGCGTTGGCCACGCCGTTGGTGGCATGTCCGTGGATCACAATGTCGGCCCCGGCGTTGAGCCACCCCACATCATCGGAAGCCGGGCCAAAGACTTCGACCAGGGTATTGGGAAAACCCATCGAGCCCACGCGCTGTCCGGGAGCCCCGGAAATCTTTACATGAAGCTTTTGGTTTCCGCCCTTCCACAGCCTTCCTCCGATGCCGTGCTGGCCGAAAGCATCGATTTCCAGTACGCGAGAGCCCTTCTCGACAGCCTGTTGAACCCTCTCTTCGAGAATGCGCGATTCGATGCGATGGCCGTTTTCAAATCCGGAAAGGCGAACCACTGACCCCTGATGCTGTTCCATATGCAAACTCCAAAAGAGAGGAAGCGGGAAGCAGGAAGCGGGAAGCGGGAATGAAAAAAAGCTCTTTTCCTCCTGCTCCTTGCTTCATGCTTCATGCTCCTCTATCTGATGAGGGGGGCGGAGAGCAAACCAGGCTTTTCTTCCTGCTTCCCGCTCCCCGCTGCCCGCTTCTGCTCTCACACAACGTATTTTATCTGAAGCCGATCGGCTGCGGCCTTATCGTCAATGGCCAGAGCGTCGGACATGCCGATCGGAAGAGAGGTCGAACGTCCCAGGGGGGCGACGATCTTCTTGAGCTCGGTATCGAAGGACAAAAATACGTCGACTACGCGTTCGGCCACCTTCTCGGGATCGAGCCGCCGGTAGAGGCGCGGGTCCTGGGAAGTGATCCCTTTGGGACACAGCCCGATGTTGCAGATATTGCACCGGTCGGACTCCGAGCCGACGCATCCCGCCGCCGCCTGCATCATGTATTTTCCGACCTGCACGCCGCTTGCCCCGAGCATGATGAGCGAGGCGGCGTTGGCCGCGAGCTTGCCGTTTTTCCCGATCCCCCCGCCCGCAAAAATCGGCACCTCGTTTTGCCTGCCGAGCTTCACCAGGTTGAGGTAGCAGTCGCGGATGTTGCTCGCAATCGGGTGGCCCATGTGGTCCATGGAAACCGTGTAGGCCGCTCCCGTTCCGCCGTCTTCCCCGTCGATGGCAAGTCCTCCGGCGTAGGCGTTGCGCGTGAGGTTATTCAAGACCGCAAGGGCCGTCGAGGTCCCGGAAATCTTGGGATAGACCGGCACTCGGAACCCCCAGGCCATGTACATCGACTGGATCATTTTGGCCACCGACTCTTCGATCGAATACTGCGTCTGGTGGGTCGGAGGGCTGGGGAGACTCACCCCGGGGGGCACGCCGCGAATGGCCGCAATGAGCTTGTTGACCTTGTACCACATCAACAGGCCGCCGTCGCCCGGCTTTGCGCCCTGGCCGTACTTGATCTCGATCGCGCAGGGGTCTTCCTTCATCTCGGGAAGAGCGTGAATGATTTCGTCCCAGCCGAAATAGCCGCTGGCTATCTGCAGGATCGTGTATTTCAGGAAGCGCGAGCGAAGAAGCCGGGGCGGGCAGCCCCCTTCGCCCGTGGCCATCCGTACGGGCATTCCGAGTTCTTCATTGAGATAGGCCACCCCCATCTGGAGCCCTTCCCACATGTTTGGGGAAAGTGCCCCGAAGGACATGCTGCCGATGATGAGCGGGTATATTTCGCGCACCGGAGGAATCCAGCCGTTTTCACGGTAGAGCCTGAGGTTTTCTTCCGGGGGCAGCACTCGCCCCAGGAGCGTGCGCAGCTCGAATTCGTGGCGGCCCGCGTCGAGCGCCGGGTCGGTCAGCATCGAGATGCGCGTGAACTTTATGCGGTCGAGCACCCCCAGGTTGCGGGAATCGGGTGCGTTTCTCCTGCCTCCACGCCTCCTGGGCTGGCCGCCCCGGTTGATATGGAAGCGCTGCTTGTCGATTTCCTCGGCGTGTACCGATTCTATGGCGCCGTTGGGACACACCAGGTTGCACATCTCGCACCCTGTGCACCCGTAGGCCGGGTCGGTCTTTTGCCGGATCCCGTGGTAGACCTGGTAGACATTGGACGAGGGAGTCGATGGGCCTACTTCAGCCAGCGAGGGGATTTGAACGATTCTTTTTCTATGCACGCCGAGTTCGATCGCCTGAACAGGGCAGACGGCGCAGCAGCGGCCGCACAACGTGCATTTTTCCTTATCCCACCGGACCTGCCACTGCAGGTCGCTCACACTTAGTGAAGAAGGGACAACGGTTCCGTTTGAGAGCATATCCGGACCTCCGAGCGGTCAGAAGGAATGATGACCGTATCAAGATGCATCGGCTGAAAATCTTTGCTTTTGTCGCGGTTGGGAATGGCGGCCTCCAGGCCGCACATCTCCGAGGAAATAGCGTACAGGCCCTTGCGGCCCCCGGCAACGGCCGGGCGGAGCTTTTTGCGGTCCTGGACGAGAAAGACGGAGTTGTCGGGCAGCCGTCCGATGACACAGTTGGGGCCGTCGATGATGAGCCTGCGGCAGGATTGCTTCAGCTGCTTTAGAAATCCTCCGTCCGGGTGAGACTGCAAATCTTCATCCTGGAGCGGAGAGATGATGTGCTTATACGCCTCGATGCCCAAACCCAGACTGTTGACCATGTAATGGGCTATATGCGTGAAGACCTCGGAGTCGGACTGATAGCCGATGTAGCCCGGGAACCCTCGCGACATGAGGTATTCGCGGTTGGGCACAAAGGCCGTGTTTTCCCCGTTGGTCATCGAAGCTATGCCCTGGATGAAAAAGGGGTGGCAGGCGTAGAGGTTTATCGCATAATTGGTGTTCTGCCTGCCCTGGGCGAGAATGACCCTGGCCCGCAGCTCTTCGTTGTCCAACTGAAGGTATTCGGCCACCTGGAGAGGATCTCCGATTTCCTTTATCATGATCACGTCGGGCCAGAAGCTGTAGATGATCATGTCCTGTTTTTCCTCGCCCATCTGCCGCAGCTGCAACCGCGTCATCATGAGGCGGAACTCGATTTCCCGCCGATCGAGGTTTTCCCAGGAATCCGGATACTCGTAGGCGCGGATGACATACGCATCGCGCCTGGGGGTGCCCGCAGGGGGCGCTTTTTTCGATTTGCGCACCGAGACCTTGTGTTTGGTCAAAAACCCGAGATTCATCATGAACTGATCGAGGCGCTTGATGCCCTCGCTGGTAAAGATGCCCGAAAGAATCGGCAGCCCCTTCAGCTCCTCGAACGGCCGGCCCAGGTCACTCATAAAGAGGCCGACCCCCGAGCCGTCATGACCCTCCCGCATAACATCCAGTGCCCTCATCGCCACGATGGGCGACAGAGGTTCGCTACTCGTTATCGCGATCAAACGACACATTAGGCTCTATTCTCCTGCTGTTTTTATCCACACCCCCACCCCGGCAGCCAATCGGCAGACGATCGCGACCGAAGCGGAAAATTCAAAAGCTTGTTCGCCCGGGGATACGATTATTCGACAATGACGATAGATAACATATACCTGGCAAAAGTACAGAACGACTTTTGCCGAAAAAGCCCAAGAGAAATATTTTGTTCGGCGCGAAGGCGATTCGCCCCGTGCCCCGGCTCATTTTTCCGGGGCGGCCATTCCGGCCTCTTTTGCCGCCATTTGACCCAGTGCGGACCAGTCGAGACTTTCTCCTCCCTGGGCAAGCAGGGCCAGAAAACGGTCATGAATGAGGCTTGCAACCGGCATGGGCGCGCGCAGCGAATCGGCGGCTTCCATGGCGAGGCGGATGTCCTTGAGGCCCAGGGGAGCGGCAAAACCGGCGGGCTCGAATTTTCGCTCGGCAATGAGCTTTCCGTACGTGTTGTAGACGGGCGCGCCGAAAAGGGTCGCGGTGAGAAAATCCACGTAGGCGGAAAGATCGACGCCGGCTTTTCCGACAAGCGCCATGGCCTCCCCCAGAGATTCGATCACCGAGGCGATCAGGAAATTTCCGCTGAGTTTTACCAGGTTGGCTTTTGGGGGCTCGCTTCCAAAAACGAAGACCTTTTGCCCCATGGCCTCCAGGAGGGGCATGCAATCCGAAACACCGTCCGGTGAACCGGCCGAGGCGATGAAGAGCTTTCCCGCAGCCGCTGCGTCCGGTCTTCCGAATACGGGGGCGGCAAGAAAGCGCTGCCCGGCTTCCGCGTGTGCTGCGGCAAGCCTTCCGGAAAGAGCGACGCTTATGGTGCTCATCGAAATGTGGACTGCGCCTTTTCCAAGATTTCCGATGATGCCTTCGGCCCCGAAAGCCATGGCGGAAACCGCATTATCGTCGGCAAGCATCGTGATCACCGCCTCACCCCGGCAGGCCTCGGCCGGCCGGGTGGCCCGCTTCGCTCCCTGATCCACCAGAGGCGCCATCCTGGCGGCCGTCCTGTTATAGACGGTGACTTCATGGCCGGCCTTTAAAAGATTTGCCGCCATGCCCGACCCCATTTTTCCGAGTCCGATGAATCCGACTTTCATGTTGAATGACCTTCCTTTTTAAGGAGCATGCATTCACAATGGGCGTTGCCTGGCGCCTTGCTCATGCCGATCTTGGCCCGTGCGCCACAGTGGAAATGCAATTATGCATGAAATCTACTCATTTGTCGATTGCCATTCCAGCCATCCTGAGGCCATCTGGTTCAAAAATCTCGCACCCGCAGGCATGAGGAACGCATAGCCCTTGTATCACGGGGAAATTGTTCCACACGGAATCGCGGCCATAGTCTTGATTTTTATATTAGAGGCACAGGAAACTCGCCCCGGCGTCTTTGTAACCCACATTGCAACCCTGCCGGCTCACAGCGGTCCTTGGCTCAAGTTTAACAGCACATGGAACGTAATCCAGCTATTTCAGGCACATAGATCTGCGTCCACGTTTTTTGGCACTACAATTCTCGCTCTTTGACAACTTAAATTTCCCGGATCGTGGGAGGGATTGCAACCCCGACCGACTGAAAGATTTTGCCGCAGGTGCCCTGGCATTGACTCCGAACG
>JAKAJS010000090.1 GCA_021813685.1 Deltaproteobacteria bacterium | reverse complement strand
ACAGGCTCGATTAGCTGTGCTATTTTACCTGCATAGTTATACTCCAAGAAATTTGCCTGGCAGAAAAGCACATTTCAGTATAATAACGTTTTTTCCGGGCTGCAACGAACAGATGAAGACCGATCCGCCGTGACGAGATGGCCACCCGCCTTGTCGTCGGGCGAACAAAAGAATGTGGCCCCTTGGGGGCCCGTTCAAGACATGAGGTGCCGAACCCGCCCGAAGTGCTGGAGACAATCAGGATATTGCGATGGAACTCAATGATGGATTTGGCTGCGATATGCCCTTGCTTCAGCCGATTCTCGATTCTCTAACAGTAGGAATCATCTCGATCGACCTCGAGGGAATAATTACCCTCTTCAATGAGGCTGCCGTCCGACTCATGGGTGTGTCCAAACAGGAGGCCATCGGCAAACACCTTCTTACCGTACTGCCTAACGCCGGTCTGGTGAATGTGCTCAAAACCCGCCAGCCTGAAATTGGTCGCCCCCAGGTAATGGGCCGACGCACCGTGCTTACCAACCGCTCCCCGATCATGCACAGGGGAATACTAGTCGGCGCGGTATCCATTTTCCAGGATATCACGGAGATGGAGAAAATCTCCCGGGAGCTCGATTCGACCAGGACCATAGTGCGCACCCTGGAGGAAATCCTTGCCGGGGCTGGAGAATGGATGGTGGTCGTTGACAAAAACGGCATAATCACCATGATGAGCGAGGATTACGCCGAGTTCAACGGGACAACCGTCTCCCTGGCCGTGGGGAGGCATGTGACCGAAATCATCCAGAACACCCGCATGCATATCGTGGCCAAGACCGGCGTGGCCGAAATGGGTGAAAAGCAGCACATCAAAGGCCGTAAGCTGATAGTAAACAGAATCCCGTTGATGGACTCGGACCGGACGGTGGGCGCCTATGGACGTGTCATTTTTAAGGACGTTGAGCAGCTCTACGAACTCGTATCCAAGCTCGAAGTGCTTGAATCGAAGGTGAAATATTATGAAAAAGAGCTGACTCAGCTGCGTGGAGCCCGCTATACACTGGCCAGTATAGTTGGCTCCGGACAGGCGATCAGCGCCGCCAAACTTGAAGCGCTCAGGGCCAGCCGCACCGATTCGACGGTGCTCGTCTTCGGGGAAACCGGAACGGGCAAGGAACTGTTTGCGCACGCCATCCACGCCGCAAGTCAGCGCCGCAGCGGCCCTTTTATCAAACTCAACTGCGCGGCCGTTCCCGCCGAACTTCTCGAATCCGAGCTTTTCGGCTACGAGGAGGGCGCCTTTACAGGCGCCAAACGAGGCGGTAAGCCCGGAAAGTTTGAAATGGCCCAGGGGGGTACGCTCTTCCTCGATGAGATCGGCGATATGCCCCTCGCTATGCAGGTCAAACTCCTGCGGGTCCTGCAGGAACGAGAGATCGAACGAGTCGGCGGCACCGTGACCCGCCCGGTTGATATCCGAATCATTGCCGCTGCCGGAAAAGCGCTCGAGGATCTCGTAAAGGACGGAAGCTTCAGAGCAGACCTCTACTACCGCATTAACGTGATTCCGATCCGGATACCGCCCCTTATGGAAAGGCGCGAAGATATCGAATCCATAGCCGATAGTTTCCTGGCCAAGCTCTCGAACGACACGGGGGAGCCCAAAAGGACGATTTCACCCGGACTTCTGGAAGTGCTCAAGGCCCATAGTTGGCCCGGAAACGTACGCGAACTGCAAAACGTGCTCGAGCGGGTCGCCGCTATGAGCAGGGGAGAAACACTTTTGCCCGAATATGCTCCGGAATACCTGCTTCGTTCGGTCTCGAAGCTGCATGCGGGCGCTACCTTGAGCACTCTTGCCCGCGCCAAGGCGGAGGCGGAACGCGAGACCATCATGGCGGCCCTCGCGGCTGCCGGAGGCAACAAGACCAAGGCCGCCTCCATTCTGCAAATACATCGTGTGAAGCTCTATGAGAAGATGAAGCGGCACGGGATTCGTCTATAAACAAGGAACATGTACCAAACCAGCTACATACTCCCCACCACTCCTCAAACCATGCTAATTATTGGAACCTTCTGCCCGTTGAGCGATGGTGCGATGTAGCCGTTTAGCTACATTGCACGGAACCACTGATTCACAAGCTTCGCAGAACCGCCCTGAGAGCCACTCAAGCGATTGGCACCGGAATTGCTCTTTCTCCCTTGCGAAAAGATCTCTTCGTCTGAGTCCTCCAGTAGGCCTTTTCTCCGGATAGGCAAGTCTCTTTCAGAGTCTGTGCATTTCAGGGGGACAGGCGTGCTCGATATCAGGGGTACCGTGGAGGCTGGTTACCGGGGGCAGGGCCAGGAAATCGGGCGGGCGAATGGCGAATACAGGTGGCTGAGGAAAGGCTCTCCAGGCAGGTGAGTCTGAGTACGGCTTGCGCCAAAAGCGGTCGGGTTATTCGCAAAGATAAACCCGTCCGGTACCGGCACCCCTTGGGCGGTTATCGAGAAGTGGCGCATGTTTTCCACCAGTGCGACCGGGTCGGTGGAACAGCTCAACTTTTTATCCGGTGACGCCTCCTGGTTGACTGAGCCAGTTGCCTGCAATAGTGCTCAAGGCGCACTCCTGCAAGATCTCACATGGAAGGGGGTGAACTCACTTCGTATCGCAGCGGTTGCCCTTGCCGACCGGAACCCCGGAAAAAAAACCGGGAAGGAGCCGTGCTAATGAAAAGAGGCCATATCTGTGCATGAATTTTTATTCATCAGTTTTTCAAGGACTATTTGTTCCCTGTCAGAAAAACCTCTCCTTCGGCGCAGCCGCTGTTTGCTCCAGGTTTTGTTCATCTAAGATGCCTGCAGGTCACGGGGCAGACTCTGCAATCTAATAAACGAAAGTAAAAAAAGGGGATTTTAATGAGTGGAAATGTGAACCTTGTTCAGGACGAGACTGCTCTCAACAGGGAGCGCTACAAAGTAGCACTTGCCAGTATGGTGGGCATTGCAATCGAATGGTATGACTTCTTCCTCTATGGCACTGCTGCCGCCCTGGTATTCAACAAGCTTTTTTTCCCGCAGTTCGATCCTCTGGTGGGAACGATCGTTGCCTTTGCGACTTTTGCGGTCGGGTTTCTTTCGCGACCGATCGGCGGGATATTTTTCGGGCATCTTGGCGACCGTGTCGGCCGAAAGAAAATCTATTATGTGACGCTGCTGATCATGGGCATTGGAACAACAGTGGTCGGCCTACTGCCGACCTATGCGAGTGTCGGCATCTGGGCGCCCATTTTGCTGGTAACATGCAGGATAGCGCAGGGTTTCGGCCTTGGGGGCGCATGGGGCGGCGCGGTGCTGATGGCGGTTGAACATGCGCCGAGCCACCGGCGTGGTTTGTATGGGAGCCTGGCCCAACTGGGAGCGCCCCTGGGGCTGGTTCTGGGCACTATTGTGTTCGGCTGGTTTGCCCGATACCCGGAAAAACAATTCCTTTCCTGGGCATGGAGAATTCCATTTCTGTTCAGCATCGTTCTTGTATCACTCGGTTCGTTCGTCCGAAAGACAATCGCCGAATCTCCGATTTTTCAAAAAGTCAAGGAAACCAAAACAGAGGCAAAGATTCCGGTTATCGAGGCGATCGTCAAGCATCCGAAAAACGTGCTGCTCGCCATGGGTGTACGCTTTGCCGAGAACGGGCTTTTCTACATTTACGCGGCCTTCGTTTTTGCTTACGCGGTGCAAATATTGAAGGTCTCCCGGACCATGATCCTCGATGCTGTAACCATAGCGGCGACTATCGAGGTATTTGCCATTCCCCTGTTCGGTTATCTCTCGGATAAACTGGGCAGGCGACCGGTTTATGTATTTGGCGCCGTGTTTTCGGCAGTCTGGTCTTTCCCCTTTTTCTGGATGATGGGAGACAAGAGCCTGTGGATGGCGACGCTGGCGATCACGCTCGGACTGGCGGTAGGCCATGCGGCAATGTACGGCCCGCAGGCAAGTTTATTCTCCGAGATGTTCGGCACGCGCGTAAGGTATAGTGGAGCATCCCTGGGCTACCAGTTGGCTTCCATATTCGCCGGGGCGCTCACGCCTATCATTGCAACCTCCCTGCTGGACCGCTACAAAGGCATGAGCTGGCCGGTAGCTGTCTACATGGTCATTCTGGCCCTGATAACGGTTGTGTCTCTCTATTTTGTCAGTGAAACATATAAGAAAACGCTCGAAGAGCCCCAAGAAGTGGCCCTTGCAATGCCTGCACCGAAAGCATAAGGCGCCCCCCGCCCATCCCCGGGCGCGGCAGCGCCAGGGGATGGGTGAGTCTCTCTATTGGGGATGGCCCTAAAGGAAAACCACCGTTCTAGCGAACCAGGATCGCTCAAGGAGTCTGAAAATGCCGGAATCAGTTCCTGCAAAAGAAATTTCCCAGTCGATGCTCTCCCCCGCCCAGGCACTGAAGAAGAAAAAGGGCAAATTCGTTTCTGCGGCCGAGGCGGTAGGCATTATTCGTGATGGAGATACCATAGGTACGGAAGGTTTCCTCGGCGCTGGATTTCCAGAGGAGATAGCCGTTGAGATCGAGGACCGGTTCCTTACAACGGGCAATCCGCGCAACCTGCGCATTGTTTATGCGGCCGGTCAGGGAGATGGAAAAGACAGGGGCCTCAATCACCTCGGACATGAAGGACTGGTGGGAACGGTCATAGGTGGCCATATCGGGCTGGCGCCGAAGATCCAGAAACTCATAAGCGCCAACAAAATCTTTGCCTACAATTTCCCGCAGGGTATCGTGACGCACCTTTTTCGCGATATCGCGGCGGGAAAACCGGGCACAATATCCAGTGTGGGCCTTGGCACTTTCATCGACCCCAGGGGGGAGAGCGGCAAGCTGAACGAACTCACCAGGACCCGGGGGGAGGACCTGATCGAACTCATAACGCTTAGTGGAAAGGAATATCTTTTCTACAAAACCTTCCCTGTAGATGTGGCCATTCTCAGGGGAACGACTGCAGACCCTGACGGCAACATCACGATGGAGAGAGAAGCTCTGACCCTGGAGAATCTTGCCATGGCCATGGCGGCCAAAAACTCCGGCGGGATAGTGATGGTGCAGGTGGAAAGAGTGGCCGAACGGGGAAGTCTGAACGCCCGCGAGGTAAAAATTCCAGGCATCCTGGTAGATTTCGTGGTTGTGGCCAAGCCGGAAAACCACTGGCAAACCTTCGCCGAGCGCTACAATCCGTCGTATAGCTGTGAGACGAAAATCCCTATGGGATCGATCGCTCCAATGGAGATGGGCGCCCGAAAGATTATCGCCAGGCGCGCCGCCTTCGAACTGAAGCCACACACCATCGTGAATCTGGGAATTGGAATGCCGGAAGGGGTGGCCCAAGTTGCAAACGAAGAAAAAGTCATCCGCTATGTTACCCTCACCGCAGAACCCGGCGTGATCGGGGGGATGCCCAACAACGGCTATAATTTCGGCACGGGCACCAACATGGACTGTCTGATCGATCAACCATACATGTTCGATTTCTATGACGGCGGCGGACTGGATGCCGCTTTTCTGGGGGCAGCCGAAGTGGATAGGCAGGGCAACGTGAACGTAAGCAAATTCGGGCCGCGTTTCGTTGGTCCCGGGGGGTTCATAAACATCAGCCAGAACTGCAAGCAGCTTATCTTCGTGGGCACTCTGACGGCCGGCGGGCTCCAGGTTGCGGTCGAAGACGGCAGGCTCCGAGTAGTCCAGGAAGGCAGGGAGGTCAAATTCGTCGACAAGGTGAATCAGATAACGTTCAGCGGGCCCCGGGCGGTGAACCTGAATCAACCGGTTCTTTACGTAACCGAGCGATGCGTCTTTTCGCTGTGCGCCGAGGGATTGGAACTTATCGAAATAGCGCCCGGCATCGACATCGAAAAAGACATCTTTTCGCAAATGGCTTTCAAACCGGTGATAAAAGCCCCTCCAAAGCCGATGGATCTGAGGATATTCAGAAAAGACCCTATGGGGTTAAGAGATGAGATGCTGAGCCATTCCATAGACGATCGGTTGACCTACGACTCCGAAGAGAACATCTTCTTTGTGGATTTCGAAAACTACTACCTGAAGAGCTCCTCGGACATTCACAACATCTTGAATGCAATAGAGAAAATTCTGGCGCCGCTCGGCAGGAAGGTCTATGCAATAGTTAACTACAACAACTTCAACATCGCGGCCGACCTGGTCGACGAATACGCCGACATGGTCAGGTATGTCATGCGGTACTACTCGGAGGTAACCCGCTACACCAGCAGCACCTTTCTTCGCTTGAAGCTGGGTGACGAACTGGCAAGAAGAGATATAGTCCCATACATGTTCCAGACCGGGGAGGAGGCCCGGGGAGCGCTCAGAGAACTCGCTACGAGAAAATAGTCCAGGGGCGGGCGGTCCGGTGGAGGGGGGCTGTGAACAGTTTCTGCGGTTTTCGACAGCGGAAATTCGTTCCCCGCGCCGCTACGATACCGGTCAGGATCCCGTCGTGATCGGTATCGTATGTGCCGTCATGGGAAAATGTGGCGCCCTCTTTTACGACAAGCTATGGGATTTGATAATGAAGCACTGAGGATGGGCGCAGGAACCTATTCGATATCCATCCCTATAACAGCAGGCTCTATTGCCGGTGCGCTTCTCCCTGCAGATCGGTCCTGTACACCGGGATATTTCGCTTCGCGCAGCGTTTGAGCACGACGGGCGCGGGGAAAGGTTGTCGTAGCCGCAGCTAAAGACGAACCGGATGCAGGACGTCGAGAAATAGGGCGCGACTCGATCGGCGGCTACCGGGATGGGCAGCCACAAGAAGCGTCAACATGTCTGTTCGGAGATGCGGCGTGATCGATTGTTCGATTTTTGCGTCGATGTCTTCCGGCAGGATCACCCTGGTCTTGCCAAAGGGCTCTTTGATGGCGTTTTTTTCACGATTCCTGATGGAGAATCGTGGCAGTGCGGACTTCCTTCCCTATGTCACCTTCCGATCAAGTGCCGGCTTAAAAAGAAAGAGGATATTCCAGGGTGATCGCTCTCGGCGAATCAACTGACATGTCCTCTGGCTCCGTATTGTCCGACAGGAGGTGTGTATACACTGTCGTTTTGGCCCGCAGTGATTCGGCGAAGCGAGCGTGTTTTGAGACACGGCTCCTCCCTTCATGCTGAACTCCGAGAAATGCCGGCATCCCGGGTCTATGGCACTGATGATTCCCTCCAGAGAAATGAAACAGGACCGCAGCCCCCTGGAGGGAATCAAAAAGAGCACCCGGGATATTCGTGAAGAACTGGGCAAAACATTTAGACGGAACTCATCAAGGTGTCGTTGAAGCCTCCCTCGATGAACATTTCCATTCCCTTGTTTACCATGGCCCAGTAACCTTGGTCCAACATGATCTGCTTGTTAAGATTCTCTATTGTGGCGAGATCATTGTAATCAGAAATCCAGTATATAGTGCTAAAGTCGCCAAAGAGCTGGGCATACACTTGGATTGAAATCTGTGGATACTTGCCCTTGAGGTACTCGGCGATTTCCTTAGCCCACATGATTGCCTGAGGTGTCTTGCCGTTTTTTGTTCTTCCAGACCTCTGAAATCGAAACATTGGCATCTCCTCCTTATGAAACGTTAATTAAAGTGAATCCGACTCCCTCAGCCATAGAAAAGAAAGGACCTTGGCCAAGTAATCTTCAAGCGTTTTCAGGACGGGGGCGACCAAAACGGTCTACTTTTTGAGATTTCTTTCAGGGCCGCCATCAACTCTCCCATATATTCTCCCATGCGAGAAACGTAATCCGGGTCCAAACGTCGGGTAAAGAAGGTGCCGGAGAAGAGTTGAACCATATCTGCCAGAGGGACGATCCCACCATCCGTTCCATGCTTAAAACCGCTCCAATTGCGAACATGCTCTTCCGACCGGAAGAGATTCATGGTGCTTCAGGAATAAGAGATGTCTGAAAACCAATCCTTCAAGGGAACAGAGGTGTAAGCGACCAATCCTTGATGCTCCGGGCTCCTCACCTCACCATCCTTCATTTCAAGCAGGATCGCCGAACCACAATCGAGACACGGTGCATCGATCCTTACCACTTTGCCTGGAAAGAGCCAGCAGACCGCCAGCGACTCGAACCCTCACTGTCCAAACCACTTCTGCTTGCCCTCGATTGTGATGCGGTATTGTGTGGGAAGGTTATTGAAGGGTGCAAAAGAGGTAATGTAGTCGGTATTGGGAAAGAGCCACCCGGGAAATCCAGGGATGGAAAAAAGTTGATGCAGGCTCTTTTGTCCCTCTTCGAGAGAAACGCCCAATTCGGCCGCGAGTTCAGTGTAGTGGGGCGCTTGACCTGTCGCAACCATGCGCTTCATGATGACTTGGAAGGTCTTGTCCAACATGCTGGGATCATTCATGGTATTGTCGTCCTTCAGTAAGTGTGAAATCCTCGGCAAAGGATAGACACTCCCATGATTTTGGGGCGAAATGGCCTTCGTGGCCCCTTCCGATGCCGAGTGGGTATTTCACTGAGGCAGCCTCCGGAGGGGCCGCTTAACTGAGACTCCTCGGAGGCTTCACATCGGAAGTTTCAAGTAGGTCCAATTCATTTCTTGCTCCAGGCAGGAGCCATTTCAGAAAGGCTACATGATAGGACCGGGCGGGATCGTGGTCTGAATCCGAGCAAACGAGCATAGAGGCGGTTAAGAGCAGGTTGCCCGGAATGACGGTGCCCATCACCCATCAACATCCGAGAAACTGCTCAAAAGTTAAAGATGCTCACCAAAAAAATCAATATCCGGCACAAGCAGTCCGTTCGACTGATAATTTTACTCGCAATATCAAGCATATAGACTCAATGAGAAGGGCATTTTTCAGGCATCCATATCGTTTCTGCCGACCCGCGGAAGATTTTCAGCTTTGGGCTGTATGCAGGTGTTTATCAACCAACATTATCTATGAGAGTCTCTTCTGGACATGTATACCAGTTCTAGGCAAAAGTCCCACCACCCTTTTGCCGCCAATCCTGAGCCGAGATACGAGATCGCGCCCATGTACATCGGGATTCGGGTGAATAATAATAGCAACTTAGGGCGACTGCACGGGAAATGTTCAATAGAGCAGAGGTGAGAAAGAGGGATTGCCATAAAAAGAACCACTGCTCAGTCCAGCCCCTTTCCTACCTCTTATAGGAGGATTCCATGGAACAGGAAATCTACACGAGACTGTCTAGACATTTGGACAACCTTCCAGGCGGCTTCCCGTCCACACAGAGTGGAGTCGAGTTGCGTATCCTGAAGAGACTTTTCTCACCGGACGAGGCAGAACTCGCCATTCATCTCACTCTGCTTCCGGAGGAACCCAGGGTAGTTGCTCGAAGGGCAGGATTATCAACGGATGTGGCGGCCCTGCGTCTTGAGGAGATGGCGAAAAAAGGGCTTTTGATGAGAGAGGAATCGGGAAAAGGTCCCACAAGGTACATGGCGATGCAGTACGTAGTGGGGATTTGGGAGTTACACATCAATGATTTAGACGAACAACTGATAAAGGACATGAACGAATATCTGCCGACCCTTACTGAACAGGCCTGGAAAGTCCCTCAAATGCGCACCATTCCAATTGGCCGAAGCTTGACCCCTGAATACAAAGTGTTGCCGTACGAGATGGGTGAAGAACTTGTCCGTGCACAAAAAAAATTCGCGGTTGGTCACTGCATTTGCCGACGCGAAAACGCCATGATGGGAAAAGGGTGCGGTAAGCCGGAGGAGACCTGTTTGTGGTTTGGAGCGTTAGCAGAAAATGGAATAACGAATGGTATTGGCCGGGAAATTGATTTAAATGAGTCGCTCGATATTCTCAGAAGTGCCGATGATGCAGGTCTCGTCCTCCAGCCCGCAAATGCCAAAGACTCTCTTTTTATATGTTTATGCTGCGGCGACTGTTGCCAAGTTCTCAAAGCATACAAACGCCACCCCAAGCCCGCGTCCCTGGTGACCAGTCCGTTTTTCGCGGTGCATAATCCTGAAACTTGCGAAGTATGTGGAACTTGCGTTGATCGCTGCCAGATGGAAGCCCTGAAGCTTGAAGGCGACGCAGTGCAACTAGACACCGACCGGTGCATAGGTTGCGGGCTATGCGCTTCCACCTGCCCCACCGGTTCGCTGCGTTTGGTCCGAAAGCCGGACTCCCAACAAGCGGAGATACCCAAGGACATTATCGATACGTCGATAAGACTGGGGAAAGCCCGAGGGAAAATCACCTCACCCGGATTGGTGAAAATGATGATCAAGTCCAAGGTGGACCGTATTCTCGCGTAGCGTTCCAATGCGTGCGACAACATTATGGGCTTTTTAATTACAATTTCATGCACAAGGGATTAAATCTAAGCGAATGTTGGCACGGCCGTCGAAAGCGGGTTGCCGAGCTATCAAACTCTTTATAAGTTGAGACGACCTTGTACTTCCTCGCTCCTCTGCAAATGAGTGTGCGAAAACCTGTGGCCATGCGGTCGCACGCAGGCGAACCATGGCTGCCCAAGATAGCTCGCTCTTCACCGCTCACTGCCCACCGTCCACTTGCTCCCATTCGAGACAGCGTGAATCGCCCCCTGCAGGTCGGTCCTGTACACCGGAATATTTCGCTTCGCGCAGCGCTTGAGCACGACGGGCGCGGGGAAATGAAACAGGTTGTCGTAGCCGCAGCTAAAGACGACGGCAACCGGGTGCAGGGCGTCGAGAAATGGTCCGCAGCTCGACCTGCGGCTGCCGTGATGGGCAGCCACAAGAAGCGTCCGCATGTCTCCCTGGAGGTGGGGCACGATCGATTGTTCGATTGTTGCGTCGATATCTCCCGGCAGGATCACCCTGGTCTTGCCAAAAGATATGTCGAAGACGAGCGAAAAATCGTTCAGATCCTTTCGGGAGGCGTGTGTGATAAAATCGGCGGTCGGATGGAGAAGCCGCACCGTGGCCGGACCGATTCGCATCTCCTGAAACAGGGCTGGAAAGGTGCGGACGCGGATCTTTCGCCTCGAAGCTATTTTTTCGAGCAGGTGACGGATTTGGGTTGCTTCCCGGTCGCTTCCGGATATATCGCTCGTCCAGAAGGCGCCCACATCGAAATTTCGCAAGATGAAGCAAAGCCCGAGCGCGTGGTCCGGGTGATAATGAGAGAGGGCCACATAGTCGAGCCTCCGGACTCCCTCGTGCCACAAAAACGGGGCGAGGACCTGGCTGCCGACATCATAGGCGCCCTCGGGAAACCCTCCGCCGTCCACGAGCATGGTCTTTCCGGAAGGAAATCTTATGAGGGCCGAGGAACCCTGTCCCACATCGATCACGTCAACCCGGAGCAGAGCCGGTGTGCCCGCCTGGAACAACCGGACCGCGCTGCTGTTGACCGCTATGACCAAAGACGCGATCAGGGCTGCTGCAGCAAGTCCGATGGTTTTGAACTTTCGGGGAAAGGGGGCCAAAAGCAGCCCCAAAGCGGCGTAAATCACTATGAGCCATGCGGGAGAAAAGCTGCCTGTCCAGAAAAAGCTCCAGGAAAAACCTGCAAACCACTTGATGACATACAGGCAAACCTCGAGCAGGTAATTTGCGGCGCGCGCAACGGGCCAGGCGAGAGCCGGGCTCACAGCGAACAGCAGCACGCTCAAAAGCCCCACGGGAAGAACCGCGAACCCCAGGTAGGGCAGCAGGAAAATATTTGCGACGATTCCGCCGGTGGAAAAGCCGTTGAAATAGTAGATGATGAGCGGAAGCAGCAAAATGTTTATTGCTACTGACACAAGGAATGCGTCTTCGAAAGGCGAGAGAATCCTGCCCGGCCAAGTCTTCCGCCCGAGGGCGGGAAACAGGGAAGAGAGGCTGAATCTGTGAAATTCAGGATAGACTGCTATTATCGCGAGTACGCACAGAAAGGTGAACTGGAACGGGATCTGCCAGAGGCAGGAGGGGTCGGGTACGAGGATGAAAAGAGCCGCCAGGGCGAGCATGTTCAGCGAATCAACGGACCGGTACCGCAGGGCCGCGGCGAAAAACACCGCAAGAGTGAGAACCGAGCGCCAGATGGTCGGAGTCCCAAACCCTGCGAGCAGGGCATAAAAGATCCCGGAGACAAAGGCGGGAAAAAGGGCCAGCCGCTGGTCGCTCACCCGGCTCAAAACGGATGGGAAAAACAGACGCGCCGCCAGGCGGAAGAGCCAGAAGACAAAAATGCACACCATCCCGATGTGGAGCCCTGACACCGAGAGCAGGTGATAGAGGCCGGTCTGGCGAATCCGCTCCTGCCAGGCGGCATCCAGCAGATGTTTATAGCCAAGAATCATTCCCGCAAAAAATGCCGCAGGGCCCGGATCGAGCGTGCGTTGAGACCACAGGAGCGCTTTTTGTCGGAAAAGCTCGATACGGCCCCGTATCGCATTGAATATTGCCCCCGGAGATAGTGTGGCCCTCGGTGCGATCTTTATCAGCAACCGTTGATTTTTAAGAAAGCAATGTCCGTAGTACCCTTCTTCGGCTCGGTAGCGTACGTAATCGAAGCCGCCCGGGTTGTTGAAGTTGTGGAACTTTTTCAAAACGGCCCGAAACAGCACCCGGTCGCCCGGAAGCAAAAAGCCCCCGAAGGCTTCCGCCTCCTTTGCCGGCATACTCAACAGTATCCCTCCGTCCAACGGCGTTTGGGCGTCGCCGGTCATGGCGCAAAGGAGGTGGAGCTCTACCCTGATACGGTCGGGATAGTAGTCGGGAGCGCCGCAGACTTCGGCCAGAAAGCATCCCGGGCGCCCGTCGAGGTAGGGCTTAAGGGCTTGTGGAAACCGCGGAGCGGCCGCTTTGGAAGCCCACACGCCGAAGAGGAAAAACAACAGGGCGGAGGCGACAAACGCCGGTAGATGGCCCAACCGATGAGCGGCGGGCCCTGTTTTTGACTCTTTATTATTTGCTCCTGCCCGTGCGAGCAGGACGGCCATAGAGGCGATGAGAGCCGCTGCGGCCAGAGGCAGGCCGGCGGGCGGGAGCCGGAGGGCGCCGCCCATAAGTTGGTCGGCCGATATCCCGAGCATAAAAAAGACGGTAAGCCAGACAAGCGGACGTGACGGCATCGTGCCTTCCGAGTGTATGGGTCGGAAAGAACCGATTATGTTTCATCCGCTCGTCTTTCACAATGGATTTCTCACATCACGATTTTACCGTCTTTTCGGGCATCGGCGGCGAAGGGACGTTCGTACCATGGCACTGGTCGCAATTGCCCTGTGCGTCTATATGATACAATTTCGCCGGAAAAACTCCCTTGGTCACGTATTTTCCGTCTTTCCAGGCATTCAGGAGCTCCACCGTCTTATAGGCGACGCTTGCGGTAACGCGCGCGCATCTTTCTTTTCTCTCCGGACTTCCCAGCGGTTTCTTTGCGGCCGCCATCCACACTCCCACCGAAACGTGGCAAAGCGGAGAGCTGCTGACGGTTTTGGGGATTTCCGCCTTTACTTTGGAAACCTTGGGGACATAGTCGGGCAGCGCCGTGTCGCAATACCACTGCATGATCTCGCTGCCCATCAACCTGCCCAATTCCACCCCGTTGGTCTTCGGACCGATTATCAGATTTGTGACAATATTTTCCCCCGAATTGGCGCCGCAGATGGTCCCCCAGGTATCAACCCCCGCTCCCAGGAACGCAAAGGCTTCGACGGGAAACGAGGCATAGGGGTCCCCGATTTTTTCCGCGAGCTGGCTGAAGACGCTGTAAATGAGCGATGCGCCGCATTCGAGCCGGTAGTATTCGTCGTGAGCGATTTCGGCAGTCTTTGCCGGATCGAGCTTTTCGTAAGGCCAGGGCCATTTCAGAGCGGGACAGCTCTTCGCCTGCGCCTCGGAAAGAGCCCATCCCCCCGAAGCCACGGCCGCCGTTCCTGCCACCCCCAGGACCGCCCCCTTGAGAAGATTTCTTCTCGATAGATTCTCACATGTTTGCTTTTCCGTACCCGTACTCATCTTTCCTCCTGAAACTCCAGTGCCATAGTTACGACATACCCTTACCGGCCAGACCGCCCCAGCGGCCTGTTATCACGGAGCGCGCTGCCCCGATGTACGCCCTTCCAGTGTTTCCGGATCTATCTCCGGGAGAGATTTGTCGCTTTCTTGTAACATTCGTCGATTAATGGGTCAATAAAGGGATCGAAAGCTCTTTGTTTTTAACATCGCCTCCCGAGCTAACGCGTTGCCCAACATGAAATATTTCAATATACCGAATCTGTCTGCATGTGATCACCTCCAAGGATCGGCATTGACTCCCCCGGTGTGCGCGGCGGCCCCGCCTTGCGGCGCCTCGGAAATCACAGGGAGGGTGAGGCATGGCACAAAACAGGTAAGTCGGCAGGTTCACGCTGCACAATCGAATAAAAGTTTGCCGCGCGCTGTGTGAGTAGCCTCCAATGCGCGCGAGGGCTTTCTCAGCGGACTCGATCGTCCCTGGCCGGCACGCCAAAGTCTCCCCAGAACCTGTCAGGCAAACTCGAGTATTCCTGCGATGAACTCTACGCGATCGGCGACGCCAAGACCTCCCGCAATCT
>JAKAJS010000164.1 GCA_021813685.1 Deltaproteobacteria bacterium | reverse complement strand
CATGGCGTGGACCAACTCGACCGGAATAAGCGCCATTCTCTCGGCGATTCCAAACGTCTTGATGCGCATCCCCGGCCGGGCCTTCATGCCCGCATCCAAAAACTCGGGAAGATCTTCGGCCCGCACCGGACCATAGACCACCCTGAACCCGGACATCTTCAGGACCTCGCGGGCGGACACGCCCGGAGCGCCAAGCTGGGGAACGATGACCCGCCTGTGCTTCACCACCCCGGCAAGCCCGCTCGATTTGATTCTCTCCGCCAGTTCCTCCGTTCCGAAGGTCCCCTTCCCCGCCGCACACCAGACGTTTATCCCCTGAGTGTCCAGAACCAAAATCCAGGCGCTTTCGTCCGGACCGAATGAGTTGCGCAATCGATCGAAACTCATTTTGAAATTGGCCGAGACGAGAACCGGGGAATCGGCGTGGGGCCGGCCCAGCGCATAAAGGCCCGGGTCTACCTTATAGTTCGTACGCCCGATACCCCACCGGACTTTCCAGCCGCCAAGCAGGTCCGGCAAACTCAATTTCGACTCTACCCGAGGCGCCTTGCCTGCGGGGGTCTCCACGAAACCGGTTACGAAAGGCTGATCCAAACCGGGAAGACCCGCCCGGGCCTTCGTCGTCTTTGGCCCTCAGCAGGGCGCCGCACTCTCGAACCCGGCAACCGGGCGAGTATTTTCTGCAATTCGATTCACCGAACATCCCTCACGTAATGTAGATTTGCCAAACACATTATCAGTATATCGTATCTATCGGAAAATCAACAGGGGATGGCTGGCTTGATACCACTGCTGCAATATACTGTTTTATGCGCCCGCCAGGTGGGTTACAATATTCCTCGACACAAATTTCAGGGGCTATGGATTTGGAAACCGCAGTTCTTGAGCCTCATAGACACCGGCGCCTACGATCTTCCGGATCTCATGCCGCAGTTCCGGGAGATCGCGACGACGTTACACCTGGAGCTTATGACCGTTCAAGGAAAAGACCAATACCTGCACCGTCTTTTGAGGGTCCCTGGACCGGGGAGCATTTCGTGATCCTGCCTCCCTTTACCACTATCGACTCGGAGAGATTTCATTGCCAAAAGTGAGCGTGAACGGCGAAAAATTCACCCTGGAGGCCGAACAGGGAGAGAGCCTTCTTTCCTGCATCAGACGGAGCGGACTAGGGACCGAATCCACCTGCGGGGGTCGCGGGGTGTGCGGCAAATGCCGCGTGACCGCGCAGGGCGAATTGAGCCCGCCGGACGAGTTGGAGGCTAAGCTGCTGGAGGGACAACCCGCGGGGGTGCGCCTCGCGTGCCGAGCCAAAGTCGCCGGGGATGTTTCACTCACCCTGAGCGATTCCTGGACGCGGCTTCAAGCCGCCTCCGCTCCCCCTATCGGCGAGGTAGTCCTGGACAGCCCGGTAAAACGGATTCTTTTGCCCGAAAAAGGTCGTGACGCCACCCCCTATGTCCAAACCCTTCCTTTTCGAGTCGCCGACCCCCGGCTTTTGGACAAACTCGAGAGGCAAAACAAAACCCAAGCCTGCGGGATCGTGTTCGAAAACAAGGCTATCGACATTCTATCCGACGGAGCACCCCTTTTGGGCGCCGCAGTGGACGTAGGGACCACGAGCCTGTCGCTTTGCCTGTTCGATCTGGAGACCGGCGGCTCGTTAGCCTCAAGCTCTGCCCTCAATCCCCAGACCGCCTACGGCGGAGACGTCATAACGCGCATCGAGTATTGCCGAAACGAACGGGAGGGCGTATCTGTCCTGCGTTCGACCCTGCTCGAACAGTTGGGGGCGATGCTGGACGAAACTCTTGGTCGGAATCTCAGGCGGGAGCAGGTGTATTTGATGAGCGTCGCCGGAAATACTACGATGCTCCATATACTTGCGGGCGTCAACCCGCTCTCGCTTGCCCTGGCGCCCTTTCGGCCCGCATTCCTGAACCCCCTGGTCCTGGAGGCGGAGCGCTACGGCCTGCCAATGGCGCCGCAGGGGCGGCTCATCCTTTTACCGGGGGCCTCGGCCTACATAGGCGCAGATATTATCGCGGGACTTCTCGCGATTAATTACCGGTCCCTGCCCCCGTGCACGCTCTTCGTCGATATCGGCACCAACGGAGAAATCGTATTGATCGAAAACCCCGAGACGCTTTTCGCCACCTCGTGTGCGATGGGCCCGGCGCTCGAGGGCATGAACATTTCCTGCGGCTGCCGGGCAATCCCCGGGGCAATAGACACGGTCACGGCGCAAGACGGTGCGGAACTGCGATTTTCGACAATAGGCGACCTTCCGCCTGTCGGCATTTGCGGGAGCGGCCTTATCGATCTTATCGCCGCACTGCTTTCCATCGGCGCAATCGCCCCCGGCGGGGCCTTCAATGGATGCGGAAAACTTTCGGACCGGTTGCGCGAAGACCGGTATCATCTGAGCGAAAGCATTTTCTTGAGCCAGAAAGACATTCGCCAGGTCCAGCTCGCAAAGGGAGCGATGAGCGCCGCAATCCTGACGCTTCTCGACCGGGCGGGCCGCTCGGTCTCGGACCTGGAGCAGATAATCGTGGCGGGGTCTTTCGGCTACCATTTGAATCCCGAGAGCCTCAAGCGCATAGGACTACTGCCCGAAGACTACTCGGGGCCGGTCACGTTCGTTGGCAACTCCTCTCTTTCCGGCGCCTCCCTGGTCGTGCGAAACCGTGCGATGCTCACCGAAATGGAGCGCCTGGCCTCCTCCATCCGGGTGCTGGAACTGGGGGCTCACCCCGATTTCAGCAAGAGGTTTCTGTCCATGCTCGGATTCTCTAATCAGAAGCGGGAAGCGAGAAGCGGGAAGCGAGAAGAGAGCCGCGTTCCGACTCTTCCCCGATAAAGCGACTTGTCGCCACCACGCCCAGCCCGCCCAGGCCCGCCCGCGGCGGCTGGCCGCCAAAAAAATTTCAAGCCTTTCGCATTCCCCTCCGATTACTTCACTGAAGGGACCGGTGGGTTTTACTCCCCGCCTCCACATCCACTCGGATATACCCGTTATACCCCGGCAGACATACGAAGGGATATCTATGAAATTCGAATTATCAGAATCCGACGACGCCATGGTCCTCAGACTCGAGGGCGAATGCACCGTCGAATGCGCCAGGGAACTCAAAGACGCCCTGTTGAGCGGGCTGGAGAAAAGCGAAAAACTCCTGGTGAATTGTTCAAAAGTGACCGACGTCGATATTTCGTGCCTGCAGCTGCTCTACTCGGCTTTTGGCACCTCGGCAAAAATGGGCAAACGGCTCCTGCTCGATGCCGATTTACCCGAGCAACTCAGCAGGCTGGTAATAGATACCGGATACTCAGGGGCGCTCGGTTTTGAGGATGCCGGCGCACATCAGTCTGGAGAAGGAAGATAATGAGCGACAAGTGCATCATGACTGCTGACGATTCAGCCAGTGTGCGCCAGATGGTCAGCTTCACACTCAAGAACGCGGGGTTCCAGATAGTCGAGGCCGTGGACGGCAGGGACGCTCTTTCCAAGCTGATGAATACCCCTGTCCACATGCTCATCACCGACCTCAACATGCCGAACATGGATGGGATCGAACTGATACGGTCCGTTCGCAGCCTGGAGTCTCCCCGGAAATTCATTCCCATTGTGATGCTTACCACCGAGTCTCAGCCGGAGAAAAAGCAGGAAGGAAAATCCGCCGGTGCGACCGGTTGGATCGTCAAGCCCTTTAAACCCGAACAGTTGCTTGCCGTAATAAAGAAGGTGCTGGGATGATAGAAAGCCTCATGGAAACCTTCAGGGTTGAAGCGGCCGAACTGCTCTCGGAGCTGGAAGCGGCGCTTCTGGAACTGGAAACGGCTCAGGAAAACGAGACGGCTTTGAAGAAGGTCTTTCGGTGCCTGCACACCATCAAAGGTTCAGGCGCCATGGCCGGTTTCGACGACATAGCCTCTTTTGCGCACGAACTGGAAAACGTATTCGAAATAGTGCGCCAGGAGAACATTCCCCCTTCCAGGGAATTTGCCGACCTCATCCTTTCCGCAATCGATTCGATCAACTCCATGCTCGAGGCGCCCAACTCTGCGGAGTCCAAGAGCCGGGCGGAAGAGATCATCTCCGCCTTGAAGAGTCTGATTGCATCAGGAAAGGGTCAGGCAAGCGACGAGACACTCCAGCAGGATTCTTCGCCCGACCGGGAGGCTCCGATTCCCGCAGCAGGAGAGGACGATTCCGGAAAACCGGTAGCCTATCGCATCCTTTTTCGCCCGAACCCGGATATCTTCAGCCGGGGAACGAATCCAGCCCTCCTGTTGAAAGAACTGCGCGACCTCGGGCACTGTTTGATCACCGCCTGTCTGGACGACATCCCCGATCTGCGGGACATGGACCCGGAGGAATGCCACACGTACTGGAACATCATCCTCACGACCGCTGCGGGCGAAAATGCGGTGAGGGATGTTTTCATTTTCATAGAAGATGATTGCGAACTGAAGATCGAAGCGATCGGAGAAAAAGCGGCCCTCGAGGAGATGGCTCCCAAAAAGCTGGGAGAAATGCTGGTGGAGCGAGGCGAGTTAACCTCCGCACAACTGGCCGAGGTCCTGAGCAAGCAGAAGCGGCTGGGCGAAATGCTCACCGCGGAAGGCCTTGTGAGCCCCGGGAAGGTGCAGGCCGCCCTCATGGAACAGAGTCACCTGCAGGAAATCCGGGAAAAGCGAAGCGAACAAAAGGATCAATCCCTGGCATCGGTTCGGGTTCCGGCAGCAAAGCTCGATTCTCTTGTCGATCTGGTTGGAGAACTGGTAACGGTCCAGGCAGGGCTCACCCAACTTGCCTCCACAAAAAAATTCCGCGAACTGCGCTCCATCGCCGAACAGGTGAACCGGCTCACCTCCGAGCTTCGCGACAACGCCATGAGTTTACGGATGCTCCCCATCGGGGTGGTTTTCAGCAAATTCAATCGCCTCATTCGCGATCTGTCCATGGAACTGGGAAAAGAAGCCGTTCTTACTACCGAAGGAGCGGAGGTCGAACTGGATAAAACGGTTATCGAACGTCTGCGCGATCCCTTGGTCCACATGATTCGAAACAGTGTGGATCATGGCCTGGAGTCGCCCGAGGTGCGGGTTGCAGCAGGCAAGCCGGCCCAGGGCACCGTGCACCTTTCCGCGCAGCATTCGGGCGCCCATGTGCTGGTGAAAATACGCGACGACGGCGCCGGTCTCGATCCCAATGCAATCCTGGCCAAGGCCATCGACAAGGGACTGGTGCAACCCAATGCCGCGCTCTCCGAAAGGGAGATCTTTTCGCTCATCTTCGCCCCGGGCTTTTCCACGGCTCAAAAGGTGACCAACGTATCGGGGCGCGGTGTCGGGATGGACGTGGTCAAGGGCGCCATCGATTCTTTGGGCGGCTCTATCGAGATCCACAGCAAAAAAGGGGCCGGAACGACCTTCACGCTCGAACTGCCTCTCACCCTGGCGATTATAGACGGCCTTCTGGTAAAGGTCGGGGATGCGCACTTCGTTTTGCCGCTTTCTTTTGTCGAAGAATGCGTGGAATTGCAAAAACGGGACAACGGAACAAAGGACGGAAGGCAACTCGCCTTTATCCGTCAGAAAATCGTTCCCTACCTCCGTTTGCGCGACCGGTTTTCCATCCCGGGCGAATCCCCTCCCATCGAACAGATCGTCATAACGGAGACGCTGGACGGCAAAGTCGGCATTGTGGTCGATAAAGTTGTCGGGCAGCATCAGACGGTCATCAAGAACCTCACGAAAATCTATCGCAATGTGACCGGGATTTCCGGCACGACCATTCTCGGGGACGGCACCGTTGCGTTGATAGTCGATATCCCCAAGATGATCAACTCCTTCGCACAGGAAGAGATCAGCGCGGAGGAAGCCGTCCGGTAATGGTTGTCTTTTACCCGAACGATCCGGACCACATGTACTCGAAACACGACAAAAGGGGAACCATGCTGAAGGATATGAAAATTCGAACGAAAATTGCGGGTGCGCTCTCCATCGTGGTGGTGATTTTCTTTGCCGCAGCGGCGGTGCCGGCCACCAGGGCGGTGCAGATCGGGATCGCTCTTTCCGGCGTTTTTGCCTCCCTTCTCCTCGGTTTTCTCGTGATCCGCAGCTTCGAGGGAAGTGTCGAATCACTGCTCGCCCAAATGAAGGATCTTACGGATTCGGTTCTGGCAGGCAGGCTCGATGTTCGGGGCAACCCGGATAGGGTCGCTTTGGAATTCAGAGGGGTTGTCGAGGGATTCAATCAGGCACTGGGCGAAGTTGCCGGATCTCTCGCTCCTGTGGGGGAATGCCTGGCAAAAATCGGCAAAGGAGAAATCCCCGAAAAAATCGGTCGGGAATGCAAGGGCGATTTCCAGGACATCAAAAACGATCTCAACACCTGCATCGAGGATCTCGGAGGATTGCTCAAATGCAACGCCGTGCTGGATCGGATGGCCCTGAACGATTACACCAAAAAGGTGGAAGGAACCCATTCGGGAATTTTCGGCTCCGTCGCCAAAGCCACCAACGAGGTGAGAGACAGGCTGGAGGCCATAGGAAGGATATTTACCGAACTGGCCACGGGCGAGACCTCTCAGCTGGCGATGTATGAGAAAATCGGCAGGCGCAGCGCTGAGGATGTCGCCCTCCCGGCAGCTATCAGAAACATGCGAAACGTCAACCTGTTGATAAAGGATGTGACTTTGCTCTCGGAGGCGGCGCTGCGAGGCGACCTGAGCGCGCGTGCCGATGCGACGAAGCACGAGGGGAACTTCCGCACCATTATGGAAGGAATAAACCATACCCTGGACGCAGTCGTCACCCCTCTTAAAGTGGCAGCCGGTTACGTCGATCAAATCAGCAGGGGCGACATGCCGCAGAAGATCACCGAAGAATACAGGGGAGATTTCAACGAAATCAAAAACAACCTCAACACGCTGATCGATGCCATGGCTCATATCACCGAAACGGCCGAGGAGATATCCTGCGGAAATCTTACCGTAAAAGTAGCAGAGCGCTCCGAGCGGGACAAACTCATGCAGGCCATGTCCAAAATGGTGAACGGCCTGCGGGAGATCGTGGAAAACGTCCAAAACGTGGCGACCCAGGTGAGGGAGGGAAGTCGAGAACTCAACTCGGGCGCGGAAGCCCTCTCTCAGGGCGCGACCGAGCAGTCCGCCTCGGTCGAAGAGATTTCGTCTTCGATGGAGGAGATGGCGGCAAACATCAAGCAGAATTCGGACAATGCCCAGCAGACCGAAAAGATAGCGGTAAAGGCCGCAGGAGACGGCAAGGAAGGCGGGGAAGCAGTCGGACAGACGGTATCGGCGATGAAGGAAATCGCGGGAAAGATCTCGATCATCGAGGAAATCGCCCGGCAGACAAACCTGCTTGCGCTAAACGCAGCCATTGAAGCGGCCCGTGCGGGAGAACACGGAAAAGGGTTCGCAGTTGTCGCCTCCGAGGTGCGAAAGCTTGCCGAGCGGAGCCAGGAAGCGGCCGGAGAAATAAACGAACTGGCGGCAAACAGCGTGAGAGTGGCCGAGGGGGCCGGAAACATGCTGGCCCGGATCGTTCCCGATATCCAGAGGACCTCCGACCTGGTTCAGGAAATCAATGCGGCAAGCAACGAACAGAGCACCGGCGCCACGCAGATCAACAAGGCCATTCAGCAACTCGACCAGGTTATCCAGCAGAATGCCTCGGCTGCCGAAGAAATGGCCTCGACCTCCGAGGAACTCTCCGGGCAGGCCGAACAACTCATGAAAACTATCTCCTTTTTCAAAGTCGATGGCGCCGCCGCGCGTGCGGCGGCGCTCCAGAGCAACGGCAGAGTCGCCAAAACAAGCGGGCCGGCACAACAGAAGAAGGCAAGACTCAAGGAAAACCGTCCCGCTCCCGCCAAAGCGGGAGGATTTGCGCTGGACTTTGGAGGAGGATTTACCGCAGACGTAGAAGACGCCCATTTCGAGCAATATTAGATGCGAAACGGGGGAAGTATCAGGAGTGTAACATGTTGCAGAACTTGAAAATTGAAACAAAGATTGCCGCCACACTTTCGATCGTTGTGGCGATTTTCCTGGCCGCCTGCGGAGCAGGCTATCTTGGAATGAGCCATTTGGCGCCGGCTGCGACCACTTTACTCGGCTTGTTGGCCGCCATTCTTCTCGGATCATTCCTGATCCGGAATATCGGTCACACTGTCGCATCATCGCTTGCGCAAATAAAGATCCTGGCGGGGTCGGTTCAGGCAGGCAGGCTCGATGCCCGCATCCCTCCCGAAAAGGTCGGTTTCCAGTTCCGGGAGACGGCGGAAGAATTAAATCAGGCCATGGAGGAGATTGCAGAATCCCTTCGCCCTGTGGAGCAATGCATCGCCACCATAAGCAAGGGAGAAATCCCGGAGAAGATAGGCCGGGAATGCACGGGCGAATTCAACGACATCAAAAAAAGCCTCAATACATGCATCGAAGAACTGGGAGGTCTCACCGAATGCCATTCGGTGCTCAAGAAAATGGCCGTAAACGATCACACAAAGAAAGTCGAGGGGGCCTATTCGGGGCTCTCGGCATCGCTTGCTGAAGCCACAAACCTGGTAAGAGAAAGGCTTCTTGCTGTAACGAGGATGTATTACGAGCTCTCCACGGGCGATACTTCGTCGCTGGCGGGATATGAAAAAATCGGCAGGCGCAGCGACGAAGACGTCTTGATCCCCGCGATCATCAAGTGCATGCAAAACGTCAACCTGCTGATAGAGGACCTGACGGCGATGACCCGGGAGGCCGTTGCCGGAAACCTCTCCAAACGAATGGACCCGAACAGGCATCAGGGCGCCTATCGCAGGATCGTCGAGGGGGTAAACGACACCCTGGATGCAGTCATCAGCCCTCTTAAAGCAGCCGCGCACTGCGTGGACCAAATCAGCAGGGGAGAGATTCCCCCTAAAATCACCAGGGATTACGAAGGAGATTTTAACGAGATCAAAAACAACCTCAACAACTGCATCGACGGAATGGGCGGTCTCGTGGAATGCAACGCCGTTCTGCAACGAATTGCCGTAAACGATCACACGAAGAAAGTCGAAGGAGCCTATTCCGGACTCTTCGCCTCGGTATCCGAGGCCACCAACCAGGTGAGGGAAAGGCTCCTGGCAATAACGAGGATGTTTACCGAAATATCGACGGGCGATACGTCGGAGCTGGCGGTCTACGAAAAGATCGGAAAGCGTAGCGACGAGGACGTAATAATCCCTTCGATTGTCAAATGCATGCAGAACATCAACATGCTGATAGAGGACATGACTTTGATGACCGAAGCCGCCGTAGGCGGAAACCTCGCCAGACGGGTGGAGGTCGGAAAGCACCAGGGCGCCTATCGAAAAATAGTGGAGGGAGTAAACAATACGCTCGATGCGGTGGTGGGTCCCCTCAAGGCGGCTGCCGATTGCGTGGCGCAAATCAGCAGGGGCGAGGCGCCGCCGAAGATCACCCACGAGTACCGGGGAGATTTCAACGAAATCAAAAACAACCTGAACACGCTCATCGACGCCATGGCCGAAATCACCCATACGGCCGAGGAGATAGCTGCCGGAAATCTTACCGTAAAGGTGGTCGAGCGTTCCGATCAGGATAGCCTCATGCAGGCGATGACCAGGATGTTGAACGGCTTGCGGGACATCGTGGAAAACATCCAGACAGTGGCCAACCAGGTGATGGTGGGCAGCAAAGAGCTCAGCACGGGGGCCGAAGGCCTTTCTCAGGGGGCGACCGAGCAGTCCGCTTCGGTCGAAGAGATTTCGTCCTCGATGGAGGAGATGGCGGCAAACATCAAGCAGAATTCGGACAATTCGCAACAGACCGAAAAAATAGCGGTCAAGGCCGACGACGACGCCAAAGAAGGCGGTGTAGCCGTTGGACAGACGGTATCGGCGATGAAGGAAATCGCGGGCAAGATCTCAATCATTGAGGAAATCGCCCGCCAGACGAACCTGCTTGCGCTAAACGCGGCCATCGAAGCGGCCCGGGCCGGAGAGCACGGCAAAGGGTTCGCCGTTGTCGCCTCCGAGGTGCGAAAGCTTGCCGAACGCAGCCAGGAAGCCGCCGGGGAGATAAATGAACTGGCTGCAAACAGCGTGAAGGTGGCCGAAGCGGCCGGAAACATGCTGGTCCGGATCGTTCCGGATATCCAGAAAACATCCGACCTGGTCCAGGAAATCAATGCGGCAAGCAATGAACAGAGCACCGGCGCCACCCAGATAAACAAAGCCATTCAGCAACTCGACCAGGTCATCCAGCAGAATGCCTCGGCGGCCGAAGAAATGGCCTCCACCTCCCAGGAACTCTCCGGGCAGGCCCAACAGCTCATGGGCACGATATCCTTTTTTAAAACCGGTACTACCGCCGCTCCGGCAATAAAGGCTGCCGCCGCGGTAAGGCCTGCCGCACCAGCGGCGAAGACGGCCGGCAACGGCAAAGGCGCCAAATTCGGCGCACCGGCCCGCCGGAAACAGTCAACGGGCCAAGTCGACCAACCCGTTCCCGCTAGATCGGCAGGGTTCGAACTCGATTTTGGGGGCGGATTTTCCGGAGACAGTGACGATGAGCATTTCGAGCAATATTAGGAGGCCCTTCGATGGCAGCATCTGATGTGATGGAAGCTTCACAATATTTGACGTTCAAGCTGGCAGGCGAGGTGTTCGCGCTGGGGATTTCCCGGGTTCGCGAGGTCCTTGACTACACACCCGTGACCAGAATTCCCGAGGCCCCCGATTTCATGCTCGGAGTGATCAACCTTCGGGGAAACGTCGTTCCGGTACTGGATATGCGCCTCAAGTTCGGTATGGACTCAAACGAAAAGAAGGCAAATTCATGCATCATCATCGTGGAAATCGAACTGGAAGGAGAGACCATTCTGCTGGGAGCGCTGGCCGATTCAGTGCAGGCTGTGCTGGAGATCGGTCCCGATCAGATGGAGCCTCCCCCGAGGATGGGCGCGGGCCTGAAATCAAAGTTCATTAAGGCCATGGGCAAACATGAAGGGGAGTTTCTCATCATCCTGGATATCGACAAGGTGTTTTCCACAGAAGAACTCGCCATGACGCAGGAACCTCAGCAGGCTCTGGCTGCCGCCTCGTAAAAGCAAAGAGCAAAAGAGCGGGGGGATGTTCCCCCCGCGCCCCCCGGGAGCCGCGTAACGGCCTGGGGCACCCCGAAAAAATCATTCAAGCCCCGTCTCTTCCGATCCGATTACAAGACTTGACTGGTGTCGCTCCTTCTATTGCTCCATGTCGACCTCTTTTCCGGAATCAACGTTGTTTGCCGCGCCACAAAAGCATCGAAAAGGAGAAACGAGTTGAGAAACATGAAATTGAGAACGAAGATAGCCTGTGCATTTTCGATCATTATGGTAGTGCTTCTGGCCGCTGCCGGAGTCGGCTACCATGGAATTGCCGTTCCTGCAGCCGGTTTTTCCTTGAGGGCGGTGCTGGTGGGGGCCATTTTGTTCGCCGTGGTTCTCTCCCTTCTCCTCGGCTTCCTTTTGATTCGAGATGTCGACTCGACAGTCGAGTCGCTCCTGACGGAAATAAAGGACCTCACGGATTCGGTTCCGGCAGGCAGACTGTATGTTCGGGGAAACCCCGAAAGTGTCGGTTTGGAATTCAGGGACGCTATCGACGGATTCAATCGGGCCATGGACGAAATTGCCGGCTGGCTCGCTCCTGTGGGGGAATGCCTTGAAACGATTAGCAGGGGCGAGGTTCCCGCGAAAATCGTCCGGGAATGCGAGGGCGAGTTCCTGGAGATCAGAGCGCATCTCAACAGATGCATCGACGAACTGCAGGGGCTGGAAGAGTGCAATGCAGTTCTCACCAGGATGGCGGTAAACGATCACACCAGGAAAGTCGAAGGAACCTGCTCGGGGCTTTTCGGATCGATATCGGAAGCCGCCAACCAGGTGCGGGAGCGGCTTCTGGCGATGACCGGTTCGTTTATCGAGATGTCCACGGGCGAAACGAAGAGTTTGACCAAACTGGAGAGCATCGGCAGGCGCAGCGATCAGGACGTTATCCTCCCGGCGACCATCAAAAACATGCGAAGCATCAACCTGCTCATAGAGGATGTGAGTTCTCTTGCCGAGGCGGCCCTGAGAGGAGATTTGACCACACGGGTGGATCCGACCCGGCACGAGGGGAACTTCCGAAGAATCGTGGAAGAAATGAACCATACCCTCGACGCGCTCGTCGGCCCGTTGAAAGTGGCCGCGAGCTATATGGATCAAATCGGCAGGGGCGAGATCCCGCCCAAGCTTACCGAGGATTACAAGGGCGATTTCAACGAGATCAAAAACAGCATCAACAACTGCATCGACGGCCTGGAGGGCCTGGTGGAATGCAACACCGTATTGAAGCGGATGGCCGTAAATGACAACACCCGAAAGGTCGAGGGCGCCTATTCGGGGCTTTTCGCCTCCGTTTCCGAAGCCATCAACGGGGTGCGGGAACGGCTCCTGGGGATAACGAGGGTAATCGTCAGCATTTCCATGGGGGATACCTCGGAGCTGCCGGTGGTGGAAAAAGTGGGCAAGCGCAGCGACCAGGACGAGGTGGTCCCCGCGATCCTCAAATGCATGAAAAACATCAACATGCTGATAGACGACATGACATCTTTGACTGAGGCGACCGTTGGGGGAGACCTTGCCAGGCGGGTGGAGGTCGACAGGCACCACGGAGGTTATTGCAAGATCGTCGAGGGAGTAAACAACACTCTGGATGCAGTGGTCGGACCTCTCAAGGTGGCGGCCGACTGCGTGGATCAAATCGGCAGGGGCGAGATCCCCCCCAAGATCACCGAGGACCACAGGGGCGAATTTAACGAGCTCAAAAACAGCATCAACAACTGCATCGACGGGCTGGACGGCCTTGTGGAATGCAACGCCGTATTGAAGAGAATGGCCGTAAACGATCATACCCGAAAGGTCGAGGGGACCTATTCGGGTCTTTTTGCCTCTGTGTCGCAATCCGCAAACGAAGTGAGGGAAACGCTGCTGAGGATAACGAAGATGTTTGCCAATATATCCATGGGAGATTTTTCGGAGCTGGAGGCATACGAGAAAATAGGCAGGCGTAGCGACGAGGACATGCTCCTGCCTTCGGCCATCAAATGTCTGGAAAACCTCCACATGCTGATCGATGACATGACCATGATGACCGAAGCGGCCGTTGGGGGAAATCTCGCCAGGCGTTTGGACCTGGAAAAACACCACGGAGGCTATCGCGCGATAGTCGAGGGAGTGAACAATACGCTCGATGCGGTGGTCGGTCCTCTCCAGGTGGCTGCGAGCTATGTGGACCAAATCAGCAAGGGGGAAGTGCCCGGCAGGATCACCCGGGAATACAGGGGAGATTTCAACGAAATCAAGAATAACCTCAACATGCTGATAGACGCCATGGCCGAGATCACCGACACGGCCGAGCAGATAGCCGCGGGAAATCTCACCGTAAAGGTGATCGAGCGTTCCGACAAGGACAGCCTCATGCAGGCGATGTCCAAGATGGTGCAGGGCTTAAGAGATATCGTGGAAAACATCCACTCTGTGGCAAACCAGGTGATGACGGGAAGCAAGGAGCTCAGTTCCGGCGCGGAAGCCCTTTCGCAGGGGGCAACCGAGCAGTCCGCTTCGGTCGAAGAGATTTCCTCTTCGATGGAGGAGATGGCCGCAAACATCAAGCAGAATTCCGACAATGCCCAGCAGACCGAAAAGATAGCGGTAAAGGCCGCAGGAGACGGCCGGGAAGGCGGCGAAGCGGTCGGACAGACGGTATCTGCGATGAAGGAAATAGCGGGAAAGATCTCGATCATCGAGGAAATCGCCCGGCAGACAAACCTTCTGGCCCTAAACGCCGCGATCGAAGCCGCCCGGGCCGGAGAACACGGAAAAGGGTTCGCAGTTGTCGCCTCCGAGGTGCGAAAGCTTGCCGAGCGGAGCCAGGAAGCGGCCGGAGAAATAAACGAACTGGCCGCAAACAGCGTGAAGGTGGCCGAAGCGGCCGGAAACATGCTGGCCCGGATCGTTCCCGACATCCAGAGGACCTCCGACCTGGTTCAGGAAATCAATGCGGCAAGCAATGAACAGAGCACCGGCGCGAACCAGATCAACAAGGCCATTCAGCAACTCGACCACGTTATCCAGCAGAATGCCTCGGCTGCCGAAGAAATGGCCTCCACCTCCCAGGAACTCTCCGGGCAGGCCGAACAACTCATGAGCACGATCTCTTTTTTTACAATCGATACCACCTCCGCCCCCGCGGCAACGGCCGCAGGAAACGGTAAAGGCCCCAAAGTCGGCGCTCAGGACCAGCACAAAAAGGCAAAGGCCGAAAAAGAGCGCTCCGCTTCCGCAAAAAAGGGAGGGATCGAATTGCACTTCGGGGGCGCAATCAACGGCGACGGCGAAGATGTCCATTTCGAACAATTTTAATTCCTCTCATTTTGATTCCTGAAGCGCGGGGGCTTTCGCCCCCGCACCCCCACGCCGCTACGCGGCTCATTTGGCGCTTCGGCGCTCTTCTCTCATCGACCCGATTATGATAGTGTAGGAAATGGATTGGTCAATCCCCACAACAAACCGGACCCCCC
>JAKAJS010000216.1 GCA_021813685.1 Deltaproteobacteria bacterium | reverse complement strand
CGACTCGCGATCGATCCGGCGGAATTTCTCTATCTGGGCGATACGGCAATCGACATGAAAACCGCGCGCGGTGCCGGAATGTTCCCCGTAGGCGTCCTCTGGGGGTTTCGAGACGCCCGGGAACTCACCGCGAGCGGGGCGGCAAGACTCCTCTCCGAGCCCCTCGAACTGCTCGAAATACTTTAAAGACGGAGGGAAGAAGCGGGAAGCGGGAATAAAAACGGCGCTTCCCGCTCCAGTCTTATAAAAACTCCCAGACGCTTTCGGCGATGCCAACGGAGTGCGTCGCCTCGAAGAGCCGGATGGCTTCCTCGTAGGCATGCTCGGTAATCCGCCTCTTGTACGCGATGGGCAGCGCGTTGAAAAGCGGGGCAAAAGGGGCGTTCGCCTTTTTAATGTTTCCGCCTGAATTGCCGGTTTCAACGCCCCAGGCGACTATGTCCCCCCAGAGTTCGTCGGGGATGCCGCGATAGGGGCGCTTTACATACTCCTTGTCCGGCGTGGTGATGCAATTGCCGTTCTGGTTCATTGCAAGTCCAAACGCGATGTTTTGCCAAAGCGTCCCCACGTTGCCCTTGCGAATTCCATAGCGGATAAAGGAAGAAATCTTGTCGAGCGAAGTCCCGGTGATGCCGTGCTGGGCTATATCGACTTCCCACGGCTGGATGGCTTCCCAGATGGCACGGGTGAGATCGAGTTGAATCCCCTCCTGGGAGGTGCCGAAATAGGTCCCGTGGATGGAGCCGTTGTTTATGGCTAGTAGATTCGGACGGATGCCCCGCTTATCGAGTTCGCCGATGAACCACTTAGCCTCTTCGGGCTGGGTGAACCCTTCGGAGCTGCCGCTTTTCGCCCCGATCTCTCCCAGTTCGACCTCCAGGTTCAAACCGACCTCAATGATCGGTTTTGCCAGCTCGGAGGTGGCGGCAAGATTTTTGTCGTTTTCCATGTGCGAGGCATCGATGGCAAACGAGGTGAAGCCGGCTTCCATCTCCAGAGCCATCAGCCTTCGCACCGATTCCACCTCTTCGGGCTTTTTCACCGTTATGTGATCTCCATGGACGGCAAAAGGCACAGTCGTGTTCCCAAGCCGTTCATTTTCCTCTACGATGAAGGCGGCAAAACTCTCCGGGGTGAACTCGGTGTAGCCGAGTTCGGATTTGGCGATTTCGTACATCACGGGCGCCCGGCTCGCCATCGAAGCCAAAACGATCCCCTCCACGGGCAACCGGCATCGGATATTTGTCGCCATGATCATGGCGTTATTCTTTCGAGCGGCCTTTATCAGGGACTGTGCGTTCACCAGGGGGACAACGCTGTTAGGGAACTTCTTTTTGACGTTTTCCGGGCGCTTATCTGCCATTTTCCTGTTCATTCTCTCCTCCCGTGAGATAGAGTGGGTCTCAAGCCGCAAATTGGTACGCACATTGCGTGTCGGTGCTTATTGTTCGAATAACTGTTGCTGAAAATCAAGCATTTTCGGTCCGTAACCGTAAAATGAATTGGAGCCTTGCAGCAGCTTCAAGCAATCAAGTTAGCCACTTGGACCCGGAAAAGAAAGGGACGGCGGGAATTTGACGACGGGGAAATTTGCCTCAGCAGTCGCCGCCGCACAACGAGATGCATTTTTGGCTTGACGTGGAAAGCGTTTCGGTATCAAAAGGGTCCTTAAAATCGAAGACCGCTGTTGCGGCTAAATTGCAAAGAGTTTGAGGAAATAGATTATGAGATCGAAACAGGTCGGGTGGGTTTGCTTTTTTATCGTGTTCTGCCTTCTGGCGCCCTCACATGCTTTTGCCGAAGATTTCACGGCCGTCATGCACAAGTATGCGTATCGTCTGCCCGACGATACCGTAATCGGTTCTCCGAAGTGGTACACCATAAAGAAGGGAGACACTCTGCTCGACATTGCCAGGCGAAACGATCTGGGCTTCAATTCGGTGCGACTGCTCTACCCGCAGATGGATGCATGGCTTCCGCCCGAGGGCAAGAGGATCTTTGTGCCCACTTTCTTTATACTTCCCCCCTGCAAGCACTACCAACTGGTGATGAATATTCCCGAAATGAGGCTCTATTATTTCGATCAGGCCACTTCGACCGTTCAGACACACCCGGTCGGCATCGGCGTCGAGGGCTGGGAGTGCCCGGTCGGCGATTTTTACGTCAACTACAAGACGGCTCACCCGACCTGGTATGTGCCGGTTTCCCTCCAGCCCAAATACCACATGACTTCCATGCCCCCCGGCCCCGACAACCCGCTTGGCGACTACATCCTGAAGTTTTCCGCGGGCGACTACGGAGTCCATGGAACCAGCATGCCCTGGGGAGTCGGAAGGCTCGTCAGTCACGGCTGCATTCGCTGCTATCCCGAAGACATCAAACAGCTCTTTCCCCAGGTACCGCTTAAAACGAAGATCGAAGTCGTCTACGTCCCGGTAAAATTCGGTCTAAGAGACGGCAGGGTCTATGTCCAGGCCTATCCCGACGTGTACAACAAGATCCAAAACTACGCACAGTATGCCCTGGATCAACTCTCACACTATCCATTCGCAAACGAAGTGGACCAGCAAAAACTCATGGTCGCCATAAGCCTTCAGAACGGGGTTCCAACAGACGTCACGAAGGACAACTTCAAGGGCGATTCACTCAATCTGGCTAAATTGACCCAGTGAGAGCCACGGGCGTAATTCGGGTGCGCGCGCCTGTCGTCCCACGCCCCCCCCGAGGGGCCACAGAACGCGGGTTATTTTCATCGGCGCCAAATGCATATAGGGTAACATTTTAGCGAGAATTTTCTTGATTTTGAAAAATGAGTGTCGTAGCAT
>JAKAJS010000219.1 GCA_021813685.1 Deltaproteobacteria bacterium | reverse complement strand
CGAAAATCATCAAGAGTAACCCTAAAAGGTTCGTTTTTTTACCAAATTGAGGCGAATTTTCCTTCAGACGTAGATTTTGCCTCAGGCTTGAACCTGAAAACCCGGGGTTTCCGGATGGACACTAATTAGCTTTTCGTGAATTAGCATTAATTCTTTCATAAAACGGCTGATCGATAGGGAGTTGACTGGAGCAAATCAAAGCGGGGGCGAATGTGAAAAAACTGGTCGCACTAATGTTTGTAATCCTGATTCCCTTTATTTTGCTCCAATTTCATCGGTACTGCTATGCGGGGGTGGGTATCACTTCCGGCCCCCAAAATCCACGTTCTTTGGTTGGCCCAGGTTACATTGATATCGCTTGAAACGCTGATAGTTCTCCAGATGTGATTGGCTATCAGGTTTATAAACGCACGCCTGGCAAAAGTTATGATGCAAACACTTTCACCTTTACTACACAGCCTTCATACCGAGATACTCAGGTAACATACGGTAATATTTATTATTATGGAATCAAAACAGTCTTTAACAATGGTTATGGTAATAACATAAGTGATCTTTATTCCGAAACTGGCCATATGTATATAGATCCAACGATCATTACTTATACCGACGGAGTCAAAAGTAAACCGGTCCCTTTTTCGAGCGCTCCTACTGTTGCAGTAGTCGCAGACATAAACGGGGATGGTAAGAAGGATCTAATCCTTGGATTCCCACAGGAGAATAAAGTAAGGATTTACCTTGATTGCAACAGGAATACTATTCCCAGTATCACTCTCTCTGGTGAAGCTCTCGGAGATCAGTTCGGATATAGCATTGCAGTGGCCGATCTTGATAACGACGGATACGATGACCTGATAATTGGAGCGCCATATGCCTCTGCCGGGTCAACCAGCGAAGCAGGAAAGGTCTACGTGTACCGTGGTGGGCGCCAATTCAGCTCGGCCCCAGCCCTTGTAATCCAAGGAAAGGCAGCCTACGACGGGAATGGAGTGCAGTACACTTCCTCAGAGCACCTTGGGACATCCATCGCCGCCGTCGGTGATGTCAATGGAGACGGCTACCAGGATGTCGTCATAGGAGCACCCCAAGGAAGTGTTGAACGAAGCGGAAGAGTTCTGGTGCTGCTGGGTGGCGCCACCATTTCCGAACGGACGACTGAAATCCCGGGACCCGCACCCATGGGGTATTTTGGCCAGTCAGTTGCCTCCGCAGGCGATGTCAATGGAGATGGACTCAAAGACATTTTAGTGGGTGCGGCAAATTGTTCCGAAACTCCTGTTCCCGACGGCAAGGCTTATTTGATATACGGAGGATCCACACTTGCGCTATCCAACGTGGTTTTGTCGGGACCGAACTGCTATGGTTCCGTAGTTGCCGGTCTGGATATGAACGGAGACGGCTATTCGGATATCGCGGTTGGATCAAAAAACAGCCCTTACGCAGCCGATGTTTATTATGGTGGTCCCTCCATTTCCAATCAACCCAGCATTTCTTTCCCCGTCCGGGAAGGACTTCTCCTACCGCTGGGGGATATTAACGGCGACGGTTTTGCCGACCTTTTGACAGGCAATCTAACCGTAGATTATGGAAATGCGGTCTCTGATAATACTCCCGATATCCTGAGGGCCGATGACGGGAGAACGGTGATCGGCACAGGGGATGTCAATGATGACGGGATTCAAGAAATACTTACCTATTCTTCCGGTTATGTGTATGCTAGCTCGCTTGCCTCGTATGCTTCTCTTCCAAAGATTACAGTGAGCAGCTTACAGGATTATGCCACAATAAACTATTACCCTGGCCAAACTATCGAAGGGACAATAGTTGGCAGCATATCGACCCTCCTCATCGGAGGGATAAACGTGACGCCGTCACCCGATGGACATTTTTCATATGGAATTGGTCTCAACGACGGGCTAAACACTTTTGAAATCTTGGCGGAGACATCTGATGGGAAAGTCTCGAAGAAAATCATTAACGTTAATTTTGTGCAGCCCCCGCCATTGACGGTTCAAATCACCTCACCAACGGATGGAACCGTTGTGAACTCAACTCCGATTGTTGTTACAGGGACGGTAAGCGACTCGTCAGCCTCGGTTTATATCAATAATGTTCCTGCCACAGTATCTAATGGCAGCTTTCAGGCGACGATCAATCTCAGCCAAGGTCAAAACCAAATCGAGGCAGTAGCAACCGATCAATATGGACAAACAGTCTCCGTCAACGTCAACGTGCAGTTGGAATGCCCAACGCCGACGGCAAGTCTATCGGCAAGCCCCTCATCAATTAACCCTGGTGGCTCAGCCGTCCTCTCCTGGACATCAAGTAACGCAGACTCGTACAGCATCTCACCCGGCGTGGGTTCCGTTTCCGCTTCCGGTTCGGTTTCAGTCACACCCACTCAGACGACTATATACGCCTTAACTGCGACGGGCCCTGGAGGAACGGCCACCTCGAGTGCAACAGTCACTGTCATTTATCCAGCACCAACCGTCTCTCTAACCGCAAGTCCTCAGACCATTCAGGCCGGCCAGTCAGCAACACTGACGTGGAGTTCCACCAATGCGGACAATGTGAGTATTGATCAGGGCATTGGCAATATAGCGGCAAGCGGTTCGCTTACAGTTACGCCCATGCAGACGACTACGTATACGATCACAGCTACAGGCCCCGGAGGAACCGTCACCTCAAGCGCTTCTGTCACGGTGACCTATCCGGCGCCAACGGTAACTATCTCTGTAAATCCCCAGACCATCACCGCCGGACAGTCGACCACGCTGACATGGAGTTCGACCAACGCTTCCACAGCAGTTATCGATCAGGGCATCGGCAACGTTGGCGCCTCAGGTTCGACCACTGTCAGCCCTTCAGGAGACACCACCTACACTATCACAGTGACCGGTCCGGGCGGGACGGCCTCCGCGAGCGCCTCAGTGACAGTGGCGCCGCCTCCGGCGTCCGTGAGCGGGACCGTCACGGACGCCTCGACCTCTCAGCCCGTCGCGGGTGCGACCGTCACCGCGACAGGAAGCAACGGGACCTGGAGCGCGCAGACTGGTTCAACTGGAGGCTACGAGATCGACAACATCACTCCGGGCACTGTGACTTTCACTTTTTCCAAGGATGGGTATGAGCAGAACTCGACATCGGATACCCTTTCTCAAGGGCTCAAGTATGTTTTGAACGCGATCCTCACTCCCGTTCCGACCTCGGCTACGCTCGAGGGGGTCGTGACCCTGGCCTCGACAGGCCAGCCGGTTTCGGGAGCGACAGTCACAGTCCAGGATTCCACGAGGACCCAGTCCACGCAGACCGATTCAACAGGCAGCTACTCGATCTCCGGCATCGTTCCCGGAACCGTGCAGGTGAGCGTCACCTACGGGAGCATGTTCCAGACCGCGCAATACACCCTCGCTACCGCTGCGATTTACTCTCAGAATTTTTCCATGGTCAGCTATGCAACCGTTACGGGAACAATAACCGACGCTACGACCGGCGCCCCAATTGCGGGCGCCACGGTGTCGGTCACGGATGCAACCGGCGCGCACACGGCGCAGGCGGCGAGCGACGGAACCTACACGGTCACCGGCATATCCATTGGATCGGCAAGCCTTACGGCCTCTGCAACCGGCTACGCCTCTCAAACGGGTTATCAAACCGTGGCAGGGGACCAGACATACACCGATAACATCTCCCTCTATGACCTCAATGCAACCTGTACGGTGCAGGGTGTCATCACCAACGCCAAGACCCTCCTTCCGGAACCGGGCGTCTCCGTGACCCTGGAGGGGGCACAGAGCTCGACTGTGACGGATGCAAACGGCTTCTACACCTTGCTCAACGTTCCCTTGGGAAACCAGACTTTCCTGGTGGAAAAAGACAGCTTCGTGGACGTGACGATAACCGTCTACATCAACACGATCTCATACAATCTGAATCTGATCGAGCCCAGCGTGGCGGGAGCAGCCAACCCGCCCCAGATCGGGACGAGCACGTCGGGTTGGGTCACAGACGCGGTGACGGGGGTGCCGCTCCCGGGGGCGATCGTGAGGGTGGACGGGACGAATATCCAGACGACGACCGCGTCGGACGGGTCTTACACATTGAGCGGACTTCCGCCTGGCGCAGATATGATCATTGCTGAAGACCTCGACCACCAGGCCGAGATTATGTATCCCACTGTCGTTTCGGGAGGATCGGGCGGGTGCCCGTTCGCGCTTCCGCCGATGACGAGCGGAATGATTACGGGAACGGTGACAGACGGTTCGACCGGCCAGCCCATCAGGTACGCTACGGTGAGCGTCGGGAGCGGCAGCCTCCTTGCCGCAAGCACCGAGGCCGACGGGACCTTCACCATCACCGGAGTTCCGGCGGGGACTTACACGGTGGAAGCGCAGGGTCTGGAATACCTTGCCGCGTCGACCTCCGGCATCTCCGTGACTGACGGTGGATCGGCCTCGGTTAATTTCTCACTGACCCCCAGGCCCGCTACGGGTTCTCTCCAGGGAACGATTGTGGACGACCAGACGAACGCGGCAATAGCCGGAGCCGTCCTCACCGTGACCGACAACGGCGCCACGGCCACGAGCGACCAGTCGGGAGCATTCAGCCTGGCCGGGCTTCCCGCCGGCCTTGTGACCATCTCCATAAGCGCGGCGGGATATCCGACGACGACCAGGACCACGCGTGTCATGGCGGACCAGGACGCTTCCACTCCGACCGTCACCACCGTAGCCTTCCAGTTGGATTCGACGAACCCCGCGCCTCCCGGTTCAACCACCAAGATCATAACGGCCGCGCAAGGAGGAAACATCGAAACGCCGGACGGCCGGTTCACCCTGGTCATACCTCCGAACGTTCTCAGCGCCGATGCCGCAGTCACCTTGCAAAATCCCGTAAACGGCCCCTCCGTCACGCCGGGCGCCGCGCTCACAATGGATCCGGGCCTCGGCGTAAGCGGCGTCGTGGCGCTCGGGGAGCCGACAGAACTCGATATTGCGCCCTCTGTCGCGGGAGGGCCGACACCGACGCTTTCCGGATACGTCCTGATCCTGGGCCAGTATTCCCAGTCCCAGGCCGGCTCCTCGGCCGTTTCGGAGAGTACCGCCTATCCTACTACTGGGACGGCCAGGAATGGACGGTCCTTCAGACCATGCCCGTAGACACCGGCGTCGATCCGGTGAACAACGTCAGCATGGCCGTCGTCGATCTCTCAACGACCGAGACCGGCAGCCCCACAGGCTTTTCCAGCGTTGCGAGCTCCGCCGGGGTTTCCAGTGCTGCGAGTACCACAGGTGTTTCCAGCGGAGGGACAGCCTTCTTCGATCTCGGCGCGCGTCTTTCGGCTGATGTTGTCATCCCGCCGACAAACGTCCAGATCAATTACGGTACAGGCACGAATGGCCTGGACGCCGTTATTAATGCTTCCGCCGCTAACAAACCGAGCCCCAACGCGCTCCCGCTCGTCATTGTCCCCGGATGGAGCCCCTTGAGCATGGTCAGAAATGAGGGGACCGATCCGAACACCGCGGCGAGATATAAACAGATATTACTGGACCTGGTAGCTCTGACAGACGGGGTATATCAGCCTGTATTCGCGAGTTACAACTCCCGCGCCAGCATCGATGCTACCGGAGCCGACATCGCCTCGACGCTCGCCCCGATGTTCGGACAGTCCGGCTCGATCAGGGGCAATTCCGATCCGTATTCAACGAACAACGGGGTCTTCCCCTATGTCGACACCTTCGGCTTTTCCATGGGAGGACTCGTTTCCCGAACCTACCAATCGAATTCGCGAATGGCTAACAACATGGTGATCGTGGGAACGCCCAACCACGGCGCCTTCGGGTTCGTGAACAACCTGGTTCTTCCGTTGTGGGCAGCCGCCGAGCCGGTTAAGCTGATCTCTCCGGGGACCGAGGACCTTTTGGGCTACAACGACAATCTCCCGTGTTGGTTCTGTGGAAACCCGAGGCTGTGCGAACTCAACCATGACCCCTTATGCAACATGCCCAGGGAGAAGATGACCCTTATCGCGGGGACGGTTGGAAAATTAGGTTTCTACGGGGATGACGGCTACCCGGATGCTAACGACGGCGTTGTTCCGGTGTCCAGCGTCCTCTGCACCGGGAGCTGCACGCCGCAGGAGTACCAGGACGATCCGACCTGGAGCCTTTTCCCTTCGCAGAACATCAGCCAGACGAACTTCACCGGGACCTGGGAATTCCCGTTTACTCACGTGGGATCGGGAGAGTTTGGCGACGGCTATACTATAGGCAATAATCCCACTCTCCAGGCCGATATACTCCAAGGGCTCTCCGACTGGACTGTGGCGCAGCTGAATCCGAATGTGACTCATCCCTATACAGTCACATACCCCACAAGCAGTTCGCAGGGGTCCGCCACCTGCAGCGTCCTCGTGGATTTTAATTGCCATGGCACGGACATCGACCGGGTCGCCCTCGTAATTTACGCTCAGGACGTCACGGGAAATTGGAGTATCGCGGCCGGAAACGGTGTTTTGACAAACGGCGCCGTCAGCGGGGCAACAGCCGTCTCCGGCACGTCCGACGCCGCTGTTCCTACGAAGACGCAGCCGGTAGCGCTCACGGTCTCGTGCACGTTTCCCGTGATTGATCCCGATGACCCGAGCACCGACATCACCAATGTGCAGGCTGAGGTGGTCCCTCTGTATCCCGGACAAACCACGGTCTCAACGAGCCCGTATAGCACATATGGTTTTGAAATGTCAGCACCGTCGCAATCGCAGGCAACGGCCAGTGCTGTTAAAATGGGCCGCAGTTCAAGCGGAGTGCGTTTGGCGCTTCCCGATCGCCATGCCTCGCCGTGGCGACCGGGGGTGGAAAGCAGGAGGAATTTCCGATAATGAGAAAGCTTGTCCTGTTGTTTGTGTTACTGCTGATGCCCGCCTGCGTTTGCGCGGCTTCGGCCTGGAAATTCGTATCTCCGATGCCTAACCCGAGATACGCTCACGCGGCATGCCTTGGCCCGGACGGAAAGATCTACGTGATGGGCGGTCTGGTGGTCGAAAACCGGGATCCTCGCTTTTGCCATATGGACGGGCTGCTCTCCACCCTCGTCTACGATCCGAAGACTGATAAATGGAAATACCTGACCCCCGTTCCGGGGTTCCCCGCGTATGCAGATGGCTTTGGCTGCAAATACGACGAGAAAGCCCGTAAATATGTCGCTTGCAATTACGTCGAAAGTGCGCTCCCAAGTCCTCTTTTTATCTACAAGAAATACGGGACCTGGAATTTGACATCCAAACTGGTAAGGGAACATAAACTTGTTTTGACAGTCAAATGCGGGGGCAAGGTGATACGCCTCCCGCCGGGCAAGACACCCAATGATATGGATTGGATCAGGAAAACCGATTTCAGGAGGGTCGGCGTCGGCGTTGACGCCGTGGCGGCGAAGGACGGGAGGATCTGGTGGATCGGCGGAAGCGGACCTTGGACACACCTCGGAGGAAGCCCCGGCGAAAATATCGTTCTCCCCTACGACCCGGCCAGGAATGCGTGGATCGATGCAACGACGAGGGAGAGCGATGGCAATTCGCCTCCTGAGACAGTATTTCACACAAAGATTCCCCCCATGCACGAGAAGCGGGTGGACGCCGTGGCGGTCACCGCATCCGATGGGAAAATCTACGTCATGGGAGGGTATCGACAAATTGGAGGTGAGCGGAGAGCCTACGTCAAGGCAGGGGATCGAATAGTGGAATCGAAGGATGAAGGTCCATCAAAAAAACCGGTTGGCCTGGCAGTATCCGACACCATGGAATGCTACAATCCCCGGACGAACCAATGGGAATTCGAAAAGCCTCTAAGTTCTCCGAGGATGGAATTCTCGGCGGCGATGGGATCCGACAACAAGATCTATGTCTTTGGAGGGTTCGCGGGCTGGGCCAAGGACAAAAGTACGCCCGTCCTGACCACAACGGAGGTCTACGACCCGAAGACCGATACCTGGTCGCAGCGAAAGCCAATGCCCGAAACGAGAGTATTCGACACTGCGGTCTATGCGGCAAATGGAAAGATCTACGTTATCGGTGGGTCCAGGACGATGCATTCTCCGGTCCTCTCCAGTGTGCTCGTATATGATCCGGTGAAAGACTCCTGGGAAAGAGGCCCGAGCATGAACGTGCCGAGAGGCTCTCCCGCCGCCGTGGCGACGCCGGACGGGAAGATCTATGTCGTCGGCGGGACGAGCTTTGGAGCGTACCCGGGGAGGGAAAAGATCAACCGGTTTCTTCCCGAGGGACACAAGATCAATGCGGGGAAAGTCCAGGCCAGCGTGGAAGTGCTGAACGTGTTCAAATGAATTGTAACGGATCGCAGCTAAAGGGAAATACCTTCAGCCACCTCCGATCACCATGCCTCGCCGTGGCGACCGGGGGTGGAAAGCAGGAGGAATTTCCGATAATGAGAAAGCTTGTCCTGTTGTTTGTGTTACTGCTGATGCCCGCCTGCGTTTGCGCGGCTTCGGCCTGGAAATTCGTATCTACCATGCCCAACCCGAGATACTCCAACGCGGCATGCCTTGGACCGGACGGGAAGATCTACGTGATGGGCGGTGTAGTTATAGATAGGAGCCACCTGGAACTTTGCTATTATGACGGGCGATTCTCCAACCTCGTCTACGACCCGAAGACCAATAAATGGAAATATCTGATCCCCGTCCCGGGGTTCGGCCCCCCGGGAGGATCGCTCGGCACCATATACGACAAGAAGGCCGATAAATATGTTGCTTGCAGTTACGTCAGGCTGGACCAGAAAATCGTTAATTCGATCTTCAGGAAATACGGGATCTACGGGCTCACACACTTATTAACATCCAAGATAGTGAGGGAAAATAACCTCGTTTTGACCGTGGATTGCGGAGGTAAGGTGACACGCCTTCCGCCCGGCAAGACAGCAAACGATATGGATTGGATCAGGAAAACCGATTTCCAGAGGACTGGCGTTGGCGTCGACGCGGTGGCTGCAAAGGACGGCAGGATCTGGTGGATCGGCGGATCTGGACCCTGGAAACCGTTTACGGGAGGTCCCGCCGAAAATATCGTGCTCCCGTACGACCCGGCCAGGAATGCATGGATCGATGTAACGACGAGGGTACATTGGCATGGCCATCGTCCGCCGGAGGCCATATACCACACGAAGGTTCCCCCCATGCACGAGCGGCGGATGGACGCCAGGGCGGTAACAGCGTCGGACGGAAAAGTCTACGTCATGGGAGGGTGGCGACGCTTAGGGGGTGACTGGCGGCTGACCTACTTTATGGCGGGGCCTCGTATAGTGGAGCGAAAATATGAACGTCCTGCAAAAGATGAAGGTCGGGCGGTGTCGGACACCATGGAATGCTACGATCCCCGAACGAATAAATGGGAATACAGGAAACCTCTAAGTTCCCCCAGGATGGAATTCGCGGCGGCGATAGGACCCGACAACAAGATCTATGTCTTTGGAGGATTCGCCGGCTGGGCCCAGGACAAAAGCACGCCCGTTCTGGCCACAACGGAGGTCTACGACCCGAAAACCGACACGTGGTCAGAGCGAAAGCCCATGCCTGAGCCGAGAGTATTTGACACCGCGGTTTATGCGGCAAATGGAAAGATTTACGTCATTGGCGGGCAGAGGTCTCTGCATTCCCCGCCTCTCGCCAGCGTGCTCATATACGATCCGGTAAAAAACTCCTGGAAAAGAGGCCCGAGTATGAACGTGCCGAGAGGCTCTCCTGCCGCTGTGGCCACGCCGGACGGAAAGATCTATGTCATAGGCGGGACGAGTGTGGGAGCATACCCTATGAGGAAAAAGGTCAACTGGTTTCTTCCCCGGGGAGACCAGCTCGATGCGGGGAAGGTCCTGGCAAGTGCGGAAGTGTTGAACGTATTCAAATGAACACGGAGACCAGTCTCGGCAAAATGGGGCGGCTCCAGGTAGACGGTCATATAGTCAACGCCCTGCAAGACGGGAAGCGACCCGGCCAATGGCCTCGTTTCGTCAATATTCGATCCTTTGTACACGGTGACAGGCGTCTTGGCGGGGAACATGAATAAATTAAATTCACCTTCATTTCGGAGTCGAATTAAGCGAAGGCGGCTGCAACACCGATAGGGCCATTTAATTGGCTTCTGAAATTGACAGACTATGCATCAAGAGACTCTATTTGAGGGAAACGGTACAGCAGTGGGGCGGAGGCGAACCGCAAGCAATCTGCAAAAGACCACGAAGTGCCACAGCGCATGTAAGTAGTTGTTTTTAATGGATTCTAAAAATTCTGCGGTTTTGGGCTAAGAACCCCTACTATCGGATCGAGGGCTGAGCGAGAAGGCCGCAATCCCCGCACTGGAGAAAAGCTCAAAATCCCTGCTTCAAAAGTCGTGAAGTTCAAGGCCGGCAAGAACCTCAGCGAAAAGGTCAAATAGGTTTCCCGAAAACATCAGCGGATCAGTGGCTGCAAAACAGCGGCCAGGCTTTATGATGCTTATCGACCGGATGGAACGTGGTGATGTGCTGGTGGTGACCAAACTCGACCGACTGGGGCGCAATGCGATGGATGTGCGGGCGACAGTCGAGCAACTCGAGAACTCGGGCGTACGCGTGCATTGCCTCGCACGGCGGGGTCGATCTAACCAGCCCGGCGGGAAAGATGACGATGCAGGTCATCGCCGCCGTGGCCGAGTTCGAGCGCGATTTGCTAATTGAACGAACGCAGTCCGGAATCCTCCGGGCGAAGGCGACCGGCAAACGGTTCGGCAAACCGCCGGCGTTAAATGCCGATGAACGTGAGGCAGTCGTAAAACGACTGGACGCTGGCGCCAGCATTGCCGAAATTGCGCACGAATTCAAGACGACGCGGCAAACGATTATGAGAGTAAACGAAGCTGCATTAAAACAGCAACCAGGCAAGGGATGAGCTGACAGTGATATGAGCTTCAAAATTTTCTGGGCTTTGGGCGTAGTCCCCCAAATCTTCCCCCGTTCCTTTGCTCGTGTCCATCCGGAATCCCTGGAACGCGTCGGGAGCTTCGAACCCTGGTCCCCCTTTGCCAAAGGGGGATTTAGGGGGATTTTTTCAGGAAATCAAGTGGATGCATAAATCCCCTCCGCCCCCCCTTTAGAAAAAAGGGGGGAGAAGAAAATCCCCCCTTGTTTGCGGATGGACTCCGACTCATTAATATCTCACGAAATCCTCGTCGGCCATATCCGCACCGCCGTTTGTGCCCAGTTCCAGGTCAAGGGAAAATCCTCCGTTTGCCGGTTTTGCGCTATATTCCGGCACGTGAAAGGCTTTATGCGTATTGCCGGTTCTTTTGGCCGGGGCGGGGCGGGCCGTTTTGGCTTTGACATTATGTCCAACTTCCTCAGCGTGAAAGGATGGTTGGGAGAATGCATTGCTTGCCTCGATTTTGAAAAAGCCGATTGTGGCCTGCAGTTGTTCGGCCTGACCGAGCAGTTCGGCGGATGTGGAGGCCATTTCCTCAGAGGCGGCGGTATTCTGCTGGACTACCTGGTCGAGCTGCTGGATGGCCCTGTTGATCTGGTTGGCGCCCGAGGCTTGTTCGCTGCTGGCTGCGGTGATCTCTTGTACGAGGTCTGCGGTTCGCTGGATATCGGGGACGATTTTTCCGAGCATCTCCCCGGCTTTTTCCGCAATGCGAACACTGGAAGCCGAGAGCTTGTTGATCTCTCCGGCTGCGGCCTGGCTGCGTTCGGCAAGTTTTCGCACCTCGGAGGCAACTACGGCAAACCCTTTGCCGTGTTCGCCGGCGCGTGCTGCTTCGATGGCGGCGTTTAACGCCAGCAGGTTGGTCTGGCGTGCGATTTCTTCGATTATGGAAATCTTTCCCGCGATTTCCTTCATGGCGCCAACCGTCTCCACCACCGCCTTGCCGCTTTCGCCTGCATCTTCGGCGGCTTTCATTGCGATTCCTTCGGTCTGCTGGGCGTTGTCGGAATTCTGTTTGATATTGGAGGCCATCTGCTCCATGGAGGAGGAAACCTCTTCGACCGAAGCCGATTGTTCTGTGGCGCCCTGGGAGAGCTGCTCGGAACCGGCGCTCAACTCCTGGCTCCCCGCCATGACCTGTTGCGCCACCGACTGGATGCTGGAGGCCACCCGGGTAAGACTTGTGATCATGGTTGCCAGAGCCTGCATGAGCCTGTCGTCTTTCGAGCGCTCTTTCACCTTGACGGTGAGATTTCCGGAGGCAATCTCCTGGGCAGTCGTGGTGACTTCTTCCATCGAGCCGATCAGCGTATTGAGGTTCAGTTTGATTTCATTAAAGTCCCCCTTATAGGTCTCGACGATTTTGGGTGGGATATCGCCCTTGCTGATCCGGTCGACGTATTCGGCCGCAACGTTAAGAGGGCCTATGACCGCATCCAGGGTATTGTTCACCCCCTGGACGATTTTTCGATACTCCCCCTGGTGCCTGGATGCATCGGCCCGGGTATCGAGTCTGCCCTCCACGGCCGCCTTGACCAGGCCATCGGCATCCTGCACCAGGTCGGAGACGGCTTGAACCGTCATTGCCAGCCCGTCGTTGATTTTGGCAAAATTTTCGCCTATCGCGCGGGTATCCTCGTCGGTGGGGGCGATGGAAGGAGTAACGCCGAGATCTCCCCGGGCGACTTTCCCGAGATTCACCACCAGTTTATCGACCTCGACCGCCTGATAATCGGCCTGCTTTTTGGCCAGACGCGCGGCTTTTTTGACTTCGGTCAGGTCCGTTGCGACCTCGAGAGCCCCGATTATCCTGTCTTCGCAATCTTTGATCGGGACGCCGGAGTAGGAAATGTCCAAATCCATGCCCTGCGGATGGGCGTCGGTTTGGGCCGTGACGGTGTGGCCGCGCTGCATGCATTGGCCTGTCGCGCACATATCCGTGCGGCAATGCGGGGTTTTGAAGTGATCGTAGCACCTGGTCCCGATCACGGCCTGCTGAGACAGACCCGTAAGGCTTGCACCCACGGCGTTCATGTAGCGGATGGAAAAATCGCGATCGACAATGAAAGCGGGCACGGGCATCGAGTCGAGATGCGCAACGATTGCTCCCACTGTATTGTTCATCCCTTCGACGATTTTGCGGAAATCCCCCTGGTGTCTGGCGGCATCGGCTCTGGAGGTGAGGCGGCCTTCGACGGCCTCTCTGGAAAGGCTTTCTCCATCCCGCACCAGGTCGGAGACGGCTTGAACCGTCATTGCCAGTCCGTCGTTGATCTTGGTAAAGTTTTCGCCTATCGCGCGGGTATCCTCGTCGGTGGGGGCTATGGAAGTAGTTACGCCCAGATCTCCCCGAGCGAGTTTTCCGAGATTCACCACCAGCTTATCGACCTCGACCGCCTGATAATCGGCCTGCTTTTTCGCCAGGCGCGCAGCTTTTTTTACCGCCGTGATGTCCGTTGCGACCTCCAGAGCCCCGATTATCCTGCCTTGGACATCTTTTACCGGCACACCGGTGTAGGCAATATCCAAATCCATGCCCTGCGGATGAGCCTCGGTTTCGGAGGTGACACTGTGGCCGCGCTGCATGCATTGGCATGTGGCGCACCTCTCCGTGCGGCAATGAGGGGTTTTGAAGTGATCGTAGCATTTGGTCCCGATCACGGCCTGCTGCGAAAGTCCCGTGAGGCTTGCTCCGATGGCGTTCATGTAGCGGATGGAAAAATCGCGGTCGATGATGAAAGCGGGCACGGGCATCGAATCAAGATGAGCAACGATGGCCCCCACGGTGTTGTTCATTCCTTGTACGATTTTGCGAAAATCCCCCTGGTGGGCCGTTGCATCCGCCCGTGTGGAAAGCTCCCCCCGGATGGCCGATTCGGCGAGTCTGTCGGCATCGGTTATCAGCGAATTGAGATTGTCGATGCAAACATTCAGATTGTTTTTGATTTCGTTGAAATCACCTCTATAGTCATCGACGATTTTGGGCGGAATGTCGCCCTTGCTGATCCGGTCTACGTACTCTGCCGACACGTTGAGGGGAGCGATTACGGCATCCAGGGTTTTGTTCACTCCTTCAATAACCGTTCGAAACTCGCAATCGACCTTGTCGGGATTGCCTCTGGCCGCGAGTTTGCCTTCGACGGCTGCGGCTACGAGATTTTCGGTCTCCTCGGCAAGTCTTGCGATTGCCCCCGTCACGTTGCGGGCCAGGCCGAAGGCCACAAGAATCCCCAAAACCATGCCGGCGCCTCCCACCGCAAGGATGAGCGTTCGCCCCATACCGGTTGCTCCCATGGCGCCAACGAGGGTCACAAGCAAAAGTGCGGCCGTCATCAAAAGCGTGGCCCCGATTGCTTTCGCACCAATTTTCATGTTTTTGAACATTGTTTATCTCCATCTCCGATTTGGCGATCTGAGGTTCGTTTCGTTGACGCCCCGGAAACCAATGCGGGCATCTGCTGTCACAACGTTATTTCGGTATCCTGAAAAACATTCTGGACACTGAAAGAATAGCGACAAATCAGTGAGGGATTTTCACTAAAAACGGGGGAGCCGGATTTGGGGGGTAGTCTGGTTTATAAGTGAATCGGGGGTGGATTCCGGCATTAATGAAGGACCGGTCGCAGGCAGGGAGTCGGCGACCGGTGTGCGCAGGGGAGTGGGAATTTGCTTCAGCTCACGGCCGCCTCGAGGGCTTGGTCGCTCATATGCTCTGTGGCGGCGAGTTCGTCTGCGCTGAAAA
>JAKAJS010000179.1 GCA_021813685.1 Deltaproteobacteria bacterium | reverse complement strand
CAACTCGTCTACGGACCCTCGCAGATCTACGCCCTGATCAATCAGAACCCGACCATCTCCGAGCAATTCTCCCTCTGGGATCAGGCGGGCTCGCGCGTGGACAGGGGCAAGATCATCGTCCTGCCCGTCGGCAAGGTCATCCTCTACATTCAGCCGGTTTATCTCAAATCCGCGACCACGCTCAAGATTCCGCAGCTAATGCGCTTGATCGTCAGCGAAGGCCAGGTCGTAACGATGAAAAGGACCCTCGAGTCCGCCTACGCCGACCTGGTGCGCAAGATCAAGGCACAGCTCAAACTGGAGGGAGAAAGATTTGCTCCGGCCTCCCAACCCTCCCGCCCATAGGTGTGCTCCACCTGGTGGGAGGACTCTTCCCGGGTCTACGGGTGTTTTTGCGCAATAGACGTTGCTTTATGCTCTTTCCAAGCCTTTCGAGGGACTCGGCGCGGTATTTATCGCATAATCTTTGCGCTATCGCCCCGTTTTTTCTTCGTACCCTGGTGATTCCCTATTAAACCTTTGCAAAGCCAATTCGCAATGGTAAAATAGTAAAGCTTTGCTTCCTTGGCAGTTTTGGGTCGGAGGTCCTATGTTTAAAATCGGCGATTTGGCTGTCTACCCGGCACACGGCGTGGGGAAAATCGAATCTATCGAATCGAAGAGTATCGGCGGAAAACGTCTGGATTTTTATGTGATGCGTATCCTGGAAAATGATATGAAAATATTGATTCCGGTTCCCAACGCCCAAACGGTCGGGCTGCGCGGCCTCATCACCCGGACGGACATTCCGAGGGTCTTCGATATTCTTCTGCGCAGAGAGGTCTCGGTAAACGGGGGTACCTGGAACAGACGGTACCGCGAATACATGGAAAAAATCAAGACGGGGTCGATTTACGAACTTGCCGAGGTTCTGCGCGATCTGACCGTGCTCAAGGGGGATAAAGAACTCTCCTTCGGAGAAAGAAAGATGCTGGATACGGCCAGGACTCTCCTTCTAAAAGAACTTTCCATCGTTCAGGACGTTACGGAAAGTGAAATCGAGCGGTCGATTTTTGAAGTTTTAGGATAGCCCCGGTTCAGCTGAATCTTTCATTGGCCTCAAGTTCGCTCTCAAGGGATTGCTTTCCTGAACTGGCAGCTTTTTGCTTCTGCCCACATATTATTAGAGAGAGGGGGTGAGAAATGTGAAGTGGGGCTGGTTTATTTTGAAACTGCTCCTGGTCCTGATTTGCGGCTTTGGCGGCTACCTGATTGGGGTTAGCCTCAAAAATGAAAGCATTGCGCAGTATTTTCGCTGGGCCCCGTGGGCCGGAGCCGCCCTGGGCATCCTCGTGGGCTTCGCCGGACTCGGCATCGAAAAACTGATAAAGCACATGCCGCTAAAGGTCCTGGCGGGCGGGACCATCGGTCTGGTGCTCGGACTTTCCATCGCCAAGCTCATCGGCATGGGGTTCGCCTCCATTCAAAACATTACGATAAATGTCGTCATATATATCATTTTATCTTGCATTTTTGGCTATATAGGAATGGTCTTAGGCAGTATTAAAATCGAAGAACTGCGTTTCCCCAACTGGATGCTTTTTGGCCGTGGAATGCGCCCGAATCCTACGGCCAAGATTCTGGATACCAGCGTGATCATCGACGGCAGAATCGCCGATGTCGTCGAAACGGGTTTTCTCGGGGGCGTGCTCGTGATTCCGGAGTTCGTTTTGCAGGAACTCCAGCACATCGCCGACAGCCCGGACCCTGTCAGAAAGGTGCGCGGACGACGCGGGTTGGACATCATCAAGCGTCTTCAACAGGAAAAACACGTCGAGGTTCAGATCGAGCGACAGGACTTCGAGAACTTAAGCGAGGTGGATGCCAAACTGGTCGCCCTGGGCTTGCGGCTCAGCGCCAAGATAGTCACCAACGACTATAACCTCTCGAAGGTCGCTGAGGTCCAGGGGATCCAGGTGCTTAACATCAATCAGCTGGCAAACGCCATGAAACCTGTGGTATTGCCCGGCGAAGTGCTGCGCCTTCATATCCTGAAGGAGGGCAAGGAGCACGGACAGGGCATAGCCTATCTCGAAGACGGCACCATGGTGGTCGTGGAAAACGCGAGCAAACACCTGGGGAAAGAGGTCGAGGTCTCGGTGACGAGCATACTGCAGACTACGGCCGGAAGGCTTATTTTCACCACCCTCAAAGACGGGGAACTCTCCCGGCAGCATTGAGGCAGTAAACGGTGATCAGTGAACGGTGAACGGAAGTTTTTTCTGTTCACTGCTCACTGTTCACTGTTCTTTCATGACGCGCCGAGAGATTTCAGCACCTGGTCGAACTGAGCATCGTCTATCTCCGTACATTCGATGACCTTGCCGATGCGCACCGGTATTATGAAGTGAAGTTTATTGCCGATACGCTTTTTGTCGGCACGCACGGCTTCGAGAATATCCCGGGATCGTATCGAAGCAGGAATGCGGGTGGGCATCTCCCAAGTCTCACAAAGCTTTTCGAGCCGCTGCAGATCTTCCGCCTGAAGCTTTCCCATCCGGTTGGAGAGCACGGCCGCCGCTACCATCCCTGTCGCCACGCAGTCGCCGTGGCGTAGCCTGAAGCCGGTAAGTTTTTCGAGGGCATGCCCTACGGTGTGACCGAGATTCAGCGCACGCCTCTCGCCCGATTCTTTTTCATCGGCCTGAACGATCCTCGATTTGAGCAGGCAGCTCGCAGAAATGATCCGGCACAAAGCCGCGAAGTCCCGTTTTTTAAGGGCCTCGCTGTTGCTTTCCACAAACTTCCACAGCACTTCGTCGCCGATCATGGCCGATTTGATCACCTCCGCCATTCCCTGTCTCAATTCTTCATCCGGCAGGGTGGTAAGGAAGCGCGGATCGATATAGACCTGCTCGGGCTGCTCGAAAGTCCCGAGAAGGTTTTTTCCTTCCGGCAGGTCGACTCCGGTCTTTCCTCCGATGCTGCTGTCCACCTGGGCAAGAAGCGTCGTCGGAATCTGAAAACAGCGAATGCCCCGCATGTAGATCGAGGCCAAAAAACCGGCAACGTCCCCCGTAACACCCCCGCCAACGGCTATGATCGCACTGTCGCGACTGGCCCCGGCGCTCACCAGGCGCCTGGCCAGAAGCTCCACCGAAGACATGCGCTTCTCGGGTTCGGCGGCTTCAAAGAGGATGATCCCGCCACTCCGGTCCAGGGGCCAGCCCAGCTCTGCGACTCTACCCTTCCAGAGCGCCCAGACGGCCTCATCCCATATCCAGTAGGCCGAACGGCTTCCCAGCGCCTTTTGCAAAGCCCCCGGCACCCGCTCCATGATGTCTTCCCCGATGAAGATTTCCGATACGCGCGCCGGGGTTTCGCCAAGTCTTATCTCGATTTTCATGACTGATTCTCTTCCACTTCGGCCTCGATGAAGTCGGACTCGTTATTGCGAAGAGTCAAGGTGAAATTCCTGATCCGGATCGCCACCGGGTCCATCAGCGGCGCACGCCCCTGGACACTGAAAGGAGTTCCCGGTACAAGCCCCATGTCCCGAATCCGGCGTCCGAGTTCTCCGGATGCGGTAACACGGTGGATGGTGCCCTTCTGCCCTTTTTCCATTTTCCGTAACGGTACGATAACCATTCCAATCCCCGCAGACCAACAATTAGGCAAACCTAACATTTGCGCCCGAAAAATCGGCGCCCGACGCGCCGCTTTGCCTCCCGCTATGGGGAAGGAGTTACCAGAATATTTTCGGAGATCTCCTCTCCGAGGCTGAGGATTCCCCCGTTTACGCGCACGCATCCGCTGCACAAAAGATGCATCTCTGCGCCCGGGTAAATCCCCAGGGCGGCCATACGGGCGCACAGCCCCCGTTCCCCGCGCACACAGGCGACCTTGACCCGGTTGCCTTTTTTCGCATTACAAAGAGGCATCAACGAACACTCCGGAGTGGACGGCCTCCGGCATTCAGCATGATGCTTATGGCAAAATCCCATGGGACACCTCTATTTAGTGAGCGAACATTTAATTAGGTATAGCAAACTTTTGAATGTGTCAACGGCTTTTTTTGCAGGGGCAGAAAAGTTTTACGCTGCCCGGACAAAATCGAATAGAAGCCGCAAGCAGGAATAAAAACGCGTCCCGAGTCTTTTCCCGGTGGATATATTTGCCGGAATTTGGCATGAAGGGGCTAAAAAACACACGACACGAGGTGAAAATGGAGTGGGATCGTCTTAGCCGGCAAATCGAATTCCTTGTCGAAATAGACAGGTTGAAGGGCATAGTACGCCAGTCGCTTCTCATGGATGGGTCCAGACAGGAAAACTCTGCGGAGCATTCCTGGCATCTGGCGCTCCTGGCCATGGTGCTGGCAGAGCACTCGCGGGTGCCGGTAAACCTTTCAAAGGTCCTCAAGATGGTGCTGGTCCACGATCTTGTGGAGATCGACGCAGGGGACACCTACTGCTACGATGAAGAGGCAAACAGGGATAAAGCGGAGCGGGAAATGCGGGCCGCGGACCGGATTTTCGGCCTTCTCCCCCATGACCAGGCACAGGAATTTCGCTCTTTGTGGGAGGAATTCGAATCGGCCGTAACCCCGGAGGCGCTTTTTGCCGCAGCCCTTGACAGGCTCCAGCCGCTTGTGAACAATTCCCGGTCGGGCGGGGTCACGTGGCAAGAGCACGGGATACGAAAAGAGCAGGTCTTTTCGCGAAACAGCCCCATGGCCAGAGGTGCGCCGCAGCTGTGGGAGTATGCGCAAACAATTATCGAAGAGGCGATCGCAAAGGGCTGGATAGCCGGATAGGGTTTGAGAGCGACATGGAAATTTTTTCGAATTCGGGGGATGGTTTGCGCGCCGCCCCCGCCTCCTCCCGCATAGAGACTGTCTCCTGGCTTCTCTACGATTACGGCAACGCCTGGTTTTCCATGGTGGTTCTTACCGCCTATTTCATCTTGTATTTTAAACAGGTGATAGTCGGACAAAAGGGGTATTCGGATTTCCTGTGGGGTGCGACCGTATCCATATCCATGGCTATCTGCGTTCTGCTCGCCCCGGTCCTGGGGGCAACCGCGGACGCCCGGGGGCGCAAAAAGAGCTTCCTTGTCGGCTTCGCCTCTTTATCCATTGTGAGCATCTTCTCTTTGTACTTCACCGGGCCGGGGCAGGCGGCGTGGGCCATGTTCCTGGTGGGCGCGGGCTACGTTGGCTATACGCTCTCGATGACCTTCTACAACGCGTTTTTGCCCGAAATAGCCCCGGCGGGCTCTATCGAAAAGCTCTCCGGGATGGCGTGGGGACTGGGATATGTCGCGGGGTTCACCGCCCTTGTCAGCATGATCTTTCTGGTGCCAAGCGTTGCGGGCGGAAAGGCGATCCTGCTGGTAACGGGAGCGGCGTACGCGGTTTTCGCCCTGCCCGCATTTGTCTTTTTAAAGGATTCGCCCAAAGAGGTAAAAGAGGGCAAAGCGGCCATACGGGAAGGTTTTACGAGGCTCGCTGCGACCTTCCGGGAAATTCGCCACCTCAAAAACATCTTCTTTTTTCTTCTCGCCTATTTTTTCGTGGCCGACGCCATAGCCACCGTCATCGTCTTTTTTTCCTCCTACACGGTCTACACGCTGCGGTTCACCGTGACACAAAACGTGGTTCTGCTCATGCTGATCCAGGTTTCCGCAGCTGCGGGGGCGATGGTGAGCGGACTGGTCGCCAAACGGATCGGCACCCTCAAAACGGTCCGTATCACCATCGTTATCTGGATAGTGGCGCTTCTGGGCATAATTCTTTTTCGGAGCATCCGGGACTTCTACGCCCTTTCGGTTTGCGCGGGCTCGGTCCTGGGCGGAACCCAGGCCATGGCGCGCGCCTACATGGCCATCGAAGCCCCGGAGGGCAAAAAGGCGGAGTTTTTCGGCTTCATGACCTTCAGCACGAAGGCGGCAGCAATTTTTGGCCCCCTGCTCTACGGGACCATATCGGACTGGACCAACAATCCCCGCATCTCGGTTCTCTCGCTTGAAGGGCTTTTCCTGATCGGGCTTGTCATCATGTTCCTGGTGCCCGAAAAAGAGAGTTAGATTCATTTCTTCTCATCGCCTGCATTTTTCCGCTTCTTGTTGCCATTTCCGGTTGCCTCTTTTCTTGCCGCTTCTCGTTGCCGTTTGATTTTGGCGTCACGTTGCTGTTATTTCCGCTTTATCGGAGATGGGTGAAATGCCCGAATACCTGAATCAGAAAGGAAGCAGCGATGCCTCAAATACCCTATGATCCGGTTCAGCAGGTCATGCCCACCGGCAGGCTTGCCGGGCAGCAAATTCAAGCGAGCCCGGCGGATTTCGGCGCTCAGGTCGGGCAGACTCTTTCGCAGAGCTCCAATGACCTGATGCGGCAGGCGGACCAGCGGCAACAGTTAGACAATGAAACCGCAGTTAACAATACGATAAATAACGACTTCTTCCCCGCTTTTCAGGATGCCTACCAGAAATATTATGCTCTCCAAGGGAAAGACGCTGTCGATCAACTCCCGGTATACCAGCAGCAGATGCAGGATCTGAGGCAGCAATACCGTGAGAGCCTGGGAAATCAGATGCAGCAGCGATTATTCGACCAGCAGGTGGACAGGCGCATCCAGTTTGAGATAGCCGGAATGAGTCGGTATAGAGATCAGCAAAATAAAATCTACCAGGCCCAGACTTTCCAAGGCACGATCCACCGGCTGATAAGCGCCGCGGCTGACAAGTGGAACGATCCGCAGGCGATTCAAAACGCAGTTCGGAGCATCGGAGAAGCGACATTCAATTTTTCTCGGCAGACGGGAGCAAGCCCCGAGTACTCCGATAATCAATTGTCGGGATATCTCAACAAGCTTTTTGGAAGCGTCATCGAACGTAGGTTGGCGGCAGGTGATGTGACCGGGGCACAAAGGCTTTATGACGAAGGCACGGAGCGCGATCTCATCACGGGTGAGGGCGCCGCCAGGCTGCAGGAAAGGCTGAAGCCTTATCAGCAATCCCAGGAGGCAGCCAGGGCTTTCAGTGTGGCGACCGGAGGGCCGATCGCAACGAAAATTTCTCAGACGGCGCAGAACGCCGGGGTCGATCCCGCCGTTGCGCTTGGCGTTTGGAGCGCGGAGGGAGGGGTTACGAATCCCGAACTCAAAAATCCAAAGTCAAGCGCTACCGGAATTTTCCAATTCCTCGATTCGACTTGGGGCAATGCCGGCGGCGTCCCGGAGAACCGAATGGACGCAGACGAGCAGATCGCCAAGGGCGTTCAGTCCCTTCGACAGAATACGGATCAACTGCGAAAGGACCTCGGGCGCTCGCCTCTTCCCTGGGAAATTTACCTCGCCCATCAGCAGGGAGTAGAGGGCGCGGCAAACCTCCTTCGCGCCGATCCAAATGCGAAGGCAGCCGACATTGTCGGCGAAAAAGCGGTAACACTCAATGGTGGAAGCGCAAACATGACGGCTGGGCAATTTCTGGCGTCGGTCGCCGGCATGTACCAAAGACATGCCGGAATGTACAATGCGGACGGAACCCCGAGCGCCCGGAACTATCAACGGAACTACGCCGCGGGACTTCAGGCGGTGACCGACCTTGCGGAAAAGGAACATCCGCAGGACCCTGCGGCGGTAGAGCGGTACAGGAATTTTTATATCCAGCAGGCCGGACAGACATTGCAAGCCGCCCGGATGACCGACCGGGCCAACAGGGAAACCCTGCGGCAGGCTTTGATCGGCCCGAACGGCGCCAGGTCATGGTCGGAATTTCTGTCCGATCCCGACCGCGCTCAGGCTTTCACCGATACTGTTCGAGAAGACCCAAACGCGTCGGGCCATGTGGACAGCGCGATCTCGGCCAATGCGTCAGGGACCTGGGACCCGCCGGCGAGCGAACGGACGAACGATCTGCGCGATGAACTGAAAGGAATGCAGACAACCGACCGCGACCGTTTTGCAAACCTCGACCTTATGCGCTATTACGGCAGTGTTCCCGCCGCTCAGTTCCAGGAATTGCAAAACGATCAAACGCTCGTCCGAAATCAGGACTCTGCCGCGACCCAAAAACAGGCACGCCTTATGCGAGCCCTGGTTTTTGCGAATCCGATCTTTGTGAAGGCAGGCATCGACCCCGATCCGACTTCGGCAAAATATAACATTGCCGTCGGCAGGCTCGACTCTGCCATCCGCCAGTGGTCGGTCAACAACAATAACAAACTGCCCGACGATAGCCAAATCGTCCAGGTAGCACAACGGATGCTTTTTCCCGGGGGCGAGCCCGAAAAATCCGGAGGTACAGGGGGTTGACTTCTGTCCGCCCTCTCACCGGATGAGGCCCGGGCGAAAGATTAGGCTCCCGACGAGAAAAATTCCGGCGCAAGCATCAGTACAGGTACAAATGTGGCACAATCCCTGAAAAATGCCGATGAGGCTGACGGGACGCAGCATCCGGCCGGGAACACCTCCCCGGATATGGACACAACCGAACTGGACGAGGCAAATGATAAGGAGATGATTCTTGCGGCCGGTGCTGCACGGGGCGTCTCGGAGAAGAAAGCCGGACCAATGCGGGCCTCACGATAATCAAAGACGTCCCGTCAGGAGCCGTCACCTACCGCACGGACGATGGGCACGAATTTTTGGCTCCTGCGCAAGCCGACTGGAACGTGGTCTTTGAGGCAGGCAAGGCCAATGGGCTTAATCCTTTCGAAATCAATCGAGCTATCGGACAATTCGGAGAATTTGACTACCAAAGAGACGGAAGGAAGAAAGTTTTCTATGATGACTATGTGCACGCTTCGAACTTCGCGGTTGGCGTCTTTATGAGAGGGGCAGGTTTTTCCCTTGCAGAAACAAAGGTTATCGGCCGTGTGTATGCCGATCTTAAATCTACCAATCCTCATATGGAGGATCAGTCTCAGTGGTGGATTCGCGGGTCGATGGCAGCGGATTCCGGTGACACCCGCACTGCGGAACAATAGCGGAGCGAAGCCTTTTGTTCATTCTCCCGCCCCGTCGGACGGCGAGTTGAGCCTGTAGCCCACCCCGTAGATCGTGCTGATGATCTCTTTATCCGGCAGGCATCTGGCTATTTTCTTTCTGAGGTTTTTGACGTGCGAATCGATCGTTCTGTCATAGCCTTCGAAATCGTAGCCTTGGACGGCGTTGATCAATTCGTTTCGCGAAAAAATCCGGTCGGGGCTGCCGAGGAACACCCTCAAAAGATTATACTCGCAGGGCGTAAGCTTTAGTTCGATCCCCCCGGCGAGCGCCCGGCGGCTTTCCTCGATCAGGACAAGGTCGGCAGCACGAAGCGTTGTGCGGCAAACCGGGGCTAGAGAGCGCCTCAATACGGCATTTACGCGCGCAACCACTTCTCTCGGGCTGAAGGGCTTGCAGATATAATCGTCCGCGCCCAGCTCCAGGCCGAGCAGCCTGTCTATTTCCTCGACCCTGGCTGTGATCATCAGTATTGGTAAACTCGAAAACCGCCTGATCGCCCGGCATACATCCAGGCCATTAAGTCCCGGAAGCATAACGTCCAGCAGGACCACGTCGGGAGGGTCGCTTTTCACATGAGGCAGGACCAGGTCTCCGCGAGCGAGAATCGAGACTTCGTACCCCGCGCTCACCAGGTAATCTTTCAACACCTGCGCTATCTTGCTCTCATCTTCAACCACAAGGACCCGCATGCTCTGCATCCCTTCTGACTATGCGCCGCCTCAAGCTCCCGGCCCGGGATGGAGAGGAAAGCTCATGTCAATTTTCAACCCTGCGCCGGAACAGTTGGAGGCCTTTATGCTTCCGGCAAAACTCTCGACGATGCCCCTGCAAATCGCAAGGCCGAGGCCCGAGCCCCCGCTTTCCCGGCTCCTCGCCCCGTCCACCCTGTAGAGCCTGTCAAAGAGGCGCGTGAGAGCCTCTTCGGGGACCCCGGGGCCCGAATCCTCCAAACCGATGCGCAACTCGCCCCCCTCGACCCGGTGAGACACGGTCAGGCGCCCCGGAACATTGCAGTAGCGCAGCGCGTTTTCGAAAATATTCGAAAAGAGCTGTTTCAGCCGATCCGAGTCCGCCAAAACCCAAACGGTGGTCTCTTCGGCCCCGTTCTGCAATTCCAGCCCGATACCACGCAATTCGAGCCTTCTGCGAAAAAGGTCCAATGTTTCGGTCAGAGTCTTTAGCGGATTTACAGGAACCAGCTCGGAGCGCAAAGAGCCGGCCTCGATCAGGGAAAGATCGTGCAGGTCGCCCACAATTCGGCTCAGGTGAACGACTTCCTGGTGAAGAGACTCGAGCGCCTGCTCCGTCACACCTCTCACCCCGTCCTGCATGGCCTCTATTTCTGCCCGAAGGATGGCAAGGGGGGTTCGCAGTTCGTGCGATATGTCCACAAGCCATTGCTGCTGAGTCTTTTGATGATTTTCGAGCGCCGCGGCCATCGCATTGAACCCGCCCGCCAGCCGGCCCAGCTCATCGTCGGAACTTACGGCGATGCGCGTATCGAAGCGTCGGGACGAAAGCGCCCTCGTTCCTCTTTCCAGTTCCCGCACGGGGGCGAGCAGGCGCCGGGACAACACGAAGGTCGCAAGGCCGGCGAGAACCAGCACGACGAGTCCCGTAGCGTAGAAGATCTCCGATTGGCGCTTCAGGAATTCGACATCCAGATGGTGGAAGGGGCGCTCGCCGAATTTTTTGAGGCCAAGCCACCCGACCACGCGCCCGTTAGCCTTTACGGGCGTAAAGCTGTAGCTGCCGGGCGGGGAAACATCCCCCGACGGGACAAGCGGGCGTTTCCCGGCATCGAACAGGGCAAGAGGCGGAAAAGGCGGACCTCCGGGACGGAGACCCGGAGGAGGAGGAGCAGCCCCGGCCATTTCCGGCGGCTTATCGGGCGGCGGCGGTGGCGGCGGCATGCCCGGCCCGAACCATCTAAGTCCCATCAAGGTCTCCGGGTTTTTTAAGACAGCGCCCCAGTTGCCCCTCTTTGCGTACTCCCGTCCCAGCACGTCGGCCAGTTTCGAGACCCTCGCAGCCTCAACCCGTGCCAGGTATCCCCGGAAATGGCGCGCGCCGTAATAGCTGCCGATCAGGAGGATACAAAGCACAATAGCCGCGCTGTTCAGCAGAAGCGCCAGAAATATTTTGTGCCTGAACTCGATCTTCATGCAAATCCCGCCGGACCTCAGGTATCGGTCTTCATTTCTGGCGTATCCCTCCCCGGAAGTCAATCAGTCTTGCGGCTCTCCACAATAATTCCATTCCGTCTCCACACTTTCTCCACAGTTACGGGCTAGAGTCGGCTCCATTACAAACCTCAACGTCCGAAAGGAGACGAACGTGAAAAGACTGCTGGTGGTTTCGATTCTCTACGCGGCGCTCTTGTTTGCAACGGTTTATGCCTTGTGCGGGCAGGCGACCGCACAACCTCCGCCCGGGCCTCCCATGTTCGGGAGAGGGAACTGCCCGGGAGCCATCTTCGGAGACGGACAAAACCTCTACGTCACGGCGGGCGGCAAGATCCTGGAATACAAACTCGAGGCAATGACACTCGTGCATTCGGTAACTCTTCCTGCCCCGGCGCCCCCTGCCGGTAAGCCGGAAAGCATGGGCCACGGCCCCTGTCCGCCGATGCCCCCTCCCCCTTCGGCGAAAAATTCGCTCTGGGCCGGAAACGGCAAACTCTATGTGTTGGCCGGCCCCGCTGTCTATGTGTACCAAACGCCCGACCTGAAGCTCGAAAAGACCGTGATGCTGCCGAGATGAACACAGAAGCGGGGAGCGGCGGGAAGAAGGAAGGAGATCGCCGCTTTCCCGGGGCGATGACGAGGAATCTGCAAGGGCTGTTTGAATGTACCGTATTTTGCTGATTGATGCCGATAGAGAATTTTGCGACACAATCGCCGACTATCTCCGGCCGGAAGGCTTCGAGATCTCCCTTGTCCATGACGGCAGGCAGGCCCTTGCACACGTTTTGGCATCGCCCCTGGAGGAATATGATCTTATCCTGCTCGATCGAGCGCTTCCGGCGACCGACGGCTTCGAGGTGCTGCGAGCCATCCGTTCGTGGCGAAACACCCCGCTCATCATGCTGGACGGCTGTACGCAGAGAATACACTGCATCGCCGGCCTTGAATCCGGGGCGGACGACTACCTCGTAAAACCTGTCGACCCTCTTGAACTGCTTGCCAGGATCCGCGCAGTTCTCAGGCGGGCCGGGCGGCCCTTAGCCGGAGCAGCGCGTGCGCCGGGCCGAATAGTTCTGGGAGATATCGAACTGGATGCGGGAAGCCGCATCGTTCGCCGAAGCGGAGAAGAATTGCAGCTCACTTCCGCTGAGTTCAGCTTTCTCGAAGTGTTGCTGAGAGAGGCCGGCCATGTCGTCTCGCGCGACCGGCTGGTCAAAAACGCCCTGGGCCGGGATCTGGGCGCTCTTGACCGCAGCGTAGACATGCATGTGAGCCGCCTTCGAAAGAAACTTGGCCGTGAGCATTATGGAATCGAGCGAATCAAGACGATCCGCGGGACGGGTTTCCTCTACACGGTCCCCGGCGGCGGCTAGGCGGCTGGCGCCGCTGCGGGGTTGCCCGCCTGCTTCGCGGGCGGGCGAGGCGGGCGGGTTCTCTGAGGTGCGTATCGATCAGGAATAGAGATTGGTGAAATTGCCGGTTGCCGAAAGCGTTGCAGAAGTGCCGAGATTGGTGACGAGGTTCTGCAGAAAGGTCTGCAGATCCGCGCTGGTGGAAGAAGTGGTGGTGGTGCTGCTCGAGCTTGTCGTAGTGGCGGATGCCGCGTTCGATGTGCTGCTGGATCCGTTCGCACTGTCGATCGCCGAGACCAGGTTGCTGAAATCCGATTGCAGGGTGTCGAGGGTCGTAGAACTCGTCGACGATGACGATGAGGAGGAGGAAGAACTCAGCTGGGAGATCAGAGCATCGATTTTGGTGGTCAGGTTTGCGTAAGGCGAGCTCGTCGCCGAAGCGGTGGAGGTGGTGGCCGAGGAGGAAGAAGAAGACGAAGAAGAAGCGGAATTCGGATCGGATTCTGATTTCATGGCTTCGAACAAATCGTGCATCAGCTTGCCAAGCGCCTGTGCCGGGTTTTGCGAGGAACTGGTCGAGGAGGTGGAAACAGGAGAAGAAGAGGAACTCGAACCATCGGAACTGGAGCTGCTGTTTCCCGACGGAGGCGGCCCGGGCGGAGGGGACATCGAGATCCCCATCTGGCCGAGCGACTCCATGACGCTCTGCATCAGCGTGCTGTCGCCGGAATCCGGGCCGCTGCCCGTTTCCTGAACCCCCGAGCTGGAATTTGCGCTGCTTGACTGATTCGCCACGGAAAGATAGTCCGCGTAATCGGTGTAAAGAGAATTTGTGGTGACTCCCGAAACTGTCATGGCTTGCTCCTTTTTCTCATGATCTGGAATGAATTTCTGCTTTTCTACCAACCCCTGCCCGCACCGTTTAACCCGCCAGTCCGAGCCATGCGAAAATCTCGACGATGTTAGTCTCATAGCAATGTTCGGGCTATTTTCGGTAACGTTACGCATAGTTATGTAATGATTTGTAAACACGCCCCTTTCCCGATACCAACCCTTGCGGGGAGAGGTTTTCAAAAATCGATTGCGTGCAGGATTTCTATCCAATCGGGGTTGAATCCTCGTAGGAGGACGAACCGAAGGGATCGTTCGCGGAATCGGCAAGCCCGGTGCGGGGCGCACAGCTGCAAAAAAATGACTGCCGGGAGGAAAATTTTTCCGAATGCAACCGGAATGATATCGTCAGCCTCGGCCGTCGAACGGCGGGGTGCATCTTGATTTTTTCATTTCGGCCGGGACAAATCATGCTTTCCGTCGGCAGGAAATTACATTAGATTGCGAAGGGATTTTTTTACAGAAAGAAGAAGTAGACCGGTGCAGATCAGAAAACTTGGCAAATCGGGCCTGCTCGTCCCCGCAGTGGGGATGGGCACATGGCGGACCTTCGATATCCGGGGAAAAGCCGCGATCGCAAACGCTCGCCTGGTGGTGGACAGCGCCATTGCCGCCGGCGCCACGTTTTTCGACAGTTCCCCCATGTACGGAGAAGCCGAGAGGGTGTTGAGCCAGACTCTGCGGGGGCGGCGAGACGCGGTGCAAATTGCGACGAAAGTCTGGGCCGATACGGCGTCGCGGGGACGGGCGCAGGCGAAGCTCTCTCTTTTGTATTTCGAGGGGCGCATCGAACTCTATCAGATCCACAATCTGCTCCTCTGGGAAGAGCACCTGGAGATGATCGAGCAGCTAAAAGGAAAAGGCAAGGTCCTGGCCATCGGGGCAACCCACTACAATTCCCTTTCGTTTCTCGAGCTTCGCCGTGTCATGGAAAGCGGAAGGATTGACGCCGTTCAGATTCCCTACAATATCGAGCAGCGCGAAGTGGAAAAAGACATTCTGCCGCTTGCGGAAGAGCTGGACCTTGGCGTGATCATCATGCGGCCCTTTGGCGGAGGAAGCCAGCTGAAGCGCCGCCCTCCCTCTGAAGCCGAACTGGCGCCCCTTGCCACCTTTGGCGTAACCACCTGGGCGCAGGCTCTGCTGAAATGGATTTTGAGCGACCCGCGCTGCCACACGGCGATCCCGGCGACCTCGAGCAGTGCCCATGTGCTGGAAAATAGCGCCGCGGGCGAGCCCCCCTGGTTTGGCGAAGAGGAGCGAAAATATGTCCTGCGGCTTGCCGGAAAAGTATAAGAGGCCGAGAACTACTCCGGGAAGAGCTCCTGTGCTCTTAGCTCCAGCGAGACGGCATCGATGCGAAACGTCGCCTCTCCGGCGTAGATCCCGGCCCTTGCGTATTTTCCGTCGCTTGAGACGTA
>JAKAJS010000126.1 GCA_021813685.1 Deltaproteobacteria bacterium | reverse complement strand
CGGGGAGCAGGAAGCGGGAAGCGGGAAGCGGGAAGCAGGAAGCGGGAAGCGGGGAGCAGGAAGCAGGAAGCGGGAAGCGGGAAGCGGGAAGCAGGAAGAAGAAGAGGAAGAAGAGCGCACCCTCTGCTAATTGTCTGTTCATCCGGAATCCCGACCTAAGGTGCGGGTTGGACCGGGATCCCCCCCCTTTTCCAAAGGGGGGCAGGGGGGATTTAAAAGGTATGCGGCTCCCCCGACGCGTTCCGGAGCTTTCGGATGGACATTAACTATTTGATTTACCGTTAGTGGGCGATCCTTCCCGGTGATTGGAAATTCGCCGGAATTTTTTTAGAATTAGTAAACCGGATCAGATATCAGATAATTGAGCAGGGGGTTGATTTTGGAAATTAAACGCCGGATGAGCAGGCAAATCCACATAGGCAGCGTTGCGATCGGCGGGGGGGCGCCGGTTTCGGTCCAGTCGATGACCAATACGGATACGCGCGACTGGCGTTCCACGGTCGCCCAGATCGAAAGGCTCGAGGACGCGGGCTGTGAAATAGTGCGCGTTGCCGTTCCCGATGAACAGGCAGTAGAAGCGGTTTCGAAAATAAAAAAATCGATTCGGCTCCCTCTTATAGCCGATATCCACTTCGATTTCCGCCTGGCCATCGGGGCCATGCGCGCCGGTGCGGACGCCATTCGCATAAATCCGGGCAATATCGGCGGCCCGGAGAAGCTCCTGAAGGTGATCGAGGCGGCCAGAGAACGGCAGGCTCCCGTGCGCATCGGCGTCAACTCCGGGTCGGTGGAAAAGGATTTGCTGGCAAAATACGGACATCCGACCCCCGAGGCCATGGTGGAGAGCGCTCTTCGGCACATACGGTTTTTTGAAGATAACGATTTCGGCCTGATAAAGGTCTCGCTCAAATCGAGCGATGTGCTCGATACGATCAGTTCCTACAGGCTCCTGGCCGACAAGACCGACTACCCCTTTCACCTGGGGGTGACCGAAGCGGGGACCGTGGTCGGCGGGGCGGTAAAATCGGCCCTGGGGATCGGATTGCTGTTGCTCGAAGGAATCGGAGATACGCTGCGGGTTTCCCTCACTGCCGCGCCCGAAGAGGAGATGTTTGTCGCCTGGTCGATCCTGAGAGCCCTAAAGCTTCGCAAACGGGGCGTGGAACTGGTGAGTTGCCCTACCTGCGGGCGCACCGAGATCGACCTGATACCGATGGTGCAGCGGGCGGAGGATTTGCTCAAGAAGGTTAAAACCCCCCTTAAGGTCGCCGTCATGGGATGCGTGGTAAATGGACCCGGCGAAGCCAGGGAAGCCGATGTCGGCATAGCCGGGGGCAGGGGCCAGGGCATTCTGTTCAAAAAAGGCATGCGAGGGGAAAAGGTGCCCGAAGACCAGTTGCTCGATCGGTTGCTCAGCGAGATCGAAAAGATGACGGGAGAGAAAATTTAAATTCCCCCGGAGGGGATTCATTGCGATTCTATGAATTGATAGATCTTGTCCTGGAGTATATGCCGCAGGCAAATACCGGGCTTTTGGAAAAAGCCTATGTTTTTGTCTCCAAGGCCTACCGGGACAAATATAACGTCGGGGACGGTCCCTACCTGGAGCATCCTCTGGCTATCGGGGCGATTCTTGCCAGGATGCGCCTTGATGAAGAAAGCCTCGCCGCAGGGTTGCTGCACGATTCGCTCCGGAAAGAATATGCGACGCCCGAGCAACTTGCCGAGATGTTCGGCCCCGACGTCAGCCGAATCGTTCAGGGCGTGACAAGACTTACCCAGATTGCCTACGGGAACCGCCAGGAGCGTCAGGCCGAATACATCCGCAAGATGATCATGGCGATCTCCAGCGATGTCCGGGTGGTGCTCGTAAAACTTGCCGATCGCCTGGACGGCATCGGAGGAACCCTTCGCAAAGGCCATCGGTCGGCTGCCGATCTTGCCCGGGAAACCCTCGATATCTACGCCCCCCTTGCGGGCAGGCTGGGTATCGACTGGATGAAGCAGGAACTCGAAAATTTTTCCTTTAAACGCCTCTATCCGGAGGCGTATGCGGAAATTGCAGCCGGGCTCGAAAAAACCGAAGAGGACCGCATTCGCTACATCCGGGAAGTCGAGCAAATACTGAAGGCGCGGATGAGCGAGTTCGGGATCAAGGGCCGCATCTACGGGCGCCCCAAGCACATCTACAGCATCTATCTGAAGATGGAGCGCCAGAAACTGGACCTGACGCGTATCTACGACTTGACCGCCTTCCGCGCCATCGTAGATTCGGTGAAATCGTGCTATGAGACTCTGGCCCTCATCCATGCGCTGTGGGAACCGGTGGAAGGCAGGTACAAAGACTATATCGCAAGGCCGAAAAACAACATGTACCAGTCTCTCCATACTACCGTGATCGGTCCGTACGGAGAACGCATGGAAGTGCAGCTCCGCACCGAAGAGATGGACAGGGTCGCCAATGAGGGCATTGCCGCCCACTGGCTCTACAAGGAAAGAAAACCCGTAACCGAGGTCGATCGGGAGGAGACCCGGCGGTTTTCCTGGTTTCGCCAGATTATGGAATTGAGCCGGGATCTGGAGGGGGGGATGGGCGCTTCCTCGCTTCTGGAAACACTCAAGGTCGATTTTTATCCCGATGAGGTCTATGTCTTTACGCCCGCCGGCGATGTCAAGGCTTTTCCCAGGGGCGCAACGCCGGTCGACTTCGCCTATGAGGTCCATACCGAGGTCGGACACAGATGTGTGGGGGCACGGGTCAACGGAAAACTCGTGCCTCTGCGCTATGAACTCCAAAACGGCGACACCGTCGAAGTGCTTACCTCGGCAGGCCACCGACCCAGTAAGGACTGGCTGAAACAGGTCAAATCCTCCAAGGCGATAAATCGCATCAAGCACTGGTTTAAGACCGAAGAGAGGGAACGGTCGATCTCCCAGGGAAGGGAGCTTTGCGAAAGGGACTTCCGGAAAAAAGGGTTGAACTTTAACAATTATCTCAATTCCCCGGAGCTTGCCGAGGCGGCCAGGGCATTTTCGCTAAAAAGCGTAGACGATCTTCTGGCAGGCATCGGCTATCACAAAATCACCCCCTATCAGGTGATCGGGAAGCTTACGGCCCTTCCCCCCGAAGAGGAACCTCCCCGGGAGGAAGTCGTCGAAAAGAAAAAGCGTGCTCCTTCAAAAGAGGGGATCAAGGTCGACGGGCTCGAAAATATCCTCATCCGAATGGCTCAATGCTGCAACCCGGTTCCGGGCGAACCCGTGATGGGATACATTACCAGGGGGCGCGGAATTACCGTGCACCGGACTTCGTGTAAAAATCTCCAGCGGGGAAGTGCTGAGGGCAGAAAGATCGACGTGCAGTGGAATTCGGGAAAAGAGCTGCTCTTCCCCGTAGACATTCGCGTCGTCTATTCGGGCGAAAGGGACGTGCTCGCCGCCCTGAACGCCGTGCTGGGCCACATGGACGTTACTGTCATGACACTCAGGGTCGATCGGCAGGTGGACACCGCCAGTGTCTGCCATTTGCGAGTAGAGGTCAAAGATTCCAGGCACTTGCAGCGGGTCATCTCTGCTCTCAAAAACGAAAGAGGCGTCTATAAAGTGCAAAGATCTATGGAGTGAAATTAGTCTTGCACGTCCCCTTTTCCTGCCATACTCCTCTCGATTGAGAGCAGAGGCCATTTTTTCTCGCCCCCTGTGGCGATTTTTATGGACAAAACAATTATTCCGGATATAAGAGTTGAACTCAGTCAAAACTTGAGTGGGCGCGAGTTTTGCGGCCTTTCCCCTGGATTGGCGAGGGTGTTTTGTGATTTGCAAGCAGTTGTTGCGATGTGAGGAGGTGCTCAGAATATCTAGTGTTTCTGAGGTTTTGAGGAGGAGAGAGTTTTATATTACCTGACCATCTTGAGGAGGAAAGAAGATGACTAAAGCTGAACTGGTTGGAAAAATTGCGAACGAAAGCGGAATCACCAAGGCCCAGGCCGAAAAGGCAGTCGACGGGTTTGTTTCCGCCGTTTCCACCGCCCTGGCGGATGGCGACAAGATTACATTGGTCGGCTTCGGCACCTTTAGCGTCGGCGCCAGGTCTCAGCGCGAGGGCCGCAATCCCCGGACCGGCGAGAAGATCAAAATCCCTGCTTCCAAAGTTGTCAAGTTCAAAGCTGGCAAAACCCTCAGCGAAAAAGTCAAGTAGATATCCGCATCCGCTCATTCCCTAGGAAATTCGGAAGGGACTGCCGATATGTAGAATCGAATGCAGTCCCTTTCCTCTTTTTTGCGTTGCTTAAAACCGCTTCGATACTCTGTAATTGACAATATCCTGTTATAATCTTAGCTTTCATCGGTCTATAAACATATCTGTGAACTCGCAGAAACGCTCGCGCAGCGAGCGAAGGATAGAATCGCTGCGGCGGCCTAACAGGAGGAAGCGGTGCCTAAGAACTTGACCCACAAAATACTCGAAGCCCACCTGGTCGATGGGCGGCTGGTTCCCGGGGAGGAAATCGCCATCCGGATCGACCAGGTCCTTCTCCAGGACGCCACGGGGACCATGGCCATGCTGGAGTTTGAGGCGCTTGGAATCGACAAAATAGCTGCCGAACTTGCCGTCCAGTATGTCGATCATAATATCATACAGACAGATAACAAGAACGCCGACGACCATATATACCTGCAGAGCGCTTCGGCCCGGTACGGGCTCCATTTCAGCCCGGCGGGCAACGGGGTCTCCCACCAGGTGCACATGGAGAGGTTCGGCATTCCCGGCAAGACCCTGCTTGGCTCCGACAGTCACACTCCGGGGGCAGCGGGAGTCTCGGTATTGGGAATTGGCGCCGGGGGCCTCGATGTCGCTTTGGCGATGGCCGGACACCCCTATCACCTTCCCTGTCCGAAAGTCCTCGGGGTAAAGCTTACCGGAAAACTTCCCGATTGGGTGAGCGCCAAGGATGTTATCCTGGAAATGCTTCGGCGCTACGACGTTAAAGGCTGCGTGGGCAAGATCGTCGAATACTACGGTCCGGGGGTCGCGAGCCTTTCCGCTACCGACCGGGAAACGATCGGCAACATGGGAACCGAACTTGGCGCCACGACTTCCATATTCCCCTCCGACGAAAACACGCGGGCCTACCTGGAATCGCAGGGACGCGGCGGTGACTGGACCCCCCTTAGCGCCGATCCGGGGGCCGACTACGATGAATACGAGGAAATCGATCTCTCCAAGGTCGAACCCCTCATCGCCAAACCGAGCTCGCCGGGAAACGTCGTAACGGTGCGCGAGGTCGCGGGACTCAAAGTCGACCAGGTGATCGTCGGCAGCAGCGTCAACTCCTCGTTTCGCGATCTCATGGTGGTGGCGCGCATTCTCGAGGGCAGGCACGCATGCCCGTGGACCTCTCTCAACATCAATCCGGGCAGCCGCCAGGTGATCGAAAATGTGACGGCCGGGGGCGGGGTGCTTTCTTTGGCACGGGCCGGGGCACGCATTCATGAAGCGGGATGTCTGGGGTGCATCGGCATGGGGCAGGCTCCGGGAACCGGACAGGTGAGTCTTCGGACCATGCCGCGCAATTTCCCGGGCCGTTCGGGCACCAAAGACGACCAGGTCTACCTCTGTTCGCCGGAAACAGGCGCCGCCGCGGCCTTGATGGGCGTAATCACCGACCCCAGAGACCTGGGGACTCAGATGAGCTATCCCCATGTCGAGGACCCCAAAGAGTATATTGTCGACGACTATTCGATTATCAAACCCAGTGAGCAGTTGCGAAAAACCGAAGTCGTTCGCGGCCCCAACATCGCCCCGCTGCCCGCCTTCGAAGCGCTGCCCGAGTCTTTGGAAACCAAAGTGGTGCTGGTTGCCGGAGACAATATTTCGACCGATACCATCATGCCTGCGGGCAGCAAGGTCCTGCCGCTTCGCTCCAATATTCCGGCGATAAGCCGATTTGTGTTCTCCCAGATCGATGCCGATTTCGCCCGCAAGTGTGAAGAAGCAGGGGCGGTCACCATCGTTGGCGGAGAGAACTACGGGCAGGGGTCGAGCCGGGAGCACGCTGCCCTCGCGCCCCGGTTTCTCGGCGTGCGGGCCGTACTGGCCAAGAGTTTTGCCCGCATACACATGGCCAATCTGTGCAATTACGGGATCGTTCCGCTGGTATTCGCAAATCCCGATGACTATAGTTTGATTACTGCCGGGGCGAAGATTGTCTATCGGGATATTCGGCGAAAACTCGCCGAAGGCGCCACGGAGGTGCAGGTTGAGGTGGACGGAAAGCCGATAGGGGCACTGTTGCGCGTCTCCGAAAGAATGCGCCGCATGATTGTCGAAGGCGGGGCCTTGAACCTGGTCAGAAAAGGGTAGGCGGCGAGCCGCCGGCTGCGTATCTCCGCGGCCGAGTTGCCCGCCTGCTTTGCGGGCGGGCAGAGAACATGGATATCATGGGGGAGGGGAAAAATGGCTGCTGACACGGTCCGAGTTAAAAATACCGGACTTCGGGGGGTTACGGTCGCCGATACGAAAATCAGCTACATCGACGGCGAAAACGGCATCCTCATCTACCGCGGATACAGGATCGAAGAACTGGCCGAAATGTCTACCTTTATGGAAACGGCCTTTCTTCTGTTAAACGGCCATCTTCCCGTTGCGGGCGAGTTGGAACGGTTCGAAAAAGAGGTCGTGCAGGCGCGCGAGCTCCCTGGGTTTGTCCTCGCGGGCATGGAACTGTTTCCGACTCGCACCGATCCGATGGAGGTGCTCCAGGCCTGTGTTCCCATGCTCGCCATGGCGGACCCGGAACTGGGTGACGATTCGCGGGAAGCCAATGTCCGAAAGGCCGTAAGGCTCATCGCCCGCGTTCCCGCAATCGTTGCCGCCTGGAACAGGATCAGAGCCGGGCAAAAAGCCCTTCCGCCCGATAACTCCCTGTCTCACGCCGCCAATTTCCTCTGGCAGTTGACCGGGGAAAAACCGGGGACGGACATCTCGCGCGACCTCGACATCTGCCTGGTCCTGCATGCCGATCACACCTTCAATGCATCCACGTTTGCCTGCCGGGAGGTCGTATCGACCAACGCCCATATCTACGCGGGCGTTGCGGCCGGTGTGGGCGCGCTTTCGGGCAGCCTGCACGGCGGGGCAAACGAGCGTGTCATGAAAATGCTCCTCCAGCTCGAATCCGAACTGCCCTCGGTCGATGCGGTCGGCCCCTGGGTGCGCGACCGAATCGAGTCCGGGAAAAAAATCATGGGTATGGGGCACGCGGTCTACAAGACCGAAGACCCCCGGGCGAAAATTCTCAAAAAAATGGCGCGCCGGCTGACCGAAAAGGCGGGGCATGCCAAATGGTATGAATACCTGGAAAAGATCGAGCAGGAAGGCCGCAGGGAATTCGCCGCCCAGGGTAAATCGGGCATCAACACAAACGTCGATTTCTACTCCGGCTCCGTGTATGCCTCCATATGAATTCCTATCGACATAATGACCCCGGTGTTCGCCATATCGAGGATCTCGGGGTGGTGCGCGCACATAATCGAGGAAAAATTCGCCGAAGCCCAGGAAAAACCCGCTCTCTACAGACCGGAAGCCGAATACATCGGCAACTATTGCGGCGCGGTGGGATGCACCTACGAACCCATCGCCGCCAGGGGCTGAAAAAGCTTTCTCACGCGAAGCCGCGAAGCCGCGAAAGGGGGGCGTACCCTTCCTTTGCGCTCCCCGTTTTCTGCCCGGAACAGCAGGCAAATGGAGTTAGTCTTATTTCCTTCGCGACTTCGCGGCTTCGCGTGAGACAATTCTGCACAGGAGACCTTCCATGGTTTTTCAACACGATGTTGTGATCGTAGGGGCCGGTCTTGCCGGACTCAGGGCTGCCACCGAGATCGCCGGCAAAGCCGATGTGGCGCTTCTCAGCAAGGTCTATCCCACCCGGTCCCATTCCGGAGCGGCGCAGGGCGGAATCGCCGCAGCCCTCCAAAACGAGGAGCCCGACTCCTGGGAATGGCACATGTACGATACGGTCAAGGGCGGAGATTATCTCACCGACCAGAACGCGGCTGAAATTCTGGCCAAAGACGCCATCCGGGCGGTCTATGAATTGGAGCACATGGGGGTGCCGTTTAACCGCACCCCGGAAGGTAAAATCGCGCAGCGCTTCTTCGGCGGCCATACCAGAAATTTCGGCGAAGCGCCCGTAAAACGCATCTGCTACGCTGCGGACCGCTCGGGCCGGGTGATCATGGATACGCTCTATTTCGATGCGGTTCAAAAAGGCATAAAGATCTATCCGGAATTCCATGTGCTCGATCTGATCCTGCGGGACGGACAGGTCGCGGGCCTTGTGGTCTATGAACTGGCTACCGGGGAGGTGCACTTTTTCCACGCCCGGGCGGTCCTTTTGGCCACCGGGGGATACGGCAAGGTCTACAAGGTCACCTCCAACGCCTTTGCCAGCACGGGCGACGGTCCGGCGCTGGTCTACAGACGGGGGCTTCCCCTGCAGGACATGGAATTTGTCCAGTTTCACCCCACCGGGATCCGGGGGCTGGGCGTTCTTATCACCGAGGCGGCGCGCGGGGAGGGCGGCATTCTTCGAAACCGCGAAGGCGAACGGTTCATGGAACGCTATGCTCCCACCATAAAAGACCTCGCCCCAAGGGACATGGTCTCACGTGCCATCTACACCGAGATTGCGGCGGGCCGCGGGATTAACGGTCAGGATTACGTGCACCTCGACCTGACTCATCTTGGTGAAAAGAAACTGGCCGAAAGGCTTTCCGATATTTCCTCCTTCGTAAAGATCTACCTGGGGCTCGATCCGTCGAAAGATCTTATCCCCATTCACCCCACCTGCCATTATATGATGGGGGGCATCCCGGTTACTACCGAGGGCGCAGTTACCGATGAAAACAACGCCCCTGTCCCGGGGCTCTATGCTGCGGGCGAATGCTCGTGCATCTCCCTGCACGGGGCAAACCGGCTGGGGTGCAATTCGCTTCTGGATCTGGTCGTCTTCGGCAGGAGGGCCGGCCAGCAAATCCTCAACGATCTGGGTCGCCTGTCCTGGATCGATCCGCCTGCGACCCCGGAGCGCGAAGCCCTCGAGCGCATCGGCCGGATACGGGAAAACAAAAAAGGGGAAAGAGCCGCGGCCATCCGGCGGGAGCTCCAGCAGACCATGATGGACGGCTGCTCGGTTTTCCGAGAAGAGCAGGGGCTGCAAAAGGTCGTGAAAACCCTTGGCGAACTCGAACAGAGGGCGCGGAACCTCTCCATCGATAATTCGGGCAACCGCTTCAACACCGATCTGATAGACGCTCTCGAGCTTTTGAACATGCTCCCCCTCGCAGAGGCCATAGCGGCTTCCGCGCTCAATCGGACCGAAAGCCGCGGAGCCCACTCGCGTGAGGACTATCCGCAAAGAGACGATGAGCATTGGCTAAAGCACACACTGGTGCGAAGGAGCGACCAGGCGGTGTCGATTGGCGCAAAACCGGTGACGATCACCCGGTTCCAGCCCAAACCCAGAACGTACTAACTTCCCGAAGGGAGTTCTTCATGTTGCTTCAGTTCAAAATATTGCGGTTCGATCCCGAGGCGGATAAAGAGTCCTACTACAGGACCTATTCGGTCGAGGCCCGGCCGGAGGAACGCATCCTCGATTGTCTCAACCGAATCAAATGGGAGCAGGACGGGACACTGGCCTACAGGATGTCCTGCGCCCACGGGGTCTGCGGCTCCGATGGCATGCGCATAAACGGCGTCTGTGCCCTGGCGTGTCAGAAGCTCGTCAAAGACTATGCGGGGGCCGAGGAAATCACCCTCGAGCCGCTGCCCTTTTTCCAGGTCCGAAAAGACCTGATAGTCGATATGGATGATTTCCTGGCACGGGTTCGCTCCATGCAGCCTTTTCTCATCCGAAACGACGCCCCGCCGGAAAAGGAAACCCTGCAGAGTCCGGAGGATCACCGCAAGGTGGAGGATGCCATCCGATGTATCCTGTGCGCCTGCTGCACGAGCGCATGTCCCGTGATGGCGCAAAATCCCGACTACGTAGGGCCTGCGGCCCTCGTGTGGGCCTACCGGTATCTCTACGACTCAAGAGATGACCGCTTTTCGGAAAGACTGGAGAAGCTCAACGAGCCCAACTCCGTTTGGCCCTGCGCCAATCATTTCGAATGTACGCGCGTTTGTCCCAAAAGTATCCCGGTCACCAAATCGATCAATTTTATGAAGCGGGAGATAAAAAAGCGGCTTCCGCCCGCGGGCGAGTGAACAAGTGGGTTGCACAAAAGGTTGCTTCCCTTGTAAATTCTACCTCTGCTGATCACATATCCATGCGGAGGAGCACCATGACACTCAAATCGATAAATCCATTCACCGGCGAGTTGACCGCAGAGTTCGCTCCCATGACCGACGATGCATGCCGTGAAGCGGTTGGTAAAGCGCGGGCGGCATTTGAAACCTGGAAAAGACTTTCGATTTCCGATCGGGTAAAGCCTGTTGAGAGACTTGCCTCGCTTTTCAGGCGCAAAAAGGAAGAATATGCGCGCCTCATTGCCGTCGAAATGGGTAAGCCGATCCGGGACGGCGAAGCTGAAATTGAAAAATCCGCCCTGCTTTGCGACTATTATCATCAGAATTCCGAAAAATTTTTGGAAAGTGAAACGATCGAGTCCCATGCGGCCAAAAGCTATGTGGTCTTTGACCCTCTTGGCGTCATCCTGGGCATAATGCCCTGGAATTTTCCCTTCTGGCAGGTCGTCCGGTGGGCCGTGCCGGCGGTTGTGGCCGGTAACGTCTGCCTGCTCAAACATGCCTCCAACGTCCCGCTTACCGCACTCGAGCTGGAGAAGGTTTTTCGGGAAGCCGGGTTTCCGGATCACGTTTTTCAGACCCTTCTGATCGGTCCGCAGAGCGCCGAACTGCTCCTGGAACAGGACCTCGTCGAGGGGGTCTCTCTTACCGGAAGCGTCGCCGCCGGTGCTCGCATCGGCTCCCTTGCCGGAAAGCAGCTCAAAAAATCGGTCCTGGAACTCGGCGGTTCCGACCCGTTCCTGGTCTTCGAGGATGCCGACCTCGACAAGGCGGCCCGTGCCGCGGTGAGATCCCGCATGGCCAATGCCGGCCAAAGCTGCATCGCCGCCAAACGGATCATAGTGGCCCAGCCCGTCTTCGATACGTTCCGGGAAAAATTTGTCGCAGCGATGAACGCTCTTAAACCCGGAGACCCGCTGGACAGGTCTACCGATCTGGGACCGGTCGCCAGGAAAGAGTTTCTCGAAGGCCTTGACAAACAACTCCAGGATGCGTTGAAAAAGGGAGCCGAGGTTTTCTGGGGGCCGGAGCCGCCCGACAGGGGCTGTTTTTTTCGTCCGGTCGCTTTGAGCGGCCTCACCGCTGACATGCTGGTGATGCGGGAAGAGGTCTTCGGGCCGATGGCCGCCCTGGTAGAGGCGGGAAGCGAACAGGAAATGATCCGGATGGCCAACGGAACCGAGTTGGGCCTGGGCGCCGCGATTTGGACCAGGGATATCGAGAAGGCTCAAAAACTCGCCAGGCAAATAGACTCCGGGTTCGTGGCCATAAACTGTATCGTCAAGTCCGATCCACGCCTTCCTTTCGGGGGAGTGAAAAAATCGGGATTCGGTAGAGAGCTTTCCCATTATGGACTCAAGGAGTTCGTAAACACGAAAACGGTATTTGTCGGGCAATAACAAATGCGGTGATTGGTGAGTAGCGATTGGTGATTGGAAAAGGCTTTGAATGAAGTACCAATCACTACTCACTACTCACTACTCACCAGCCAAGGAGCTCTTATGGAACCAGGGGTCTCGACCGTTTCCACTCCGTCCCGCATGAAACTCTTCATGGCGCTGTCACGAACTCCGCACGGCCTGCTCGATATGGCTACCCCGGCCCTTGCGGCTCTTTTCTGGCTGGGCGCCATCCCTTCGCTGCGCGTGGTGATGATCGGTATAATCACCGCTTTTGCCGGCTATACCGCCGTATATGCCTTAAATGACGTCGTCGACTACAGAGAGGACAAGCGCAAGATCCGCGAGTGCGGAGGTCTGCAGTGTCTGGCGGGAGACCCGGATGCGGTCTATGCGCGCCATCCGCTTGCACAGGGCATGTTAAGCCTCCGGGAAGGAATCGTGTGGACGCTCGCCTGGGGAGCGCTCGCCCTTTTCGGCGCGTGGATTCTCAACCCCGTGTGCGCGCTCATCTTTATCCTCGGGTGCCTTGCGGAAACGGTTTACTGTCTCATGTTGCGGCTTAGCTGGACGAGAACCCTGGTGAGCGGGGCGGTAAAGAGCGCAGGGGGCCTGGCGGCCATTTGTGCCGTGGCGCCCAAGGCGCCTCCGCTTTTTTTGATCGGGTTTTTCCTGTGGTTTTTCTCCTGGGAAATCGGGGGACAAAACGTTCCAAACGATTGGAGCGATCTGGAGGAAGATGTGCGCATGGGGGCGAAGACCGTTCCGGTAAGGTTCGGGCCCGAACGTTCGGCCCGGATCGTTCTGGGGTGCCTGGCGGGTGCGGTATTCATGAGTTTGGCTCTCTTCTGGCTCACCCCCGCTCGGTTGAGCCCCATCTATTTTGTCGGCTCCATTCCCGCAGCCCTGTTTCTCCTGCTCCTGCCCGCCTGGAAACTCTATGGCCAAAAAAACAGCCAAAACGCTTCGGCGCTCTTCAACCGGGCCAGCTATTATCCCCTGACCATGTTTATCGTGATCCTGTTGAGTGCGGTTCTATAGCCTTGTCGAGTTCTTTCCTGATGGCCGTTCCAAGCTTTTCCAGGATATAGGGCTTCTTTACGTAGGCGCCTGCACCCAGCGCCTGGGCTTTGGTCACCCGTTCGGTTTCCGAAAAGCCGCTCACGATGATCGCCTTCTGGCCCGGGTGAAGTTCCAGGATTTTTGTATAGGTGTCAAGGCCGTCCATCCCGGGGTCCATTATCATGTCCAGCACTACCAGATCGACCCCGTTTTGCCGGAGATGCTCCACCGCCTCTTCCCCGCTCCGCACACCCGTGACGGTGTAATGCAGCTTCTTTAGCATGAGGCAGGCCAGCTCCAGTTGCTCCTTGACATCATCGACAACCAGGATGGATTCGCCCTTCCCCGCGTATTGGGCTACTGCCGGCGAGATCTCTTCGCAGTCCTCCTCTTCCCGTGTAACCGGGAAATAGAGCGTGAACGTCGTCCCTTTTCCTTCCGCACTGTCGACATTGATGTAGCCCTGGTGATCTTTTACCGTTCCCCATACGACGGCAAGGCCAAGGCCCGTTCCGCTTCTCCCCATCGCCTTTTTGGTGTAAAAGGGTTCGAAAATTCGCTTCAGATCCTCGACCGGAATTCCTTCGCCGGTATCGGAGATGCTGAAGACAACGTAATCTCCCTCCTTAACCTCGTCGTAGCCGGAAACGGGCTTGTCCAGGTACTGGTTTCTCGTCCGCAGCTTTATCACACCCCCTTTGGGCATGGCTTCGGCGGCATTGTACACCAAATTCAAAAAGGATTTTTCCAGATGCACGGAAGAACCCGAAAGGTTGAGCAGGTCGGTTTCGAGATCGGTCTCAATGGAGATGGCCGGGTTGTTGGAAGAGAGCGCGATGAATTCGGGTGAATTTTGACATTCGAGGATCGTCTTGTTGAGGTTCAAAACCCTGCGGTTGGATACCCCCCTTCTTGCCAGGGTCAAAAGGTCCTGGACGATCGCTGCTGCGCGCTGTCCCCCCTTCAGGATCCGCATGACTTTGGGTCTTGTAGGGCTGGATTCGTCCAAGTCAAGCATGAGCAGCTCCGAGTATCCCACAACGATTCCCAGGACATTGTTGAGATCGTGGGCCACTCCCCCCGCCAGAGTTCCCAGCGCCTCCATCTTCTCCGCCCGCTGCAGACGCTCCTCCAGGCTCTTGCGCTCGGCCTCGGCCTGCTTTATCGCAGTAATATCCCGCGCCAGAACCTGGAGCACTATCCCATTTTCAACCTCGACGCAGTTGAGGGAGACCTCGGCGTCAAACGGAGTCCCATCTTTCCGAACATGCTGCCAGTAGAAGCGTTGCGACTTTCCTGTAACCGCGGCATTTAGCAACTCGAAGGCTTTCTCCCTGGAATTTTTCCCGTCGGGCTGTTTTTCCGGGCTGAAATCCCACGGCGTGTGTCCGCAGATGTCGGAAACCTGTTCGCAGCCGAAAAACCTGAGGGCAGTCTGGTTGCATTCCGTGAATAATCCTTCCGGCGTTATGATGAAGGCAGCGTCATTGGCCCCCTCGAACAGGGTGCGGTAGCGCTTCTCCGCTTCCCGCAGCCCTTCTTCTGCACGTTTACGCTCGGTGATGTCATTTCCCACGCAGAGCACTTCGACAACCTGCCCGTCCTTATATCGGATGGGCGTGTTGGTCCAGGCGATCCAGACCCTTTCCCCGTTGCGGCGCATGTTTTCATTGATGTTGCTGCTGTATTTGTCCGGGTTTCGCGCGATGTCCTCGATCATGAAAGCCAGGTCGCGCCCGGTGCTCTCAGTGGGCGGAACGATTATGCCCACAACACTTTTGCCCGCTATCTCGTTTTGAGTGTAGCCGAAAAAACCTTGCGCAAATTCGTTGAAGTAGGTCACAGTTCCTTCGTTATCCATGCGCAGGATTATGCTGTTGGCGTTTTCCACCAGTTCCCGGTATTGTTTCTCACTGGCTATCAATGCGTCTACGGTGATGCGCAGCTGCGAGGTCTGACGAGATGCGTTTTTGCGAAGAGTGTAGACCCAAAGCGCCAGGACCATGACCAGAAAAGGAGCTCCCGCTGCGAAATACAAAAGATATTGCAACCGCTCGGGGTTTAGCCTGAGCGGAGATCCCATCCATTTTCTATCGATCTCTGCGTATGTTTGCGAGGGAATTTTGGCAAAACCCTCCTCGACGATGCCCGGAAGATTGCGCCTTCCTTTGAGGAACGCCCG
>JAKAJS010000130.1 GCA_021813685.1 Deltaproteobacteria bacterium | reverse complement strand
TCCACTGGGGTCGGTCAGGGTCACAGGGGCAACGGGATAATTGGTGCCGCCGGTGTAAGTACGAATATCGGCGTTGACCAGACTGGAGATGTCTATCTGTATCTGGTTCGCCCGTGCCACAGAAATGACAAAAATCATTTGGACCAGTACTAGACCAAGAAAGCTAAAAAGTTTTTTAGTCTTCATAGCTTGCCTCCTCTGATTTTCATTAGGCCGAAAAGTTTTGTAGTCTTCCCGGTTCGCCTTCTCTGATTTTCATGGTTGCCGAAACTATATATGCAACTATTATGCCACAGGATCGAGCGGGATTCAGGGTATTGCAATACTTAATAAATTCCCGACTCGAGAGGAGAGCCGAACGACTCATAAGTGTAAAGGATTTCGACGACTGGTTTGGACCGGTGCGACTTTGGAACAGTATTCTTTGCCAAATCAAAAGGTTATTGCCGTCTTGGGACCTGTAAAATATTGTTACGCTTATAGGCGTTGTACGGAGATCTCGGGGAATCGCGCCCGGGCATCTTCGTGCTCCGCAGAACTCGTCGCGACGCCTTCAACCCGCACGACCTTTTCTTCAGCGTCGACGAAAAGAAGATAGGCTTCCACGGCCCGGTCGGGATAGAGCGATTTCATTATGGCGCCATAGCGTTGCAACTGCGCGACGTAGGACTCCAGAAGCTCCCCGGCAGCGCCCGTTTTAAAGTCGATCACGGTGATCCGGCTCTTTTCGACGATCATTCGGTCGACCACGCCGTAGAACACCCTGTTGGAAATGGCCTGTTCGGTGTAGAGCCTGCCGGGCCGAAACACGACCTCGGATACCGTTGTGTCTTCCAGAAAGGCGGAAACCGCCTGGAGTTCTTCGGTCGAAAGCCCTTGGCCCGCCGAATCTCCGGGAGACTTTCCGAGTTTTGCGAGAAAGGCGTGGATTCTTTCGCCCCTCTCGATACCGGCCCGGACGTCTTCCGATACGAAGGAGCGGTCGAGTTGCACGCCCTGCGAAGCCGGTTCTATCAATGCGGGAGGGTGGAACGGCGCGATTTTCACCATGTTCTTCGATTCTCTCTCCCTTTGCGAGCCGTAATCTTTTCGCCAGCAGATGCTGTCTTCGCCCCGGAACACTTCGGCGTCAAAGGGGCCCCGTTCTATCACGGAGACGATCTTCTCGCTCAGATCCCCGGTCTTTTCTCCGTCTTTTTTTCTCTTCTTTACGAAAACGCTAAGCGAATTTCGTGCCCGCGTCATGGCAACATAGAGAAGGTTGGCCTTTTCGTTTTCGCTCTTTTCCACCTCCTTTTTCCGGGCCTCGAGAATTTGAGTCGCCTCTATGGACTCGCAGCTTTCCCAGAAACCAATCTCGTCTTTATTAAAGGACATGTGACATTGGAAACCCGGGACATAGAACCTCGCGGCCCTGTTTTGCTCGATCCAGAGCAGGAATACGTGCGGGAACTCGAGCCCCTTGGCACCGTGGATGGTTGCAAGTTTTACCCTGTCCGAACGGGCGGGTTCGGGAACGCTCACCTTGTCGCGCACCTTGAAAATGTAGGAAAGAAACTCTTCCGCGGAGCTCCCGCCCGCCCGGAAAAGGCTTTCGGCTTCCTCTGCGTAGGTTTCGACAACCGAATCGGGCAGGCTGCCCCGGCACATCTCAAGAACGTCGGCCACGGCCTGGAGACCGTAGGGCGCGGCGTAGCGCGAGAGGATCTCCTCCTTTTTCCCGGCGATCCGAAGGAGACCGTCGCGAAAAGAGGACGCTTCGAGCGATTTATCGAAAAAACCGCTTCCTTCTCTCGCAAAGAGGAAGGCCAGAAGAGAAAAGACCGCGACACCTTCCTCGGAGGCTAGAAGCTGCCGCCCCCGCACTTCGGCAAACCCGATGCCGGCCTCGGCCAGTTCCCTGGCCATCGACTCCTTTTCGGTATTGGTCCGAAAAATGAGCGTTATGTCCGAGTAGTCGCATCCCCACTCGACTTTCTTTTCCCTGATCTTCTCGATCATGCGCTCATAGAAGACGTTTTTTTGATTTCGGACTATCTCGACGGGAAACAGGTTGATTTCGGAAACGGCCCCATAGGTTTTTTCGGGCGGCGCCTGCTGCTGCTCGCTTGCACCGCTTCCCGGAAAAATTTCCGAGACGGTCCTGTTGAAAAGCTCGATCAAAAGAGGCGTGCTCCGCCAGTTACACGGCAGGAAATCCTTCTGGAGCTGCCTTCCTGAAAACCGGGAGAGCCGATCGGTGACGGCCTCCCTGTCTGCGCCCCTCCAGCCGTAGATCATCTGCTTCCAGTCGCCCACGATGAAAAGAGAGCGCTCCCCTTCGCCATTTTCCCCGACCTCCGAAAGGATTTCCTCGATCAGCGGAAAGATGAGCTCCAAATTGTCCCGGCTCGTATCCTGGAACTCATCGATCAGGAGGTGGCGCACCCTGTCGAGACCGAGTTCGAAATAGAGGCCCATCACTTCGGTCCGCTCTTTTGCCCCTTTTCCGTCCAGTGCTATCAGTCGGTCGAGAATATCTTCAAAGAAAATCTTCCGCTCTTTGCCCTTCACATTTTGGGCCGCCGCCTGGTAGACCTCGTGCATCTCCGTAAGGGTCAACTCCCGCAGCATCGCCCTGTTTTGCAGGTACCAGGCAAGCTTTTCTCTCAATCGAACGAAGATCGCGTTTATGCGCGCGTGGGGCTGAGCCGTCCAGTCGATTTTCCCGAGCCAGCCCCAGTCGGAGAGATCGCGATGGGTGAGCGCCGCTTTTCCGGTAAGCTCCTGGATGTCGACCCCGGAAAGGCCCAGTACATTTTGCCGCACGCGCGCCGTGAGTTTTTCGGAGTCTTCGAGTCTAAGAGATTCGAGCAGATGTCCGATCTCTACCCGGAGCCCGGCAGTCTCTGCCACGATTTT
>JAKAJS010000158.1 GCA_021813685.1 Deltaproteobacteria bacterium | reverse complement strand
CGAAGATGCTCGCGCACGGTCACGGGGTTGGCCATCGCGAGTTCGTCGCAAAGACACACCTGACGACAGCCGAGCTGGACCAGCTTGGCCACCATCGCGCTCAGGTTTTCGTAATGGCCGCCGTATTCGCCGGGATATCCGAAGGCCGCCCCCACGTAAGCGTTTGTCTTGACGGCGTTTGCCCCGGCAATCTCGCAAATCGTGCTGATCCGCTTGAGCGTTTCGGCAATGCTTCGGTTTAGCGTCGAGTAGCTCAACCGATCGCTTAAGAATACCCACACCGCGACTTCATCGCACTTGCACGCCATCGCACTCCGGCAGCCGGTTTCGTTGGGAACAAGCACCTGCCGGATCCTCTCGCCCCCCGCGCCCCCGCCAACGCCTGCGAGCACCTCCACCGCATCCCGCATCTGCGGCGCAGCCTTGGGATGGACGAACGAGGCGACCTCGACTTTGCGGAAGCCGCAGGCAAACAGCCTGTTTACCAGGGCGATCTTCAACTGGGCAGGAATGTAGTCGGGGTGGTACTGCAATCCCTCCCGCGGCCCGATTTCTATCAGCTCGACATTGCTTTTCATTTGGCATTTTTCCCCGTGAGTTCGATAGCGAAAGAGCAAAAGATGGTTTGTGCGGGGCGAGTGATGGGCAAAAACCGTTCCAGGCAGCCAGTGGCAGGCTTTTGCGTGAAATCGGGGGCCGGTAGGGGCGGGCGAATCCGTATACTTTTGGTACCATCCGGGCGGGCTGTTTCCTCTGGTATACGGGGCGGCCGGGCCCGCTACGAGATCCCGTGTTTTTTGAGCTTGAGGTAGAAGGCGCGGCGGCTGAGGCCCAGGGCCTCGATGGCCCGGGTCCTGCTGGGGTATCGTTTGAGGATCGCTTCGAGCAGGTCTTTTTCAAAAGCGTCCATGACGTCTCGGTAGACAAAACCGCGCCGCGGGGTCTCGGCTTTGTCGAGCCCCCCGGGGCGGATGCGCCGGGAAAGCTCGGCTCGCCCCCCGGAGAGCAGCAGGTAGTGGGGCAGATCGGCGGGCTCGATCCGGTGCGTATCGGCCATGTTCAGTGCATAGCTCACAACACTGCGCAGTTCCCTCGCGTTTCCGGGCCAGGGATGGCCGAAAAAGATGTCCATCGTGGCCCGGCTGAAGTGCGCCTCCTTTTCGTACCGCCTGCAGAGCGTCTCCAGGAAATGGTCGGCCAGAAGCTCGATGTCTCCTCCCCGTTCGCGCAGCGGGGGCAGGTGAATGGTCATGGTGTTGAGCCGGTAGTAGAGATCTTCGCGAAACTTGCCCTCGAGCATCATTCTTCCCAGATCCCGGTTGGTCGCGCTCAGGATGCGTGTATCAACAGGTATACACTTCTGGTCCCCCACCCGTCGGAATTCCCCCTCTTCGAGCACGCGAAGGATCTTGGCCTGGGTGTTGAGCTCGAAATCGGCCACTTCATCGAAAAAAATCGTTCCCCGGTCGGCGAGATCGAAGAGGCCTTTTTTGCCCTCTTTTCTGCCCCCGGTGAAGCTGCCCGAGGCGTAGCCGAAGAGTTCGGATTCGATGAGAGTTCCCGGGATGGCCGCGCAGTTGATGCTCACGAATTCATGGCCGGAGCGGGTGCTCGATTCGTGAATGGCGCGCACGAGCAATTCTTTTCCGACGCCGCTTTCCCCGGTCACCAGGACCGAAAAATCGGCCTGGCTCGCCTTATAGGCCATATAGAGGGCTGCGCGAAACGGGTTGCTCGTTCCCACGAGCTTTTCGAAAGGCTCGGGCAGCTTCGCGCCGCGGGCCATGCCTGCGTCCAGATAGGCCTCTACGTAGCGCTCCCTCGCCTGGAGCTCTCCCGGCGTCCCCTCGGGTCGGACGAGGTTCATGATCGTAACCGCGCAGGTGAAATCCTCCGGTGCGGGCAGGAGCAGCACGGAGCAAAGGATTCCGCTCCGCAGGCCGTCCGCGTATTTTCTCACGTTTACGACCTCGGTGCGGTTGGCCATGGCCTTTAGGGTCAGAGAATCCTCTTCGATTTCGAAGAGCTTGCGGCCAAGAAGGCTCTTTTCCGGCCGTCCCAGGATGCGGCGGCACGCATCGTTTGCAAACACCACCGTCGCATCGCGGGACGTAATGAGGACGGCCTCGCCGATAGTTTTGAGGATATGGAACTCGGCATCCGATAAAACCGGCTGCAGGAGGCCGCCTTGCGGATCGTCTTCCACGCCTTGCCCCTACTTTCCCTTGTAGACCGGTTTTCTTTTTTCCCGGAAGGCGGTAAGGCCCTCGGTGCGATCTTCGGTGGGAATGGTGACCCAGTAGGCGTTGGATTCAATGGCGAGCCCGGAGCGAAGATCGACTTCGAGGCCGTGGTTTATGGCGTACTTGGCCTGGGTTATGGCTATGGGGCCCGCTTCACAAATCATCCCGGCCATCTCCAAACACTCGTCGAGAAGACGCGGTGCGGGAACGACCTTATTTACGAGTCCGATCGAAAGGGCCTCCGCCGCATCGATCCGCCTTCCCGTAAAGATCAGCTCCTTGGCCTTTGCGCGCCCGACAAGCCTTGGCAAACGCTGGGTCCCGCCCCCGCCGGGAATTATCGCAAGCCGGGTCTCGGTGAGCCCCATGGTCGCATTCTCCGAAGCGATCCGGATGTCGCAGGCAAGAGCCAGTTCGGTCCCCCCTCCGAGTGCGATCCCGTTCACGGCCCCGATCACCGGCTTGTTCATGTACTCGATAAATGTAAAGAGCTCCCGGAGCGTGAAGATGAATTTTCGCACCTGCTCCTCGGGCAGCGTCGCTCTTTCTTTGAGGTCCGCCCCCGCGCAGAAGGATTTTTCCCCCGCCCCCGTAATCACGATCACCCGCACATCCTGATCCCACTGCAGCGCCTCGACCTTTTCGGAAAGCCCCCGCAGAAGGCCGAAGTTAAGAGAATTCATGACATCCGGACGATTGAGCTTCAAAATTGCGGTCTTTCCCGATCGTTCCTCCAAAACCAACGGCTGTTCCATGTGTACCCCCTTCTTTTTTCCTGAACGAAAATCGCCTATGCAATGGCTATTCTGTGTACAAGCTGTTCGCACCGAAGGGAGGTAATTAGACCATTTTTCCTCGTGGTTGTATACCATATTATATGAAGGAGATTCGGCCTACTGCGGAAGAGGAATTTCCAGAAGATCGCCTTTCTTTTCCCGACTGCTGCCGGGCGGTTGCTCCGATGCCCCAGCCAGAGGTTCGTCGTAGCTTTGGCAGGACTTTTCCTGTACCCGTTTGGGAGCGCTCCGAGTGTGCACGACTCGCCTTCGGGCCGGCGCGAGAGTCGTGGATTCAGGAGTGTCTATCGCCCGGGAGGGCCTGGAGTTCGGCAGGACTGGTGCAGGGGGCAGCAGCGACCGTTTTGGAGGCGCCGGGAGCTTCTCTACCTTGGCTGCAGCAGGGATGGGAGGCCGGGACAATGCGGGGGCCGCGTGCTGCGCCCTGAAGTCTCGGGCTTCGAAACACAGAAACGCCGCAATGCAGGCTACGAGCAGCAATGCGGCGAGTACGGCCCGGGAGACTTTTTGCCAAGGCTCGCTGAGAGAGCCGCTCTTTTTTTTCGGGGAGTCCGCCGGATCGTCCATGTCGCAAACTTTCGTTCCGCCCGTTTCGCTCAATTTTCCGGAAGGCTCATTCGTATGACGCGTCCGGGTGTCTTGGACATTGCAACGGGTTTTCCGTCCCACAAGACATTTACCCCGCCGGCGTTTCCGACAATGAGGTAGACCTTCTTTGCTGCGCTCCACTCGCGGCTCTGACCGGGCTGCAGCAGCACGGACTCGGTCTTCCTGCCGTCGAGTGTCACCTGCATCCACGTCTTGCTTTCGGCGCTCACCTGGAGGGAATGGGGAGAAGTGCCAACCCGCAGCGGCTGTTTGGAGGCAGTTGCAGAAGAGACATTTTCAGGGGCTGGAGCGGAGGACGAGGTGCTCGCAACCGGACCATGCTTGTCGTTGCCCGCGGAAACCGGAGCGCCCACGGGGGCAGTCAAACCCGTCGCACCACCCTCGGCCGCAGGGATCGTCTTTTTCGCCGCGGGCGGTTTGGCCTGCAGGCCTTCCGTGCTCCGCGTTTTTTCCTTACCAGCGGTCGAAGCCGGAGTGGCTTCCTTCGATGCAGGCTCAGAAGGCTTTCCCGAAGCGGAGGGCAAAGCAGAAACGGCCGCTGTCTTCTTTTTTGCCTCGGGCGCCTTGGTCGCGACGGCGGCCGAAGCCGGCGTCGGTTTCCTTGCAGAAGATGCTGCAGGGTTTACACCAGAAGATTTTGCAGAGTGAATACTTTTTCTAGAGAACGCATCAAGGCACAGTGCGACAAGAAGGGCGCCGATACACACCCCGAAAAGCACGTGGAGAATCGCCCTGCTTCGGCCGGCAGGCTTTTCAGTCTGAGGCGGCCGCTCTTCGCACCGCGACTCCTCCATCCCCAAGGCCGCCCGATATTTTGCGACGAGAGCCTCAACCGATGCCGCAGACCCCATCTGCGCGGTTTTCCCGGACTCGAGCGCCTTTAGGACCGTCAGGTTGATTCGAGTCCGATCGGAAGCATCCTGCAGGGTCCACCCCCGCCTCAAACGCTCCATCTTCAAATCTTCCGGGGCATCTTTCATAACGAGTTCCTTCCACCGGGGCGCCCGGCTACAATCGGCCATATTCAGACAGGAGTAACAGGATTACTTTGCCTGCAGCGCCGGATACTCGCTGTTGAAATCGCTTCTCAATACTGTAAATCCTGTATCCATGCAACGATTTTCTGGACAGAAACCGGATCGTTGTGGTTAAATCGCCAAGAGCTCTACCACACGTTTGCGCAGCGGTAGGCCTGTTTGTGAAAAGCAGTTTTCGGGTTGCCGTTTTTGTATTGTGTTTTCGTCAATCACTGGAGAAGCCATGCCCAATAAGGCGGCGGATGTCGGGGAAGTGAGCTGGAGGCTTTTTAACGATCTCTACGAAAGCCAGTACGATCTTTTGCGCAAACTCGAATTCATCACGAAGGCCGGAAAACTCAACGGAGGCGAATCGATCGCACTGGAGCTGATCGATGGGTATCTCAAGCAAAAGGAAAGCGAGTTGAAAGAACTGCGACAAGCCGCTCTAGCCGAGTGGACGGCCAGAAAATATGGTTTCGGGACACAGCCGGGAGAGAAACTGGAAACGCAGGTTCCTGCAGGCGTCGAGAAATGAGTTAATTTATCCTGAGAAGCTTACGCAAACGGCTACATCAATCAATACACTACCGCCGGCGCACACACCGGCGAACGGGAGTCCTACCATGGCTGAAGCTCTGCTGCAGCAAAAAAGCACAAGCCCCCGCCCCTTCGATTCCCTCTACGATCAATACGCCGACTTTTGCCAAAAGCTTCACTTTCTCATCATGAGCGCCTTCGCGATGGAGCAAGAATCCCTGGGACTCGAAATCATTTCGGAACTTCTGGATCAAAAGGAAAAAGAGCTCCAGGAACTGAAGATTTCCGCCGGCGATCGCATCGACGAGGGTTCGGGCTCCGTTGAGCTCCTGCTGGGTCGTCTGCTCATGGAGCGCGAAGACTACAGGATTTTACAGCGTATAGCAGAAATCAGGCAAAACGGCGGCCCCCGGTGGGAAGCGCTCCAGAGCCTCATTCGGGAGCAGACGCCGGAACCCCTCGCTCACCGACGCCCCGCAGGATGAACCGCACGGACGGACACGAGCGCCGCTGAGTTTGCAGGAGCGATTGCAAGGGTTACCACCCCGAAACGTGGAGTCGAGCGATGAACCTCTACCAGGAATTTCTCAGTCCCGACCAGTGCCTGCTTCTTCTGATAGATCTTCAGAAATCGATGCTCGATCTTTGCGTCGAGCGCGACCGCACAGTGTCAAACACCGGCGCTCTTATCGAAGTCGCCCGGGTCTTTAACATCCCGGTTTTATTTACGACTCAAAACCCTGACAAACTGGGGGGCTTTCTGCCTGAGCTTACCGGAATGATTTCCTCGCCCCAAGTCCTGGGCAAGATGGAATTCAACTGCTTCGAACGCGAGGAAATAGCCAGGGCGATTCGCCGGTCTGGTCGCAACACGCTGCTGTTGGCCGGGATCGAAGGCCACATTTGCATCTTTCACTCTGCGGTCGGTGCTTTGCGCCTCGGATACCGCGTTCATATCGCACAGGATGCGATTTCCTCCAGGAGCGAGCCGGACTGCCGGACGGGAATAGAGCGCATGGACAGGGCCGGCGCCGTGATCAGTTCCACCGAAATGATCATTTTCGAATTGCTGCACCGGGCGGGAACAGATGAATTTCGCACTCTTCTGCCGCTCCTGAAAAGGCTTCAACCGATCCCCACCGGCGACAGTTGAACTGGAGAAAAGGACCATGAGCGACGAAAATCTTACCGCGACGGAAACGAACGGTGAAGATATCGCATTTCTTTCCGCCTCGAGGCTGGCCGAGATGATCCGAAACGGCGAGGCGACTTCCCTGGATGTCGTCGAAGCCTGCCTTGCCAGGATAAAGAAGCACAACCCGCGAATCAACGCCTTTGTGACCGTGGATGAGGAGGGGGCGAGAAAGAGGGCGAAGGAAGCAGACGCCGCGTTAAAAGGCGGGCAATTGTGGGGGCCGCTTCACGGTGTGCCCGTGAGCGCCAAAGATAATTATGCCTCCGCCGGAATGACAACGGCGAGCGGATTTCCCCCGCTCGCAAACTTCACCCCCGATTTTGACGCAGCGATTGTCGCAAGGCTAAAAGGCGCCGGCGCCATCCTGCTCGGAAAAACGGCCCTTCCTCCCTTCGGAATGGACTTCCAGACCCGAGGTCCCTTGTCGGGAGTCACAAACAATCCCTGGGATGTCGGCAGGACTCCGGGCGGCAGTTCGGGGGGGAGTGCCGCCGCCGTGGCTTCGGGCATGTCGGCTCTATGCGTGGGAAACGACCTGGGCGGGTCGATACGGGTCCCCGCGCATTTTTGCGGGATTTACGGGTTAAAACCTACAGAGAATCTCATCCCGTGGCATGGCATAAGCCCTGGCCGCCCCGCGCCAAAATATCGCTCTTTCCGCCACATGCTCTCCCTCGGTCCGCTGGCCCGATCGGTCGAAGACCTCCAACTGTGCCTCAAAATTATCGCGGGGCCGCATGCCGAAGACCCCGACGTCCCCTGCGCATGCCTGCAGGACGTGCCGCAAAGGCCGCTGAACGAACTTCGGATCGCCTGGAACGACGATTTCGGATCGGTTCCGATCGATGAGGAGATTCTGGCGGCTATGCGCCGGTTTACCGACGAGCTTTCCCGAAAGGGGGTGAGGGTCGAACGCGCAGCCCCCGACGGTTTCGATTTGCGGGGGATTTGGAGGACCTACGGCAGGATCTCCGACATGGAATTTGCCGTGCTCACTCCGAAACGGCTTCGGTTTACGACTCATTTTTTCAGAAAATCGTTTCGAAAGGATGTTCCCTTCGTTCAGTCGGTATACCCGGCGACATTTGGTAGATACATGACCGAGCTTTCGCACCGCGACAAGTTTGCTGCCGCGCTCGAGACGTTTCTCGGGCAACGGGACGCATGGCTTTGCCCCGTAAGCAGCACGCCGGCCCTCTCGCACCTTACGCCCAAACGCTACATCAGCGCTTTTCCGATCTACGACCAAGCCCTTGCGGTCAACGGTCGAGCGGTCAATTACTGGGTCGCAAACGGCGCCTGCACGATCCCTTTCAATCTTACCGGAAACCCGGTGGTGGTGATCCCCGTCGGCCACACCGCCGGCGGTCTGCCGATCGGCGTGCAGATTGTCGGCCGCAGATGGCGTGATATGGAACTACTCGCTCTTGCCGGGCAACTCGATACCATTGCGGGCGTTTGCAAACGCCCCCCCGAATGAGAAATGACACGAGGAGAAGAAGATGGGGTTTCTAACCGTTTCGAACGATAACGGCCTCGCAACTCTCACCATATCCCGGGGCAAAGTGAACGCTCTAAACGAGCCTTTGGTGGAGGAGATCGACCAATGCTTTGCAGCCCTTGAGGTCGACCCGACAGTTAAGGGCGTCATTTTGAGGGGAACCGGGAGCTTTTTCTCCTTCGGGTTCGATGTGCCGGAACTATTCGATTACTCAAAAGATCGGTTTATCGAGTTTATTACCAAATTCGACGTTCTGTGCACCAGGATCTATCTTTTTCCCAAACCCGTCGTGGCGGCTCTTAACGGCCACGCCACGGCCGGGGGATGCGTGATCGCCATTGCGTGCGACTACAGGATAATGGTCAAAGGAAAAACAAAGATAGGTCTAAACGAGATCACTATCGGAGCCCCCTTGTTTACAGGCGGCGTGGAGATGCTGCGAAGTCTGGTCGGCGACAGAAACGCACAAACCATTTTGCTGCTTGGCCGCCTCTATTCGCCAGAGCAGGCGCAAACACTGGGCCTGGTCGATGAAACGGCAGAGGAGGCCGACATTTTCGAACGGGCGAAAATAGTCGCTCGTGAATTCTCCGAAAAAGATCGCGCCCCCTTCGAAATTGTGAAACGACTGCTTCGAAAGCCTGTCACAGAAAGAATCGCGAAGGAAACAGTTCCTTCCATCCGTGAATTCGCCGATGTCTGGTATTCGGAAGACACACGCAGAAAGCTCCGGGAGATAAAGATTCACTCCTGATCCTTGCCGCCTCATTATTTTTCGCTATTAATATAATTTTGATAGTAGCACCGACACAGCGAAATACATATATTCAAATACGTTCTGAATAATATGTCGCGTTGGTGCGACGTCCCAAATCGATTGGTGGAGAAAGAACTTGTATCGAAGCCGCGGAGATCCGCCGAGGAGTGTCCCATGAATAATTCGAGCCATCTAGCGAAGCTGCAGCGGCCTTCCTTTATCTATGATTTCTGTTCCTGGCTGGTATATCATCCAATCCGTATGTTTTTAGTGCTGTTGACGGATGGCAACCTCAACATTGCAATGCGTATCGCCAACGTTTTGGGGAAACTCGAATTCCTTTTGTTCCAAAAAAGAAACGGGGTGTTTGTCGATTATCTGACAAACGTGTTCAGAGATACACCCCTTTCCGGCCGTGAAAGAGAGCTTGCGAAAAAATGCCTGATATACCGGCACAAGCGTGCCCTGGCCATGCTTACGGAAAAACCGGGCGCATTTGCAACTTCTGTGGTCAATAGTCAATATCTTGCTGTTGCAAAGGGTCGAGGCGCATGCTTTACGGTCCTTCACTTCGGATATCACTACTCCGCCCTGGGCGTGTTACAGGCGAACATGCCCGTGCCGATCTACGCAGGGACTGTATTGGAAAAGACGAGCAGTCGAATCAAGAATGAAAACAACAAGACGAAGCTGAATGCCCTCAGAGCGCACGTAGGCAATAACGCCGTAAACGAACGCGACCAACTCCTCCACGAGGTTCTCCCGGCGGTCGCCGCAGGCAATGCCGGCTATCTGAGCATTATCGATGCCTTTTCGAGTAGTGCGAAGCTTTACCCTTTTCTGGGCGGACAGATTATGCTTTCGATTGTCCCGATCGCGAAGTTCGCATTGAAGCATAACGTCCCGATTTTCCCCTATTTCGTTATAGGAGATCGAATCGATTCGCGGCGACTCGTCATTGAAACCCCTCTGGACCCCTCCGGAGGAGCCAATACGATTGAGTCTATTGAGAAGCGTTTGCTATCGATTATTGAGCAGTACTCCCTGGAAAATCCCGAGATGGTGGATTGGTTTTTATTTTGGAAACGCGTTCGCCTGTTCAAGGAGAACATCCCGGGCGCCCTCTAACAAGAGATAGAACTTCAAAGAAAATGGACCTACTGGCCCGTTCCTTTGTGAAGCCTCTCGTGGATTCTTTCAAACAATCCTTCGAACCTCTCGTTCAAAAGATCTGCAGGCCAGATTTCGAGATAATTAATGCCGTTTCGGATGGCCAGATCGGCTGAACTTGCAAGATCGAGCCGGAAGGGTGTTCTCGTTTCAGAGCCGGCCATCTGCACGGTAGCAAAACTGCTTTTGGCAGAGGAGACCGTCAGATCGTATTGAGCAGCAAAAACAAGGCTGTTTCTGTTACTCCACCAGGAGGCAAATATTCCAAAGCGGCGTCCGATCCGGTCATGACCATACCGGGCAATTTGCCTGGCCACGGTGTTGTCGTGCATTCCCTGATCGAAGAGAGGGTGCAGATCGATATCAAGATATTTATCGGGAAAGGCCCGAGAAAAAGCGTCCATAACTACTTCGGTGGAATCGATTATTTTCGAGTCGCTGAAGCCGGGAACCGATCTCATCGCAGCCGGAAGCTGCATTTCAAAGCCGTTTTTGGTGGAGGTCGTCATATGCACCAGGACGACCGTGGCGTTATGATTATATCTAGCTCCCAGCGCCTTGATCAGGGCTTCCCATTTGGCGAGATATACCGGGTCCCAGGGAAGAGGTATCCGAAAGGTCCGCCCGGAAAATCTCAGGTAGGGATTGTTGAAGGTGAAGGAAAAGCTCTTCGCTCCTTCGCTGTAGAGCCAATCCGGGGACATCGGACCGCAAACGACTGCCAAAGTGATCTTTTTGCCATGCATTTGCGCCATTTCAATTGGACGATCGAAAAGGTCCCAATTGAACCGGCCGTCCTCAGGTTCAAGATTTTTCCAGAATACTCTCACCAGAAAACCGTCCACAAAACTTGCCTGCGGTTCTCGCAGCATTCTCTCCGTAGGTGGAGAGTCGGAGAAGATTCCCGCGGGGGCATACGAAGGAGAACCGTCTGTCGCCCCTCCGAGCGGCGCTGAGAGAGCCGTAACGCCCGAATTTGCGACGATGCCAAGCACAAGGCAGACCAAAAAGATAGCACGGTGCATAAAGCCCCCCTCCAGAGCACGATCCTTCTAGTCTATAGGATCGAGATTGCAAGAAAAACCCGCCTGCCGGATAGAGTTCATACCTCACCTTTTCCGTATAGTAACCCGAAGATCTCCTGAAGAGCAAATAGAGTTACGTTCAATTACCGTTTTGTAGCCCTGAGTGTTCGTTAATTCGAAATTCGACTATGAAGCTGTCGGGATTTCTAATTTGAATACAGCATTGCATGCCAACAACTACACTCATTCGAGAACGGTTCTCGACGGGGCCTGACAATGTAGAATCTGGCACGCCTGTTGCTCTAGTGCAGTCAAACCCCTACAGGGGCGGGCCGATCACCCCGGGCAGAAGGGGAAAGCGGTTTCAATTCATCTCTTGTATCTACAAAGGTTGTCCGGAGGGAAAAAATGAGACGCAACATGTCGTTTACCACAACAGTTTTGGCCATCGGGATCCTGGTATTATTTTCCACTCAGAATGTAAAAGCTGGGAATCTCTACGCAAGCTACCTGTTGCTTGCGTCCTCGCAACCCGCTCCTACCACTCAGAATGTAAACGCGGGAAATCTCTCCGGAATCTACATGCTGCTTGCGCCCTCACAGCCGGTTCCTACCGATCCGGCGCAGTACAAACCCTACATAACCGGCGTAACGCTGCGTATCCCCATTTCAAAGATCGAGAGCACGAATGGCTCCTGGAACTGGACCTACATAGATCAGTCTCTTGCGACACTGCAGGGTATGGGTATCACCAAAGTAAAGCTGGACGTAATGCTCGGCGTCGACGATCAGGCGCCGTGGGTGCTGACCGTACCGGGAATCCAAACCGCGAATCTGTGGAACAAGTTCATCAAATCCTACACACAGATGGCGCTGCCTTGGGATCCGATCTATATTTCACAGGTCTGCATCCCCATGATCGACGCCCTGGCGGCCAAATACGCCGACGACAGCCGCGTCGTGGATATCGGAATGTCGGGCCCGACAGGAACAGGCGAACTGCCGATGCCCCAAAAAGTAAACGGCAACGATCCCTATCTCATCGCCGCAGGCTACACACCTGATAAGGTGTACTCTGCATGGAAGACCGTCATAGACGAATTCGCCATGGATTTCGGCAATACGAAGTGCCACTTTTCTTTGGACCTGGGGGTACCCTACAGCACCACGGATACGATTACCAGCCTGAGCGCAGACACGATCAATCAAGCCGGAACGTCCCTTCTCAATGCCATAGTGAATTACGCGATGGCAAAGATCGGTTCCAGGCTTTCCCTGCAGCAGGACGGGCTGAACCAGAACAGCAACACTACATACGCCCCGGATGCCCTCATCAGCGCGCTTTCCTCCGCGCGAACCGCCTCTCACCCTACCGGCGGCAGCGTCAACTGTGGCTTCCAGTTTACCTCGTCCATCTACGGACAAAATCAATTTGGAGTGTCAGTAGGCAATTACCCCCAAGCTTTTAGTGCAGGCAGCGCGATGGGCGGCGAGTACTACGAGGTCTATTACCAGGATATGCAAAACGTTATCACATCCGTTGCAATTACGAGCTCCGGAGCCGGGTATTCCCAGGCGCCTTCCGTCAGCTTCTCGGGAGGGGCGCCGGTCTCCCCCGCAGCGGCTGCAGCTACCATATCCAATGGACGTGTTACCGGAATAACCGTCAATAACGTTGGATGCGGCTATTGCTCCATCCCTTCAGTAACCCTCACCGGTACGGGCACAGGCGCTACCGCCGCAGCCATCATGGAAGCGCCCTATGACTCGGTGTTTACCGACGAGGCGCAATCGCTCACCGCTGCTTATTGAAACATGTAATATTCTGTATCAGCATTCAGTCGGAAAAGCGCGGGGGCTTTCGCCCCCGCCCCCCCACGCCGCTACGCGGCTCATTTAAATCGTATCATTTAGACACTGCACATTCCCACTGCGGCCCCAGGATCGTATCATTCCACTTTCCTGCGCATAGCATTCGTATGCGCAGGAGGTCCAGAAGATAGTCCTGACCCATTTGAAACCTGGCAAGCTTCGCGTTCATCCAGGCGATAATCGAATCGTGGTAAGTGCCAATGGGAATAAGATTCTTCGCGTACTCGGCTTCGCTCAATCGCATCGCCTCTCTGGTTTGCTCCACGCGTTTATCGGCAAGTTTCATGAGCGCCTTTTGTTCCAGGGCCGAATAGAAAGCCTGCTGCAGCGCGTTATTTGTCTGGAGCTCGAGTTGCCGGAGGGAGGATTCATCGAGTTTCACCTGGGCGCGTGCGTAGTCGGCCTTACTGTTAATCCGGCCAAAATCGAAAATCGGCACGTTCACCGCGAGTCCTCCCACGAACGCTTCTCTTGTTTCCTGGCCCGAAACAAACCCTTTCCCGGAACCGTAGGAGGTCTGGACAGAAAGAACCGGATATTTCTGGCTAAGAATTCCCTCTACTTGCTCCTGGTCCTTCATAACTTTAAATTTTTGCGCCTTTATAGATGAGTTGTGCTCCTGCGCATATCTCGTAAGGACTTCGAGCGAAACCGGCACGGTTCCAAAATCGGGCAACGGCGCCAGCTCCAGTTTCGCACTCCTGTCGGCCCCGATTAGGAGCGCCAGGTTCTGTTGATCGGATTTTTCCGTCTCAATGGCTTTGTCACGCATTGATTTGAATTGCGTGTAAGTGACCTCAGCCTGCAGAAGTTGAGTCCTGGATATCAGGTTTTTCTGGAATTTGGCCTGGGCCGTCTGGTAATCGGCCAGAGCCAAATGCGTAACTTTCTCCAGCACAGAGACTGTCTCGCGATCTTTTAAAACCGTCTCGTATGCCGAACTCACCGCCTGCGCGACATTCATCTTGTCGTCTTCATAAGTCCAGGCCGCCTCGGATATTCCCAGTTGAGCCGAGCGTTCGGAGTGGGAAACCTGCCATCGGAAGGCCCCCTGGTCGAATATCGGCGCACTGCCCGATACAATACCATAGACGTAACCGCCGTTCCTCGATTGAATCGGGAATCCGGTAGGCGAAATTCCCGCAACCAGAAAGCTCGGATTTACACTGGTCCCGCTAAAATAGCCGTTCTCCCCCTGAGCCGTGATGTCTGGATTGCGGTTTGCCTGCACGACCTTCAGGTTGGCGGCAGCCTGTGCTGTAAGCGCTTTCCCGTAGCAGGCCGCGGGATTTTTCTCGATACCCTGGCGAATACATCCCAGAAGATCACACTGCAAGGAAGACTCGCCTTTGGCGAAAAGATACAGTGGATGGCAAAACAGAGCGACAAGGAATAAAACCAAAATGTAGCCCGGTCTGCGAACAGCACACCCCCTCACCGCTTTGAGTCCAGGTTTTTTTCCCGCCCGGCCCCATTCACGACTCTTCTCAGACATCTCCCCCCCCTAAGAACACAGGCTTGCAAGACAGCAAAATCGACAGGCAGTCATTTTTAATCAACTCTATTGTATAGCATTTAGTCGCGGAGTTGGAGATTCTTTACAGCTAACCCTGTTTTTTCTTTTGGAGACCAACCGCTCATAGACCAGGACAAGAGAGTCGACTTGAGACTGCTTCTCAGAGAGCGACCGTCTGGCCTCGCGTCCCAGCCTCGTGCGCAGTTCGGGTGAGGCCAGCAACTGTGCGATTTTTCGGGAAAGATCGTCTACATCGTGGTCTTTGGCGAGAAGCGCGGTTTTTTGATCCTCAAGAATTTGAGCTGAACCCTCGAAGCAAACTATACCGATACCGGCAGCCATATAGTTGAGGATTTTGATCGGAAATCCAGGGCATTCGGGACGAGGCACTACCGCGACATCGCACGACCCGATGAGGAATGGCAGCTCTTCGATTGTGTTGTCTAAAACCAGGTGCAATCTCTTGCTGATTCCCAACCCGGCGGCCATGGCCCGGACATTTTCAACCTGAGCCTCATTGAACTGATTTGCCACGATAACCAGACGAAGGTCCGGATAGTGAGCCGTCAAAGGGGTAAAGGCTTTGAGCAGATAGTCAAGCCTTTGAAAAGTATCGAGAGTTCCCGTATAAATGATTTTTGGTCCTTCAGGCAAAACGCGCCTGCTCCTGTGCTCGGCGGCGGGGGCCTTGAAGATATCGGTCGAAACAAGAAGTGGAACGAGCGTGATTTTTTCCTGCCTTATCCCTTTTGCCATGAGAAACTTTTGCAAAGTCGAGGAAATTGCTACTATATGATCCGCAGTGCGCGGGACAGATC
>JAKAJS010000274.1 GCA_021813685.1 Deltaproteobacteria bacterium | reverse complement strand
AGCTGCAAGAAAATTCGCCGCTCCGGTATCCACCAGAGCCTTGCTCATGGCGAGGCCGGCAGCGATGAGCAATACGACCTCGGTTTTCACGGCACGGCCGGCCTCAAGCCAATCCAGACAGCCGCTGAGGATCATGGCCACAACTCCTACCGGCGCTGTGACAGCAATGGGGAGGTATCCCAGAGCTGCAGGCAACACAATCAGTATCATCAACAGGAGGGCCGCGGATGCTTTCCTGCTGCGCGGCAGATCGGTAGTGGCGTCGAGCATGAGAAGCTGCCCATTGCTGCGCAGCTTACCGATTGTCTCGCTTTTGCCCTGGACAAGGAGGATGTCGCCGGCTCTGAGCCTTAACGTATCTAAGTTCTTCTCCTCCACCGGAGCGCCCTGACGATATATGCCAAGTTGCTCCAGATCGAAAAGGCGGCTGAAATGGGAGCTCTTGAGTTGTTGCAAATAAGAGTTGGGAGTGATCACAACCTCTGCCAGTTGCTGGTCCGCCTCCTCCAGCGGATTCTCGTCACTGACACGGTTCTCTCCCGAATAGAGTTCGGCGCCCAGTGCTGCCTCATATTCTTTTAATTTTTCACGAGTGTTATGTACCACCAGAACGTCACCGGCCTTCAGACTGAGATCCGGCAGGGGTACGATTGAGAGATCCGGTGGCCGGAGGATGTGTCGTATCGACAGGTCGGAAACCGTTTTGCGAATCTCGCGGAGGGTCTTGCCTACAGCTTTGCTTTCCTCATCGAGGTGAAGCTGAGCGGTGAACATCCGCGGAGAGCAATCGACGCAGGGGGCGTTTCGTTCAGGGATAATGCGTGGAGCAATCAGCCAGAGATAGAAAAGCCCTATTCCGGCCACGATCAAAGCGGGAAAGGTAAAATAGAAAATGCCCATCGGAGGCAGACCCAAGCTTTGTGCCACGGATACCACCACGAGATTGGTGGACGTTCCGATAGTGGTGGTCATTCCTCCCAGTAGAGCGGCAAATCCCATTGGCATCAGTGTTTTTGATGCCGATCCGCCGGTTCGCGAAGCAATACCCCTCAAAAGGGCCAGCATGAGAATAACCACGGGCGTGTCGTTCATGAAGGCGCTGACCGCACCGGTAAAAATCAGGACGGCGAGCAGGGTCAGAGCGGGGGCTCGTGCCCAGAGTCTCGAAAGCAATCGGCCGGCGGGTTCCAATGCCCCGGTTCGCACCACCGCGCTTCCCGCAATCATCAGGGCCACCACTGCAGCCATGGCAGGATTGCTAAATCCCGCGAAAAACTCCATAGGGGAAATGATCTGTCCGTGGACTTCCAGGGGGAAGAGTGCAAATCCAAGCGCCAGGATCGATATGATACCCAGACTGGTGGTCTCCAAGGCTATGCTTTTGCGGCTGTAGAAAAACAGGGCGAGCACGATTAGAGCCATGACTGCAAGCGCGTGCAAATTCGGTAAAGCGGATATGGACATACAGCACAACTCCTGCCCGTGGCCCGGGTCGAGCGCGACCTCTGCGAATGCCCGTGATATAGCGATTAGAGCCCCCCGGCAGCAGGAAACCCCTGAGGACTTCCGGCGCCAGTCAGTGGTTTGATCCTGTTCCAACAATATATCTATTACAGCCGCCTGAGCCATGCAACGGGTGGACTGAAAAGGAGCCCCCACCTCGAAGTGCCCCGTCACGGGTGAGGCCGCTTAAGGCCTCGCATGGAGAAGCGACCAGGGCAATTGAACTTCAGGCAGGAAAAGACGGCCCTGCATGCGGGCGAGGCGCAGGCAGGCAGCGCTGCGCAACAGTGGGACCTGAGCGGCGGCGGGCGGTCAAGCATCTTTCGGACATAGTACTGATGGAACTATTTGGGGGCGCAAACCAAAGGTCCTGGTCAACCTTTGAGGGCGACCCGGCACCAGAAGCGGCCGTTTTCTCTTCCCGCATCGATCGGAATCCCGAAGGCGTCGGTCAAAAGATCGGGTTTAAGAATTGCGGTTTTTTCCCCTTGAGCCGTGCAGCGTCCGGATTTAAGCAGGAATACGTGGCCGAAGGCGGGCATGATCTCCTCGAGATAATGGGTGACCAGGATCATGGAGGGGCCTTCGGGGTCCCGGCCAAGGCTTTCGAGGGTCGAAAGGAGCTGTTCGCGCGACACCAGGTCGAGCCCACTGCAGGGTTCGTCGAGGATCAGGAGACCGGGTTTGCTGATGAGCGCCCTCGCGATCAGGAGCCGTTGCTTTTCTCCTTGAGAAAGAACGGCGTAGGGAAGGTCGAGTATTTTTTGGCAGTGGAGTCTTTCCGCCAGTGCGGCGGCTTCTTCGAAATCGGAAGGCGAAGGTGTATCGAATATGCCAAGGGTAGCATACTTTCCGCTCACTATGAATTCGAGCGGCTTCTGCGAAGGCGGCACCTGTGCCTGGAGAAAGGAGCCAACCCAGCCGATTTTCCTGCGCAAAACGCGCAGATCGACTTCTCCGAAGCGCTCCCCCAGTACCGTCACTTCCCCCGAGGTCGGCCAGAGGTAGCCGGCGAGAATCTGGAGAAGGGTCGTTTTGCCCGAGCCGTTGGAGCCCAGAACGACCCAATTTTCGCCCGGCCGTATCTCCCACGAAATATCATCGAGTATCAATCTGCGGCTCCTTACGAACCGCACTCTCTTAACGCTTGTCCACGGATTTTCCATTTTTTAGAACGATTTCCACGTGAGTACGATTTTTCCGAAATGCTCTCCGGAGGCAAGATACCGGTGAGCCTCCTCCACTTCCGCGATAGGAAATATCCGGTCGATAATGGGTTTTACCCGGCCGGATTCGAGCAGCGGCACCACGGTTCGGGTAAACCCGCGGGTAATTTCGGCCTTTTCCTCCCGCGACTGGCTGCGCAACACCGAGCCGATGAGTTTGAGCCTCCTGGTTACGAGCGGTGCGAGGTCGATCTCACCGGTGCTTCCGCCCATGAGGCCGATCAAGACGAGGCGCCCTCTGGTTTTAAGCAGATCGAGGTGCTTCGAAAGATAGGGCGCTCCGATCCAGTCAAGGACGATGTCCACGCCTTTGCCTTCGGTTATTTCCAGAACGCGCCGGGCAAAATCCTCTTCCTTGTAGTTCACCCCTGCGTGAGCCCCCACGTTCGATTGCCCGCCCGAGTTTGTCATTGCTTCCCGCAGTGACGATGACCCTCGCCCCGATCGAGGCGGCAAGCTGCACGGCGGCAGAACCGACCCCGCTCCCCGCGCCGTGAACGAGCAGGGTATCCCCGGCTTTCATCTCCGCCTGAACGAAGAGGTTGTAGTAGGCGGTGAAGAAAACCTCCGCAGCGGCGGCGGCTTCGGCAAAACTCAGGTTTTCGGGGATAGGGACCAGGTGGTCGGCGGGTACTGCGACGTATCTTCCGTAGCCGCCCCCGGCGGTGATCCCGAATACCCTTCCGCCGTTTTTGAAGACCGGAGCCCCTTGAGTTTCGATGATAAACCCGGCAAAGTCCAGCCCTAAAACGGGGGAGGCGCCGGGAGGCGGCGGGTAGAGACCCCGACGCTGGAGAAGATCGGCCCGGTTGACCGAGCAGGCCTCAACCTGGACGAGGGTTTCTCCTTCTTGTAAAGAGGGGATGTCGACGGTTTCAAGCCCCACTTCGTTCCATTCGCCTCTTTTCGCCTCGCCGCGCACCAGCACGGCGGGCATGGAGCGAGCGTTCATTCCAGTCCTCCATTTTCGGCAAAGGAATAATACTGATCGCCTCCGGCCACAATGATATGGTCATGGACCAGGATGTCCAAATCGGAGAGCATCTGTCGGAGCTTCTTTGTAAGCTGCCTGTCGGCGGCCGAGGGGGTCGGGGCGCCGCCGGGATGATTGTGAGAGAGGATCACGGCGGTTGCGCGATGTTTCAGGGCGGCCTCGGCCACTTGCCTGGGAAAGACGGCGGTCCGGTTGACACTGCCTCTTTGCACCTGCTCGACGGCGAGCAGCCGGTTCTGGCTGTCGAGTGCGAGCACGCAAAAGATCTCCTGTCTCTGCGTTCCGAGCAGGGCGCGAAGGTAGGAGACCGCGCTCTGGGTGGAGCAGAAAGCCTCCCTGGGCTTCCAGCGACTTGCCTGGTACGAATCGAACAGGCGTGGAACAAGGTTTAGCAGTATGGCGGCAGCCTCTCCGATCCCATCCACCTCGCGTTGGAGGGCCTCGGCGGGGGCGTCCAGAACCGCGGCCAGGTTGTTTCCGAATTTTTCCAGAAGCTCTTTTGCAATCGGTTTTACATCTTTTCTGGGAATGGCGTAGGTGAGCAGAAGCTCAAGGATCTCGTAGTCGTGAAATCCGGCGAGGCCGCCTCGCAAAAACCTTTCGCGCAATCTTCCCCGATGGCCTTCCAGGCCATGTGAAGCGGCCGAATTTACAGCCGATTGCGGGTAGGCGGAAGTTTTCATGCTGCCTGAAAATCTACAATCTTTTACCCGGAATTGCCAGAACAAAAAGGGACCGAGGAGGGAGGGGAATAGAAGGGGTGGGATATTTTTTTCGCTGGAGCAGGTACGGGAGGAAAACGCTCCCGTACCTGTTTCGGATGAACACTAGCTCGTTTGCTGTACCTTTGCGCGCAGTTTCTGCAACATCGCATCAAAGGATTCGTTTGCAAGGATAGAGGAAAACTGGCTGCGGTAGTTCGCAACGAGGCTTATCCCCTCGACCACGACGTCGTATACCTTCCATTTCCCGTTGGTCTTGTGGAGCCGGTAGTCGAGCGGTACGTTTTTGCCTTCATAGAGAACGTGCGTATCGACGACTGCATAGTTCCCCTCGATTTTCTGGGAATCGTAGGAGACCTGCTGGTTGGAGCCCGTGTAATTCTGGAGGCGGTCAACGTAGGTGTTGAACAGAAGCTGGGTGAAAAGGTTTACGAACTCCTGGCGCTTCTGCGGGGTCTGTTCTTTCCAGGGGTGGCCGAGAGCACTCCTCGACATTTCGTCGAAGTTGAAATAGTGGCTGACTATTCTGAGAATCTGCCCTCTTCTTTCCTTCAACGGAGCAGCCTGGCCGGTTTGCGACTGGTGCAAAATCTGGAGCGCCTCCTGGGTTCCATTCTTAATAAGGGACAACGGGTCCGTCTGGTTTGGCGGGGCCGCATACGCCAGGCGCGCGGAAACGAGGAGCAGGAAAAATATTGCCGGCAGGATAAGAAATCTGGCTGTTTTCGATGCGTACAACACCCTTTTTCTCCTTGGTTTCAAGTCCTTAATCTATCGGCTGATCGGCAGCCGCCGTGTGACAGTGCGCGGAGTATATCTCCGCGAGCGGATTTGTCAATGATCGCGGCGCACCAACCGGCCGGGTCCGTAGACCATGCGGTGCGGCGGCATCGTGGTACCTTCTTTTGACTATGGTTGCAGTAAAAAGTCGAATTTTCTAATGGACTCTTCGTCCATTACACCCAGTCTCGCAATCGCTGCGGGGGTAAAGAGCCGGAACTTTCCAGCCGCCTTTACGCAAAGCACATCATTATCTTTGTACAGAAGGCCTTCCACTGTGGCCTCCCGCCTTCCATCGGTTTCGACCACTCTTCCTTCCACGCGAATGCTTTCTCCAATCCGTACGGGTTTTAAGAATTCCACCGTCATCGAATTGGTCATGGCGAATTTTTTGATGAAATGAATGGCGGTCCAGCCCATCGTTTCGTCCATTATTGTAGACAAAACGCCCCCGTGCACCAGGGTGTCCCACCCGCAGAGGTGGCCCGGCACGGTCAGCCACGAGAAAAGAGCCCCGTCGCCGGAGAAAAATTTCATGCGAAGACCGTGAGGGTTTGCGGGACTGCACCCGAAACAGCCATGAGTTCCGTCGTTGGGCAAGGGTGTGAAGTGTGGTGGAATGTGAGATCTTTCGGACAAATGAACACCTCCTTTTTCCCACGGCAAAGAGGAAAGGTGAAACAGTCCTCTCTCGCGGGCTAGTTCTCGACGGTCCTGTCTCGTAGAAGCCTTCTGCCTATCGGGCCGATGCGGCCAAGAAACGGTCTTGCCAGGTCGGGAACGAAGCGGGCGGAAAGAAAGGCAAAAAAGATCGCAAAGCTTACTCCGCTCAGAACGATCTGTGTAAAGGCCGCCAGGTGAGGGGAAAGATGCGGGTCAAACGGGCTCGCCTGCAACGCAGTCCAGGCAGGCAGAAGAGCGGCGCCGGTCACAAGCAGGAGCTTGCCCGTTGCTGCCGGGAGCCCGGCAAAGGCTTCGCCGCCCCACTTGATCCCCCACCAGGCCGTCATGGCCACTGTGTATAACAAAAGGGCCGATACGCTGGCCCACGCCACCCCCACCGCACCGGTGTGGATGGCCAGAAGGTAAAAAAGCGGAATCACGAGCACGGTCACGATGGTCCCCAGGACTGCGGGGGTAAGCGTATCGAGCTTTGCGTAAAAGCCTCTTCCCAGCACCTGCTGGAACCCCCAGCACGGAACGCACACAAGCAGCACCTGTAGCAGCCGGGCCGTCATCTCCGCGTCCGAAGCGCCAAACCTGCCCTCCTGGAAGATAAGCCGGATCGTGGGCTGGGCAACCAGCATCATCCACAGGCAAACCGGAATCAGCAGGGTCATCACATTTTGCAGAGCCGACCGAATGGTGCGATACAGCCGAGGGAAGTCGCCTTTGACGTAGAGGTCTGCCATGAACGGAAAGGAAGCCATCCCCGCGGCCTGTGCCACAACGCTTACCGGAACCATCATGATGCGCCGCGCGTAGCTCAACCAGCTGATAGCTCCGACCTCGGCAAACGAGCCGAATATCCGCATGAATTGCTGGTCCAAAACCGTGATGGACTGCCCGATCATGAGAGGTAGGGCCACAAGGATATATTTTTTGAGCCCCGGGTGAAAAATCGACCACCTCAGACGCAGACCGCCCCCGAACTTCACAGCAAGAAGCGGAAGCAGGAAATTCCCGATGAAGGAGCCCGCAAGAACCCCCCAGCAAAAGCCTGCCATTCCTTTCGACCGGAGCAGGACGCCTCCGACTATGATGAGAAGGTTATAGACGATCGAGACCACGGCCGGGACAAAGAACTGTTTGCGCATGAAAAGAATGCCGGTAAGGCACGACCCGCAAAGAAAGAATATCTGGGCCGGAAGGATAATGCGCAAAAAATAGGCAAGGCGGGAAAGCGAATGGGGGTCCAGCCCGGGGGCTGCCAGATCGGCCAGCCTAGATGCCGAAAAAAACGCAACGGCGGTGATCGCACAGATCGCAACGCTTACCCACAGAAAAACGGTTGAAAAAAACCGCCAGCCCTCTTCCTCGCTTTCCTCGAAATATTTTGTCAGAAACGGGATCAGTGTAATCGAAAAGTAGCCCCCGGCGAGCATGTAGTTGATGATGTCCGGGATTACGAAGGCGGCGAAGTACAGATCCGATTCCCGGGTTGCCCCGAACAGGAGCGAGATGAGCTTGTCGCGGAAAAGCCCCATGAAGCGGGAAAGAAGTATCCCCCCGCCCACGATCACTGCTGCGAGCCCCATTTGCTGCCGTGTCTTCCAGAATGCCATACGCTTCTTTCATCGTGCGGGTCATTGGTAAAGCCGGGCGACCGGACGCCGCAGGGTCGTAAGCATACTAAACGCATCGAGGGGTGACTAGTGAATAGTGAACAGTGAGCGGTGAGCAGTGAACGGAGAAAAACTTTCTCTCCCCGCCACCCTCTGATAGCCGGGAATTCATCACAATTGCCCTTTTCAAAATCCATCCTGGAGCGTACATTCCTGTGTACTGAGGATTCCACCGACTGATCCTGCAGTTGAAAATCAAGTCCCGAACCGGTTGAATGACCCCAAAGGACGCGATATGAGAAAACAAAGTAGCTCCTCTTTATCACGCGCCAAGTCCGACAAAGAAATCGGCGAATTTGGGGACGCCCACGACCTGGCAGATTATTGGAATGAAACGGAGGAAGCCGAGTTTGCAGTCGATATTGAATCGGAGGTCACATACTACGCGGTTGGGAAAAAGCTCTCGGAGCAGGTGCGATTAATAGCGCGCAAGGAAGGTATTTCGGCCGACACGCTCCTCAACCTGTGGGTGCAGGAGAAACTTCGGCAGATAAACGGGCAGGGGCACGAAGGGTCAAAGGTCTAAAGCCTTCCGAAAAATATCCATCTTCTACAACGACATCGAACGGGAACGCTATGAAACTGGGAATAACCGGATTGGGAAGGGCTGGAAAGACAACGGTATTCGACGCTTTGACGCGAAGGGGTGGCGAATCGACCCCGGCGGGAGGCCAGGTGGTGCCGGCGCTCGGGGTGGTGCCCGTGCCCGACCCGAGAGTAGACTGGCTAAGCGCCCTCTATCGGCCCAAAAAAACCACGCACGCACAAATCACCTACATGGATCTCCAGGGCGTTCCGGGAATGGCCGACAACAAGCAGGAATACATGGCGCTTCTGCTCACGCACATGAGGCCCATGGATGCCTTGATCATGGTTGTGCGAAATTTTTCCGATCCCGTCCTGGGGGCTGCCGACCCCGCAAAGGATCTGAGGGAACTGGAGGATGAATTTCTCATCGCCGATATGGCCTCGGTGGAAAAGCGGCTGGAAAGACTGGAAGCGGACCTCAAGCGGGGGAAAAAACCTGTCGGGGCCGAAAAGGAGCTTTTGGAAAAGTGCGCCGAAACGCTCAATTCCGAGCAGCCGCTGCGAACGATTGCCGAGGTCTGCAACAAGCCGGAGCTGCGGGGGTATACGTTCCTTTCCGCAAAGCCGCTTCTGGTGATCGTAAACAATTCGGATGAAGACGACTCGATGCCTTCCCTGCCGCTTCGATCTGCCGATGCGGTGGTGGTGCGCGGAAAACTCGAAATGGAGCTTGCCCAGCTCTCAGACGAGGAAGCCCACACTTTCATGAGCGATTTCGGCATCACCGAATCGGCCCTGGACCGGGTGATAAAGAGTTCCTTTTCGCTTCTGGACCTCATCTCCTTTTTGACCGTGGGGGAAGATGAGGTGCGGGCCTGGACCATTCCCAGGCAGACGAACGCCGTCGATGCGGCCGGCGCGATTCATTCCGATATCCAAAGAGGATTTATCCGCGCAGAGGTCGTCGCCTACGAAGATCTCAGGAAAGCGGGCGATTACGCCGCGGCGAGAAAGCTGGGAGTGGTCCGCCTGGAGGGCAAAACCTACCCCGTCCAGGATGGCGACATAATGCATTTCCGGTTTAATGTTTAGATCGATGAAGTTTCATAGGAGACCGTCGATCAGGGTGCAAAATGCCTTTTTATCAACTCGACGCACTCCACCGCTCTTTGGGCCAAGCTATGGACAGACTGGGAGCAGGTTCCACGGGAACCCCCGGTCGGACACTTTTTGCCAGGCCGGAGATGCGCCTTGAAGCCTATTCATCCGGACAAAACGCTGGACCGGCTCTACTGATCGTCCCGGCGCCAATTAAGCGGTCCTACATCTGGGATCTTTTTCCCGGGGCGAGCGTTGTGCGGCACGCATTGACCCGTGGATTTCGTACCTATCTCATCCAATGGCAAGATCCCGGACCGAATCAAAAAATCGGTTTGAGCGAATACGCCGATCGCTTTATTGCCGACAGTCTTCACGCCGTGGAAGCAGATAGCGGGCCACACGAAGTCTTTCTCGCCGGGCATTCGCTTGGGGGAACATTTTCTGCCATATTCTCAAGCCTTCATCCGGAACGGGTAAGTGGCCTCGTTTTGCTTGGAGCACCCGTAAACTTTGAAGCAGATTCGAGCAAATTTGGCCCGTGGGTTTCCCTCGCGCCACGGGCTCAAATCATAAGGGCCTTACTCGGTAATGTACCTGGCAGCTTCCTGAATTGGCTTTGCTATACGACTGCGCCGGAAACTTTTATAGCGGCGCGGTTGATGGACTGGCTAATGAGCCTCGGGGATGCTGATGCCCTTTTGAATCATATTCGCGTCAGCCGGTGGATGTTGGATGAGATGGCAATGCCTGGCCGGTTGTTCGATGAGATAGTGGAACTTCTTTATCGGGAGAACCGTTTCATCCACAAGAGACTCAAAATCGGCAACCTGCCTGCAAACCCCGAACACATTCATGCCCCCGTCCTCAGCGTGGTGGATCCTCGATGTGCTATCGCTCCGGAACGTGCCGTCATTCCCCTCTTTGACCTGGTAGCAAGCAAAGAACAAAAAGTCTTATTGTATGAAGGCGATACGGGTGTAGCCCTGCAACACCTGGGAATGCTTGTAGGAAAAACAGCTCACAGGCGGCTATGGCCGCAGATCTTTGACTGGATGCACTCATGCCGGAGAAGCTAACTCATGAGGTTGACGGTCTTCGCAGAACCAATTTACCGTAAGGGACAAGAATGAGTTGCGCGCATCCCCGGGACACTGTAATAGGATTGCCGGGGGGGAAGCGCGATGGCTGGCAAAAATCGATTCTGGGGAGAAATTACGGCCTTTCTGGCCCTTTTTCTGGATAACCTCGGCGTGCTCGTCTTCTTGAGCACTATTTTGATTTTCACCTTCCATTATCCGGCGGATATCATTTTTCGGCGCATGATTCCCGGGACGGCCCTGGGGGTGTTTTTCGGGGATTTGATATATACTTGGATGGCGCTGAGGCTACGGAAGAAGACGGGGCGAAGGGATGTGACCGCCATGCCGCTTGGCCTGGATACGCCCTCGACGATCGGGCTCGCCTATGCGGTGCTGGGGCCGGCCTATGTGGCGACCCACAATGCGCAGCTCACCTGGCAGATCGGAATGATGACACTTTTTCTGATCGGTGTGGTGAAGCTTGCCACCTCGTTTTGTGGAGCATGGGTGCAGAGGGTGGTCCCCACTGCGGGTCTTCTGGGATCTCTCGGCGGGGTGGGGCTCCTGTTGCTCGGATTTCTGCCGCTTGTCGAATCTTTTAACGAGGTAATTGTCGGGCTGGTGGCCCTCGGGCTTATTTTCTCGGTCCTTCTGGGCGGTATGGAGCTTCCCGGAAGGCTCCCCGGCGTGTTGCTCGCCGTGGTGGTTGCTACGGCCATCCACTTCGGACTCGGTTTTGCCGGTCTTCTGCCCGCATTTCAGAAGCCGTCTTTGCACATCGCCCTGAGCCTGCCCGTTTTTTCCGTCACCTTCCTTAGGACTTTGCCGCAGAGCATCCAGTACCTGCCTCTTGTCATTCCCTTCGGGATTCTGACCATCATCGGCGGCATAAACAATACCGAAAGCGCCCGTCTGGCCGGAGACGACTACAGGACCCGGGACATCCTGCTGACCGAGGCCGTAACCTCACTTGTTTCCGCATTTTTTGGCGGCGTGGCCCAGACTACGCCCTATATCGGACACCCGGCCTACAAGAAAATGGGTGCCACCTGGTGGTACACGCTGCTCACCGGCATCTTTGTCGGTGTGGGCTGCGCCGTGGGCCTTCTGACCGTGATCGTGCAAATTCTTCCCCGAGCCGTGCTTGCCCCCATTTTCATCTATATCGGTTTCGAGATCGTACACCAGGCCTACCGGGAAAGCCCGGCGGAACATTCCGCGGCTGTCAGCTTCAGTTTCATGCCGGCTGTCGCCAGTCTGGTGATGATTCTTGTAGGCGAGTTTACCGCTACGGTACATGTCTCCGCTCTTCCCCCAAGGCTTCAAACGACGCTCCAATCGCTTACGATTCTCAGCAACGGATTCATTCTGACCGCCCTTCTGTGGGGCAGCATGCTGGCCTTCCTGATCGATGGAAAAAAGAGGCACGCGGCCGTTTGCTCGCTCATTTGCGGCGTGCTTTCGCTTTTCGGGGTCATCCACTCGGTGCTGCCTTCCGGTGCCCTGTATCTGCCCTGGAAGATTTCGTCCTCTCTTCCGCTTACCACCGCTGTCGCCTACCTGCTGATGGCCGCCATTTTTTCACTTCTTAAACCCCGTGAGCAGCGAGCGGTAGTTGTTCCCTGATAACGGCCATTATCCGGTCGACCTCACCACCCGATCTTTGCGAAGGTGGCCATTCCAAGACTTCTTCTTCGTTCCATTGCCGTTGCAGGGCGATTGCGCGCCTTCCCCGGGGCGCCCAGACGCGGGAGTCGGTGGGTCCGAAGAGGGCGAACGTCGGGATGCCCATGGCCGCAGCCAGGTGGCTCACGCCCGAATCGCTTCCGATATAGAGGGCGCAAAGGGAAAGGAGGGCCGAGAGGCTCAGGACCGAAAGACCGCTCACGACCGGTAGCCCCGACTCGCGCACACGGGTCGAGAACTCGAGCAGGTATTCATCGGCCGGGCCGACGGACAGGAGCACGGGAGAAGAGCTCTCCCGGCGAATCCGGCCGATCAGCCCCCACCAGTTTGCAAGCGGCCACACTTTGCGCCTCCCGCCGCTTCCGGGATGGAGAATAATCGGCTTTGAATCGATTCCGAGCCGGCGGAGCAGCTCTTCCGCACCTCTTTTTTCGACCTCGGGAGGCGAAAGAGAAAGGGGACTTCCGACGATGGGCAGAGAAAGAGCTGCGAACTGGCGGCGCAAAAAATCGGACACGTGCTCCTCTCCCCGAGCCTCTTCCACCGGGGGAAAGGACTGGATCCAGTTCACATCGGCGGAGAGCAGCTCTTTTAGCCGCTCAGCCATGACGCGCGACCCCGACTGCCCGAAGATGAAGACGCTCTCGGCTTCCACAAGAAAATCGGGAAGGCGTGCCCTGCGCCACAACGTCTCCTGCAGAAGAGCGGCTACGAGCGGCGAATCGCAGGGCAGGCACCGGCCGAGATAGCTCTTTTCGGCCAAAAGAGACACATGCTCGGGTTTTGACCAGAAATCAACGCGGGTAAAGCCCCCGGTGGTTACAAGCTGATCGACGGCAGCGGCCGCCAGGAGAAAATCCCCGAGCGCCCCCTGGTGGAAAACAACGGCTTTTTTCCCGCTCATCTTTTTCCCTTTCACTTTTTCCTTTTTACTTTTTCCCTTTTACGTTTGCCTGTAAGAAAGAGGCAAGAAAAACCGATCAATGTGAATTCGATAAGGAGATACGACGTGCAGTCAAAGAACATACCTTTGGACGAAAGAATTATTTTTGCCCTCGACGTAGCTTCCCCGGAGGAGGCAAAGCGGCTTGTAGAGCGCCTGGAAAGTCACATCCACTTCTACAAGGTGGGGCTTCAGCTCTTTCTTTCGGGCTGGTTTCCCATCGTGGAGTGGATCGCGGGGCGCGGCCACAAGGTGATGCTCGATCTGAAATTCTACGACATTCCGCAGACCGTTTCCCTGGCCGCGGGCCAGCTCGCGGGCAGAGGCGTAACGTTTGCCACCGTGCACGGAAACGAGCCGATCGTGCGTGCGGCCGCCGGGGCAGGCGCCGGAGTTACCATCCTTGCCGTAACGGTGCTCACGAGTTTCAGCAGTGAAGACATGGGAAAATTTTTCGGCTATCGGGGCAAGGTGGAAGATCTGGTCCTGGACAGGGCGCGCGCGGCGGTTGCCTCGGGCGCGGGGGGAATAGTGGCCTCGGGGGCCGAAGCCCCGCGGCTTAGAAGCGAGTTGGGCGAGGACTTCCTGATCGTGACCCCGGGTATTCGCCCGGCCGGGACCGTTGCCGGGAAAGACGATCAGAAGCGGGTCGTAACCGCCGGCTCGGCCATCGGGGGCGGGGCCGACTACGTCGTTGTCGGCCGTCCGGTGCGCGATGCGACCGATCCCTTCGCCGTCATAGAAACGATGCAGGAGGAGATTTCCCATTCCCTTGGTCGATTGGGCTAAAGTTTAGATTTACGTTGCCGATATAACGCTTAAAGAGGTCATGCACAGCATTTTCCCCACACATGGAGACAATTTCGGGTGGAAAACCAGAGTGTCTTAAAATTCATGGGGACGGAGCAGCCGGCAGTTCGGGCCGAAGGCCCCAAGACTGCGCCCGAAAGGACCGAGCAGGCCGGGGTCATCTACGAGATGCTCATCGGCAAAGGATACCTCGACGAGCAAAAGCTCAAGTATGCCCGACGAGTCCATTCGAAGCTTTCGGGAAACAAGACGCTCACACAGGTTTTGCAGGAACTCGGATACATAACCGCCGAACAGCTCCAGGACACGCTTTCCGCCAGTAAGGTCAACCTCAAGCTGGGCGCTCTCCTTGTCGAACTCGGCCTGATCACCGATCACGATCTGGAGACGGCTTTCCGCCTGAAAAAAGAATCGGACGCTCCCAAGACAATCGGCGAAGTGCTGGTGGAAAACGGCTCGATCGGGGAAAAGAGCCTGCTGGAAGTTCTTTCCTACCAGTTGGGCCTTTCCTACTGCGAACTCGAAATCAGTCGCCTGGACGCCACCCTGCTGCGAAAGGTCCCCTCGAAATGGTACGCGCTCCATCAGTTCCTGCCGGTTGCCAGGGAGGATGGACAAGTGAAGGTGGCCTTCGTCGACCCGCTCAACCGCGAATCGGTGGAAGCCGCCGAAAAAATCTTCGGAGCAGTCAGGCAGGTCCTCTGTTCGAAATCCGAATTCGGCCAGGTGTTGCGAGCCCTTGAACACGAAGCCGCCCTCTTGAAAGCCAATCAACCCGACGAAAAATCAGTCGTCGGCATGGTGAATGCCATTCTCGAAGAAGCCGCGAGCAGCGGGGCAAGCGACATCCACATCGAGCCCATGATGGACAGGATACGCGTCCGGTTTCGCCTCGACGGAGTGCTGGTTCCCTACAAGGACCTGCCGCTCCAGATGGGGCCGCCCGTAACGAGCCGGCTAAAGATCATGGCAAAGGCCGACATAGCGGAGAGAAGGCGCCACCAGGACGGCAGAATCCAGTATGAAGACGCGCGCACCGGAACGACGCTGGATCTTCGGGTTTCCTTCTATGTCACCGTGTGGGGCGAAAACATCGTCCTGAGGCTCCTGGGGAGAAAAGGTCTCCTGCGGCCCTTAAGCGAAATCGGCATGTACCCCAAAATGCTCGACCGGTACAAGTTCGATGCTCTCGATTTTCCCTGCGGGGTCATCCTGGTCACCGGCCCGACGGGGTCGGGGAAAACCTCCACGCTCTACAGCTCCATAAACCATCTGGAGAGCATGGACACCAGCATCATAACGGTCGAAGACCCGGTCGAGTACCTGATCGACGGGATAGCCCAATGTTCGATCGACTCCAAGATCGGCCTCACTTTCGAAGAGAGT
>JAKAJS010000124.1 GCA_021813685.1 Deltaproteobacteria bacterium | reverse complement strand
CGGCGTTGACGGCGCTCGCGTTCTGGAAGGGTGTCGACAGCTTGCCGTTGCTGGTCGTTATCTTCTTTATTGCGGGTCTGTACGTCGCCATCCAGGAAGCGCTGGAATCTACGATCACCGCCGAGATGGTTCAACCGGACTCCCTGGCGATGAGCTACGGCGCACTGGGCACGGTGAACGGTGCGGCCAAGTTCGTTTCCAGCGCGACGGTCGGGGTGGTCTGGACCGCGGTTTCGCCGATCGTCGGGTTTGGCTTGGCCGCCCTGTTAATGGCGGCCGGGACGCTGGCGCTTAGGCGTGTTGAAGCGACTGACTGAAGAACTGGCGCCTGGCGCCCCGGATTCAAACGCTGATGTTCGTCTACCTCATCTATTCCGCCCAGACGACGATCTACCTGACACGGGTACGGGGCCGATTCTGGTCATTCGCTCCCAGCCGGTACGTTGCCCTGGCGACCGTCGGCAATGCAGTCATTGCCTCCATCATGGGGCATCTGGGCATATTGACGGCCGCTGTTCCGGCCATAGTCCTGCTTGGCACCCTCGTGACAGTCCTGGTGGCGACCTTCGTACTTGATGAAGTCAAACTATGGTTTTTCAGCAAGACTGCAGTATTCGGTGAGCCTGGACGGATCGCGGCTACTGGTGGCGCCTGAGCGGAAAGGCGGTGGGATATTCAATAATCCGTGGTGCGGAGAAAATGCATAACGAGGGCGGGGAAGCTGGTGGAAAAGACTCGGAACATGAGAAAAGCTGAAGGGGTGAGGGCCGTCTCGGCTATCGTCTTACTCGCCCTTCTTGCGAGCACAGGCTTGTGGGTGCTGACGCTCAGGGTTGGAGGAAACATCCATGCCGTGGAGCGCGGAGCCTTTTACCGGTCCGCCCAGCTTGGCCCGGATAAACTCGCCGCGACGATTAAAAGCTACGGTATTCGCACGGTAATTAACTTGCGAGGGGCGGCGCCGGGAGAAAAATGGTATGAAAATGAAATAGCCGTGAGCCGGCGCCTGCACACGGAGCATATCGACCTGCACATGGATGCGGAGAAAATCCCCGATGCGCAAACCACTCAGAGACTCATCTACTATATGCGAAATTCTCCAAAACCAATCCTGGTCCACTGCAAAGCCGGCGCCGATCGAGCAGGGTTTGCCTCGGCTCTTTATCTTCTTGTGGTGCGGCATATGCCCCCAACTGAGGCCTCGGCGCAGCTTTCGATCAGGTATGGGCACTTCCCGTGGATCGGGAAGACCGCCGCAATGGACATCGCTTTTGACAGATTCAGCCAGGTCGGTGGAACCGGAAGAGTCGCAGGAGTGCGGCAATGAAATTTTCTAAACTAACGCTTGGAGGGAGGCACTCATTTGGACGAAAATACGTTATCCGCCTTGGAAACATTGACTGCCGGCTCCTATAGGGACTTATTCGTTCTTCTCACGCCGGCAGAGGGGCTTTACGAGACAATTGCCCGGCGCATCACCATCCCTGTTCTCGTGGTTTTCGAGGATCGTGAAAATGAGAGGGAAACAACGCCCGACAACCATTTTCGCGAGCAGGACTCGACGATAACGCTCCCATGCCGCGCCGATGGCACTGAGGACCTCATAAACCTGTCGATCACCCTGGCCTTATTGGATGGCATTATTTCTCTCGGATGCCGAGCGATTTTTCTGCGAATGGCGTCCAATACCGGCGATTGCACAATCATCCTTCGTGAGGTCACGGAGTCTTCGCTCGAGGAGTGGCATTCAGTCATCGTGAGGCCCCTTCATTGGCGCCGTGCCGTAAGGGATGTGCTGGCGATTGCACTTCCGTTGGGCCAAATGCGTAAACGCCTGACCGGGGCAATGTACGTCATTGGAGATACGAAAAATGTCCTCGCGCGGAGCACTCAACTGTTCATGAATCCTTTTGGCGGTCAATCTCGCGAATTCCGAGACATCTCCGATTCCAGGGTGCGAGATACCCTGATCGAATATGCCCGGCTGGACGGGGCGGTAATCATCGATGAGGAAGGAATTGTGCAGGCTGCGGGAGTTCACATTAACGCAGATACCAGAAATGTCGCTCTGCTGATCGAGGGCGCGAGACACGCAACGGCCGCCGCCATCACCTATGAAACGAAAGCGCTGGCGGTGACGGTTTCCGAAAAAAGCGGCACGGTAATGGTTTTTAAGGCCGGGAAGGTCATTCTAACCGTCCGGGCCGGCAAGTCGCCCGGGCAATAATGAAGCCGGATTGTCGGCGGCTTGCGGGAAGCGTGCTGCGAAATCGTTAGCAGTAGATACGCTCGCATCAGCCGCTGGATCACCAAAACAATGGCCAGGCTGATCAGAATGTAGGCGGCATAAAGGTTGATGCTTCCGCCGTGGATTTTTGCAAGCAAAGAAGCCAGGGATTTTGCCAGCCTCGCTCCAGGGTTGAAAATTGCCCTCTCCAGTATATACTCCTCCCTGCGCCGGCTCTTGAGAGCGATGCGGAAATGGTCTGCTATGGCGGTTTCCCTTGCTTCTTCAATGGAGGGACGGAAAATCCCCTGGAAAATCACCCTCACAGGGTTGGAAAACCCGGTGGCCGTGTAGGTCATCTTGGGAGGCAACCGGGGCACTCCACCCTCCCATTCCCGCCCTACGGTCAGTTTCCTGGCCTTCGTAAGCAGTCGTACGAGGACTATGCTCCCCGCGAAAAACAGAATAATGACCACAAAGGTATACGAAGTCGACATGGCGAAAACCACAGGGTTGCGCTTTGCGCCCTGATGCAGGACCACGAGCCCTCGACCGGGAACGAAGCTCCGGCCGATCTGCACCCCCAGGTCATGAAATTCCGCCGTAAATTTGCTGTCCAATCTTGCGTTACCGGTGGTTGGCTTGAAAAAAGACGGCACCAGTTCGTTCACCGCTTTTGTGTGAGAAAAGGTGGCGACGGTATTGTCAAGGACAGGAATGACGTAGGTGGGGAGAATACCGGAGAGCAAACAGCATGCCGCGAGGAGGCCCATTGGGGCCCACATGGAGCGGGCGACTTCCCTGGCGCGGGAAGCTCGGGAGGACCTGGCGATTCCCAGAAAGCTCATCCCGAAGGCCTTGACGAAGCAGGTGACCGCCAGAGCCGCAGTCAGGGCCAGGGCGGCCGCGCAAAGGGCAAAGATGATTTTTATCCCGACGTGTTGTAGCGTCGCGCTCTGGAGCATTGTTTGCAAGGTCAGCCATTCGCTGACGAAACCGTTGAATGGGGGCAGCGCGGCAATGGACATTGCTCCCACGAGGAAAAAGAGGCTGGTCCACGGCATTACCTGCATCAATCCTCCCAGCCGATTCATGTCTCTTTCGCCTGTACTGAAGTCAACAGCGCCGACGCCGAGAAAAAGGAGGGCTTTGTAAAGCGAGTGATTGAGCATGTGGTAGAATGCGGCTATGAAGGCGATCCCGGCCAGTTGCGGCAGACCCGCGACCTTTAAGATAAATCCCGCTCCGAGACATGTTTTCAATGGAGCTGTAGGCGAGCATCTCCTTTAAATCGTTCCTGATAGTGGCATAAAGAATTCCCGTCAAGGCTGAGAGGGCGCCAACGATCAATATCACGGCTCCCGCCCCTAAGCTGTGAATCGGCAGCAGGTCGGCATTTACCCGCACGATGCCGTAAATGCCCAGGTTGAGGATCACTCCCGAAAGAATGGCCGATACATTGCCGGGGGCGATTTCCGCGTTTCCAAAGAGTATCCGGTTGACCTGGTACAGGATGCCGAAAAAGGCTGTCGCGATAAAAAGAGTCAGAAGCCCTACCACCAGGTAATGTCCATTCCTGATGCCCGCTCTCAGGACGGATGCCTCGCTCAGAAACAGGGCGAAGGGCGGAGCTCCGGCAATTCCCGGAGCCCCTATCGCGAGAGCCCCAGCAGCCGGAGGCGAGATGCGGATCAGTCCTCGAATGGCGCCGATGTTACGGGTGCCCGTTGCTAACAAAGTAGCGCCGGCCGCGAAAAAACAAAGCGATTTGGTTACCGTAGATCGGTAAGCATGGCGACAAGCGAGGTGACAAAGGCCGCCCCGAGAAACTCTGTGATCCGAAACAGCCGCAGCTTGGCCAGGGAGGATTCGATGGCAGCCAGTCCGAGGATAAAAACGACGATCTTGAGCAAGATCAGCGGGATCGCCAACAGTACCTGCCGGTAGTGTATGCCTTGGGCCAGCCCCCAGGGAGTCACCAGGACGTTGAGAAAAATGCAGTACAGGACGAAGAATTTCATGGCCCCCCCATTTCATCAGGGCGGCGCCTGTGCCGGATTACTCGAGTGCTTTCGATTCATCTATCATGGCCAACTCGAAGTGCCCCGAGGGATTGTCTACGGGAATTCGCCCGCTTTCCGCGATGATCAGCATGAGAAAGGCCAGCAGCATCAAGATATGGGATGGCAGGAAAAAATTCGACAGGGGGGTGCTCCAGTGCTTCTGAACGATATATGGGATGGTCGAGCCGGCGATGAAGGAAACGGTAAAAAGACAATCATGAATACCGGTTCGGCCAGAAAGCCCACCATCCGGGTGTGGCTTGCCCCCATCGGTCCATAAGGATTTCCTGTATCTATGGCTGCGAGGGTGGCGAAAAACCCGCCGAAGGCAAGGATAAAACCCGCCCCCACCATGTCTGCCATGAAGGCGAAAAAGAGCGGGTAGGTCGTTAGCACCGGAATGAGCAAAGTGATAAAAATCGGGGTAATGAAAACGACATAGGGTGTGTATCGAAAGATCCAGGTGCTGTGCCTGGATACCACCTGGTCCTTGTGCAAGAGCTTCCAGATATCCCGGTAGGGCTGAAAGATGCTCGGCCCTCTTTTGGATTGAATATTTTCTTTCAGTCGATTGCTAATGCCCTTGATGAGTGGAGCAAAAGAGAGGATAAAAATAATTTGAATCGCGTTAAAGATGAGCATGTCCAGCATGGGGGGCCTCCTTGACGCGAAGAGATGAGCGCTTAATCGGATATGGGGGGAAGACAAAAAACTCCTGATCTCCGTAGAGCGACCAGGAGCCATCAGCTTTGCGCGGTTAGGAGAAATACTCCCCAGGCGGACTCTATCGCCCGGCTTCCTGATCGTGAAACATAATAATCGAACATCGGATTAGCAATACGCATGGCGCCTTCAGTCAGAGCGGAGGCCGGCCGCAGGCAATGCATGGTGTTGGATAATGCAGGGTCCTTCCGTCTCCGCCAGGATTCCCCCGGATTGTTCTCTCTCTCGACCTGAGGGGCAGACATCGGAACTCTACCCGGCGCATCATCCAACACCGGGGCTCGAAGTCCTCACGGAGCAGCCTCGGGGATGACGTCGTTAACATGCATTTCAAGCATGCGCGAGCAAAAAAAGTCTTGTCAACACGACCATTGTATCAGATAAACGACATCGAGCGGCCACACGCTCCTCGATTCCGTCTTTTGCCGGGGCGTTGTTGACATGACTGGTACGACCAAGCACTATTTTCGTACGAAGGATCTGGTGACCATAGCGGTTCTGGCCTGCCTGGGGGCGATCGTCTCGACTTATCTGGGCTATGTGGGGCGCCTGCTGGGTACAGTCACGGGTATTCCCGTTGCGGGGCAGGCATTGACGGGGCTGCACACTTTCTGGTTCGTTCTCATGCTGGCGCTGGTGAAAAAGAAGGGGAGCGCGCTTCTGGGGGCGACCCTGGACGCGGTGGTCGAGTTCCTGATGGGGAGCCATATAGGAGTTTGGGTGCTGCCGGTAGGGATTCTGGAGGGCCTTTTGGCTGAGATCGGCTTCTGGCCGTTTCGGAGAATCGGCCTGTTTCCGGCCATGGTGGTGGCCGGCGGCCTCGGTTCGATCTCGCATCTTTTTATCATGCCGTTTGTCCTGCACCGCTTTGCGCCTCTCGTGCTCCTCTTGGGTCTGGGCGCCGTCGCGTTTGTCTCCGGACTATTCTGGGCGGGAGTCTTCCCGTACGTAACCGTCGGGTTTTTGCGAAGGTCGGGGGTGGTGAGCCTCTCTTCGGGTTCCGGGGCGGAAGGCTAGTGGCGGGGCGCCCTTTGAGGTCTTGCGGGGAAATAGCGGGGAGGGCCGATAGCCATGTCGCCTCCGAGACTTCGCACGGCACCGGCCGCTATCGGGCCGGCGCGGCAATCTCTGTGGAAAACCTGGGCTTTTCTTTCCCGGGGCGCTCTTCGCGCGTTCTAAAAAACATCTCCCTCGATATAGCCGAGGGTGAGTGCGTGGTGGTAACCGGCCCTTCGGGGTGCGGCAAATCGACTCTGGCCCTGGCCATGGCTGGATACATCCCTCACGTGATCGAGGGGAGACTTTCGGGCGAGGTCCGCGTGTGCGGCAGGAACACCGTGGATACGGCGCTGTGCGACCTTGCGGTGACGGTATCGCTGTGCCAACAGGACCCGGAGTCGCAGCTTTGCACCCTGACGGTGGAAGATGAGGTGCGTTTCGGGCCGGAGAATCTCGCGCTTCCGGTGGCCGAGGTGCTTCGCCGCGAAGCGGAGGCTCTTGGGGCCGTGGGGGCGCTGTATCTAAAGGGGAGGGAGGTGCTGCAGCTCTCCGGAGGCGAAAAGCAGCGTATCGCCATTGCCTCCATGCTGTCGATGAAGCCGAGAGTGCTGATCCTGGACGAGCCGACCTCCAACCTGGACCCGGACGCGGCCCACGAAGTGATGCTGGCTATCGAAACTCTGAGGAACTCCGGCAAAATTACGCTCATAATCATTGAACACAGGCTGGACCGCCTTCTGGAACCGGCGGACCGGTTGATCGTGCTGGTCGATGGCGAGGTACGGCTCGACGGGCCTCCGGCCGAGGTCTACCGGGAGTACGCCCTCATGCTGGAGGAGGCGCCCCGGCGAGCCGACATTCCTTGTGCGCCGCCCGCGGCAACTTCCTGCGAGCAATCGCCGATTTTGCAGGTCCGCGACCTGCGGTTCGGCTACGGGGAAAGGGAGGTGTTGCGGGGAATTTCTCTTACTGCCCGGCGGGGCGAGTTTATCGGGATAATCGGTGCAAACGGCTCGGGGAAGACCACTTTTCTGGGGTGCCTGGCCGGGCTCAACCTGCCCGTTTCCGGGGAAGTCGTTGTGTGCGGGGCGAATACGCGGGACGTAAAGCCCTCCGCTATTGCCCGCAGTGTCGGGTTTGTTTTTCAAAACCCCAACCACCAGATCTTCGAAAACACTGTGGAAGAGGAGGTCGTTTTTGCGGGCGCAAATTTCAGAATGGACTCCGAGGGCCTGTCGGTGAGGGCTCAAAGGGTTATGACGCAATTCGATCTCATCTCCTACAGGGCGTACCATCCGCTGCGCCTCAGCCACGGGGAAAAGCGGAGGCTTAACCTTTGCTCCGTTCTGCCGCATGAACCCTCCCTCATCATTCTCGATGAACCCTTCATCGGCCAGGACCGGCGCAACTCGGCAAGGATCATGCGCGAGGTGCTTCGTCTCAGGGAGAGCGGGCGCGCACTTCTTGTCGTCTCGCACGATATCGACATGGTTTTCGACTACTGCACGCGCATTGTGCTTTTCGAGGGAGGACGCGTCCTTGTAGACGACATCCCCCGGGAGGCATGCAAAAAGATCCGGGAGCTCGGGAAATTGAACTTCCTGCCGGGTGCGCGATGTTTGTAAAGTTCGCCGCGGGCGACTCGCTGCTCCATCGGCTGAACCCCGTGAGCAAGCTCGCGGTCGTTGCCACCTGGTCGATTATCGTGTTCCTGCTCGCGAGCCTGCGGCTGGAGCTCTTTTGCATCGCGGCGGTCCTGGTCATGGAGCGCGCTGCCGGCAGCCGGCAGGTCACGCGGATGATGTTTTCCCGTTTCGCCCTGGGGATCGTGCTCTTTGTGGTCGTCATGCAGCCGCTCATGACCACGTCCGGAACGGTGCTGGTCACCATTCCGCTCTATTTTACCCGACTGCGCGTGACCGATGCCGGTCTTTTGAACGGTTTCGTCGTAGCACTCCGATTCCTGTCCGTGCTGCTTCTGAGCGCTCTTTTCATCGTTACGACCGACCCGGTCGCCTTGGTCTACTCGCTCATGCGGGCCGGCGTCCCGTACCGGTACGGCTTCATGGTGATTCTCGTGATGCGGCTTGGCTCGGTGTATGAGCAGGAGCTCAAGACCATTTCCAACGCGCAGAAGATGCGAGGCTTGCGAGTGGACGAGTCGGGGATCAAAGGCATGGTGCGATGCGTGCGCTGCACCGTGTGGCCTCTGCTTGTGAGCGCGCTTTCGCGTGTGGACAGCCTCGTGGTCTCGATGGAAGGCCGCGCGTTCGGCTTCAAAAAGACGAGGACTTTCGTCACCCGGGATTCCTTCGGGTTTTTGGATCGCGCGCTCCTCTGGGGCTGTTCGAGCCTGCTCCTGCTCACTCTTCTCGATACCGTGTTCGGATGGTATCCTCTGCCTCACCTCATGCCGTGATTCGACCATCTCTTCTGCTTGCGAGTTCGTTAGACATCACCGTCCGGTGGCGTTATACTGAAAAAAAGTTGTAGAGCTTGCCGTGGAGATGTTTCGGAGGGTTTGATGAAAAGATGGTACGGTAAAGACTGGGAGCTCTCGGCCCGGATGTTCTTTGTGATGTTTCTTCTCGCAGCCCTGTATCTTCTCTTCCTGGCGTTTTTGTGGAAGGCGGGTGTCGGGTTTGTGACCATGGCGTTCATCGCCGGCGTCCTGCTCGTCGTCCAGTTTTTCTTTTCCGATAAGATCGTTTTGTGGTCCATGGGGGCGCGGGAAGTCGAACGCGATGAGGCGCCCGAGCTCCATGCGATGATCGAGCGGCTTGCGCAGCTGGCCGATTTACCCAAGCCGAAAGTGGCGATAGCGGAAAGCGCTGTGCCCAATGCCTTCGCAACCGGCAGGGGGCCCAAAAACTCGGTTGTCGCTGTCACGACTTCCCTCATGCAGCGGCTGAACTCTCAGGAGTTGGAGGCCGTTCTCGGGCACGAGCTGACCCACGTGCGCAATCGCGACGTCATGGTGATTACGGTTGCGGGCTTTTTTGCCGCAGTTGCCAGCTTCCTTGTCCACAATCTCCTTTTTTCCTTCGGGTTTGGCTACGACAACGACCGCGAGGGGGAAGGGGGGATGGGAATCCTGGCCGTCTGGATAGTTTCTTTGGCCGTCTGGGTCATCAGCTTTTTCCTCATTCGCGCACTCTCGCGCTACCGGGAATTTGCCGCCGACCGCGGCTCGGCCATCCTGACGGGATCTCCCTCCCACCTCTCCTCGGCCTTGGTGAAGATAAGCGGCGTCATGGATCGCATTCCCGACCGGGATTTGCGTAAAGTCGAGGGCATGAACGCCTTCTTCATTATCCCGGCCCACAGGCGCGCGTCTCTTGTCGAATTGCTTTCCACCCACCCCTCGCTGGAAAGGCGGCTCGAACAGCTCCGCAAAATGGAGCAGGAAATAGAGAGAGCAAAATGAAATGGCTCGATATCCTGCTGGGAAGGACAACGCCGGTAAAATCCAGCGTGGAAAACCTATTCAGCATCTCCACCGCGCAAATAAGCCTTGCCGCCACCTTTAATGCCAACCCCACGGGGCGTGCGGGCATAACGTTCAAGCCCGTCGAGGCCTCGGAATTCGACGCCGCGGAAAAAGAACTGCGGGGCCTTCTGGAAATTACCGAAAAGGAAAGCCGGACCAGGTTCCGAATCGTTAAGGACAAATACAACTACGCCTGGGTGCTGCTCCTGGACGAGGGGTTCGAACAGCTCGTCGCGGCCCTGCACATGACCAGCATAACGCTTGGCGGGCACGGGTTCGAAGAACAGCTCCTGGCCGCGGTCTTCGAATTCGTGGAAGAGGATGGGCGAAGAGTCTACTGGATCTACAACTATAAGCGCGGCTCTTTCTACCCCTTCGTTCCCCTTCCCGGCGAAAAACGCGACAATGCCTACGAACTGAGGCTGAGCGCCATTATGGAAAAGGAGATGCCCATCGAGCCCGAACTCGAGCGCTGGTACCCTATCTGGGATCTCCCCCTCGGCGCCGGGGGGGAGAAAGAGCGGTAAGATAACGGAGGGAAAGCGTCTTCCCTTCCACATAACTCTTTCCCATGAGGGGTTCTGCCGTCGGATATTCTTGGGCTTTCGCTGTGGAAGGGTCGTCTTTGACGGCTTCTGTGATACTCTCATTCTCCTATTGGGGAAAATACAATATCCCGCCGTCCCGCGGGATCGGGAGCCGTTGCGGTGGAATGGCCTGTTCGAGGGCATACCTGCGCAATTGACTGCGGGAAGTCATACAGTGATCGAGCGAGTCCATGTCAACGGCAACGACGCAATGTGGCATTTCGGATCAATTGGAATTGCATAGCGGCCTCTCGCGCAGGCGTTGCTGCAGAACTTTTTGAATAAAAGCCTGCCAGGTTTCGTTTGGTTTCCAGATCTCCTCGACGGCGGACATGGCCGTATCTTCCGGCAGCCCCTCGACAATCATGTTGTATAGGGCCATGAAGACCGAAACGCGCATGTTTGCCTCGCAATGCACGTGGATTCGCCTGTTGTCGTGCTTCTCCATTACGCGACAGAAGGATTCGAAATCGTCAACTCGAGGGGAGCGAAAGTCCACTGGCACCCGTTCGAAAAGAAGGCTTGCAGCGCTTACGAGCGATGGTTCGGAGCGCAAATCGGTCCCCACGCCCTCCGGTACCAGCGAGACGACAACTTCTGCTCCCGATTGCGCAATGAGCGGGATCTCTTCCTCGGTGGGCATTCCGGATGTGGTGATCCTGTCGGATAACTTCAGATAATTGAAGATCCGGCAAATGGAAGGGAAGCCCATAAGATGCCTGATTCTATCGGCATTGTGCCTGCTGGTGATCATCTCCAGCAGTTGAAAGGCCACCTCCATGGCTGAGGCCGGGGCCGTCGACGTGATGATATGGCCGTCGCGCACAACCTTTTCATCCATGACGTTCGCTCCAAAATCGGCCAACTGCCTGCGCCGTACCCCGTTTCCGAGATGATACGTCGTTGCATTCTTTCCCGCCAACGCCCCGCTTCGGCCGACGGCCAGCGCCCCCGTGCAAATCGCCGCAATCGGCTTTTTGCGCGCATCAAAATCGAGGATCAAATCGCTGATCCGTTTCGAATAGGCTTCCTCGTAAAAGCCGAATTCCTCGAAACCGCCGGGTATGGCCAAGGCATCATACTCTTTGGGGTCGATCTCCGCCAGGAGCCTGTCCGGATTCAAGGTCAATCCAAAGGTGCACCGAACCCGGGGGGGGGTCCCTGCAACCGTTACCTCGACGGCAGTATCGCCTTCGCTGCCGGCCCATCCCAATACATCAAAAAAGGCAGCCGCTTCATACATTTCCGTACCATTGCAAACCAGGAGCAATACATTTTTCATGGGCATCCCTCGTCTCTGATCGTTTTCGCCTGGTCTTTCCTGTTGAATTCAACTTTTCCGTTCCGTATGATTCCGTAGATAAGTAATCGAAGGCGCAGTGGAATGCCATCGGTATTCTTCGAACACGATGTTCACCAAAATCGAACGGTGATGTGATGGAACTTTTGCAGTTGAGAGCTTTTATGCAGGTGGCCGAGAGCCGGAATCTTACCCGCGCGGCCGAAATGCTGCACATCAGCCCCTCGGCCCTGAGCGTACAGATTAAAAATCTCGAAGAGGAACTGGAAGTCCCGCTCTTTGTCCGACAAACCAAGGGAATGATTTTGACGAAAGAGGGCGAGGTTCTACTGCCCCACGCCCGGAGCGTGATTGAGAAGGCGAAAAGCTTCCAGTATAAAACCGGCGAAATGCGCCAGCAGTATAAGATGATATTTACCATCGGGCTGAACGCAGCTCCGGAACTTCTGAAGATATCGGGCATTGCCGGAAAAACGGCTGCGGCACTACCGGGCGCAAAGATACGATACCTAAGGAGCAGCACCGTCGACACTCCCGGGATGCTGTGCCGGGACATAATCGATGTCGGATTTGTCTCAGGCACGGAGCTTGGTCCCGGGATTCATATCGATTTTCTCTCGCAGGTGAAAGTCAACGTGGTGATTCCTCGCCGACTTCTGCCTTCCGGGGCTGACCTCGACTGGGAGCAGGTAGCCCGGCTGCCGTGGATATGGGTTGACAAGCAGGCGGCTTGCCACGCCGCGCTTCAGAAAGAGCTCGACAGGCGGCGACTGTCCCTCAATATCGTGAGCTATGCGGAAGACGACTCCATTATCCGGGAACTGATCAGGGATGGCCAGGGGGCGGCCCTCGTGCGCGAAGACGAGGCGCACAGACTGGTTGCACAGGGGTTTGCCTCCGTCTGGGCCCCGGGAACAGTCACGGTGCCGCTCGGACTCGCCTGCCGGGAGGAAAAAGTGGACGATCCGCTGCTCGGCATCGTTCGGCAAACGATAATCGGATTGTGGCGGAGGGAAGACACGGGTTGCTGAAGGCCGGATGCCGGCCAGGACGGCAGCCGGGTTCAGGATGCGGATAGACTGCTATCATTTCAACGATCGCGATCGTTTATTGCGCGAACACCGGGGGGCACAATACATGCGAACCAAACCGCTGGACAACGATTCTCGGGTTTTTACCGGTTGACAGTGACATTCGTATGAGGGAGGGGCAAAAAGGGGGGAGCGTCTCCCTGCGCTGCCCGGTATTCGTCTCTCACGCGCACGCGCGTGAGAGACGAATACCGGGCGCCTTTGGCGCCCTATGGCTGGCTGACGATTTCCTGGTAGGAAAATTCCTTGAGGCAAGCGTTGGAGCGTGCATGCTCGATCGCAATGCTTACGGGATTTCCATGCCTGTCGAGGTCTATGTATGCGCTACTCGGTTCTCTTCACAGGCTCTCGGCGTCACCGATAGGTGACAGTAATCCCTCCGTGACCGCTTCAGCCGTGGAGCGGTTCGTTGTGAGCGAATAAATCTCTTGCTTCCTTCATCGTAATGTCCGGAGGGGGCAGTATTATTTCGGACTCCATGATCTGATCGTGGGGAACCGGGGTTCCCTCTTTTCGGACAAGGGAAACCATTTCGGCGTAAAGCTTGTGAAACCCGGCTTGGTCCTCTTTGGCGAGCGCCTCCACGATGTGACGGTCAAGTTCCTTCAGCCGGTCCACAAAGGTCCCGGGGAAGCGGTACTGGCCCTCGGTAGCGATTCGAACGATCATTTCCCCTCCTCCAGTTGCTTGGGTGCTTCGGGCCCTTCGATTTGTCGCTTCATCGCGGCCAGTTCGTCTTCAACCCCCTGGGATACGCTGAGTTGGGCAAGCTGCCGCTCGACCGCATCGGATTTTCCACCGGAATAATCCTCAAGAGTTCCGGCATCGACCAGTTCATCGATTGCGGAGGCCCTGGCGCGCATCTTCTGAGTCTTTTCCTCGGCCCGATCGACAGCCAGGCCAACGTCTGTCATCTCCTCGGAGATGCCTGTCACCGCTTCGCCAATCTTTACCTGCGCCTCCGCAGAGGAGTACTGGGCCTTGATTACTTCCTTGTGCGTCCGGAAGGCCTCCACTTTCGCCGAAAGGCGCGTTTCCGCCGTTGCGAGCTTCTCCTGTTCCTTTTCCATGTCCTCTATCTGGCCTTCGAGACCCTGCAGTTGCTGGACGATGACCTGCTTGTGCTCGAGAGCCATGCGGGCCAGATCTTCGCGCCCTGCGGAAAGCGCCCTTCGGGCCTGGTCGTCGAGCTTGGCGGCGTTTTCCTGCAGTCCCTGCGCCTGGAGCTGCAACCGCCGTTTGGAGGTGACCACCTCGACGACCCCGCGCTTTACGTTGCGAAGCAGCTCGAGCTGTTTTTCGTAAGAATAATCAAGCGTCTGACGGGGATCTTCGGCCCGGTCCAGAACTGCGCTCATCTTGGCCTTGACTATCGATGACATGCGCGACAAAAGCCCCATTGTAATCAACCTCTCGAGTAGAATTTAATATCAGTGGCTTCAACACCAAGCCTATTATCTATGACCGGTTGCTGCAAATGTAAAGGCATCAAGGAAAATTGCGCCGGGCAATCGGAGGAAAAAGTGGGGGGCATTGCGGGCAGGGAGTGAAAAACTGACCGGACAGGTCCATAATCAATGTAGCGTTGCGCCAATGTCTGCAACCTCGTATAATATAGAAGGTGTTGCGCCAATTCGCCTTGAGCGCTGCGGAGTGTATGCGCTTTCGAATGTGGCCTTCCATTGAGGAGCTAAAAAAATCGTGTCCTCTGCTATCGTCGCAGATCTCGTCAAAGCTTATTTTGCAGACAGAAGGGAAATTGTCGCCGCCTTCCTGTTTGGTACCTATGCTCAGAATCGGCAACGCCCCGACAGCGATGTCGATGTGGGGGTGCTGCTGGCGGCTCATGCCTTGCCAAACGCCGGTGAACTCAGAACCAGGTATACGGTCGAACTGGGCCGAGCCTTGCGGAAGATTGTCCATCCGGTCATCCTGAACACGGCCGGCGAAGAGCTTTTGAGACAGATTTTCACCAAAGGCAAATGTCTGGAGGTCAATGACCAACACGCCTACGCCGCCTTTCAAATTTCCGCGTACTGCCGTATTGCGGATTTCGACTACTACCGCAAGTTAACTCAACGGGGGTTTATCAACAGGCTACAGAAGGAAATGAGAGGTGATTGATACCGATCTGCTTTTGATCAAGGCGGCAATGTGCCGCTACCTCGTTGCCCGATAAAGTATCGGAGCGGCCGCTTACAATCTGAGGCTAAAATCAGCGGCGATGTCCCGGAGAGGGAATGGCGACAGTGCCGGATCTGCGAGATGGAAATTTCAACTTTCCGTCGTATCGAGGTGTACCGGATGTGAGGCGGCATCGCCAACAACCGTGACCCATTCACGAATTTTCCAATTCACAACGAGGCCGTTGCGAACATAGGGATCGGCCTTCACGAATTCCTCCACCGGAGTTGGAGAATCAGCCCTGAAATGAAGGACCGCCCCGTCACTTGGATTTGCGAATGCGCCGCCGAGAATAAGGAGTCCCTTTGACTGTGCGTCCCGGGCCCAGCAATTCCCGCAGGTCGTGTAGAACGTTGTTCCATCGGATCACGAGAAACAACCTTTCGTAAACGTCCGAACAATTTGAATTGATCGAGGGGCAAATTTTCCAGCCTTCGGTTTTTGGCTGGAC
>JAKAJS010000251.1 GCA_021813685.1 Deltaproteobacteria bacterium | reverse complement strand
GGTCCAGTTGGTAAAGCTCCATTCCTGGCTGATTTTGATCAACGCAACTTTACTTAGCCAGGTTCGATTGACGGTGTCATAGCAGAATAGCCCTCCCGGCTTCAGCATGCGCGCGACTTCGCTGATAACCAGACCCGGGTCCTCAACATGCTCGAGCACATCGCAGCAGACAACGATATCGAAAGAGGCATCCGGAAGCGGCAAGGCTTCTCCTTTTCCTACCCGGTATTCGATCGTCAGGTTGTTTTCGGCGGCATGTTTCCGCGCCGCCTCGATGGAACGATCCGCCGGATCGATACCTGTTACGCAGAACCCGTCCCGTGCGAATTCCTCCGAGAGAAAACCGCCTCCACAGCCGACGTCCAACAATGCCCTGCCCTGAAAGCGCAGTTTCTGAAGCGCGCGCCTGAAATACCCGTACCTCACAGGGTTCATGCAATATCTGAGGCTCGAAATATCAAACGGAGCATCCTCGGACCACCAGTCATGGCCATGGATCTGGTAAATTTCGTTATTGATCTGCATCAAATCCTCCTCAAGTGATTGGCCTTCGGTGCGCCCGCGGTTGCTGAGCCTCAGGGGATTGCACCGACGACTTCCCGGCCCGATTTCGAACCGGCGGCGCGGCCTCGGACATAGTTGAGCAGCGGGCGGCGATTGAGAACGGCATGCGAGACAACCGAAATCGTAAAGAGAATGCCAAGAATCCAGTGGGCCGCCATCCAGGCGTGGCGCGAAAAGGATACTAACGGGTCCATCTGGTGCAGGTGGTTTGCCAGACCCGTGATCGGCAGACCGAGACCGGTAATGGTGGCTGTCAGGATGGCAAATCCCCGTAGACTGAACGACTTCTTCGCGGTGTCTTTCATGTCTCAATTCCTCCTTTCAACGCAGGCCTTCAAGAGCTTCCCGCAGTCGGGAGAGAACCCGAACCGCTGTGGCCATGTCTTCGCTGCTGACAAGCGCTCCGAGTTCTCTTTCAAATTCGTGCGCACGCTCATGAATTTGCTCAAATACCCGGAATCCCTCCGACGATAGCCTGACATAGCTGCGTCGGCCGTCCCTTGCATCAGCAATACGGTCAACGAGCCCCTCGGATTCCATCTCCTTTACCAGGCGCGTAACCGCTGCGGCGTTCACTGCCAGACGACGGGCAATCTCCATGATCCCGATGTCTTCGGAATCGCAAGCTGCAATAAGCCGCATCAAAGCAAGCCGGGAGGCCGGCATCCCTACCTGGCGGCTGAACACGTTGAGCAGGACGTTATGGACCCGCATTACTTCGCGCAGCAAGTGCGGCTCATCGCCCCCATGATGAAGTTCGTGACCGACCTCAGCCATTCTCTTTCTCCTTGGGGAATATTATTGACTATGTCGTTGACATTGTCAATAATAGAACTTCGAGGTGAGTGTCTCCACAAACCTGATTTCCTTCCGGGTAGAATGGCGACCTTCATCCAGCCCCTGAAAATCGGCGTTGCCCGCAAAGAGATTTCCGGATGGGGGCTCAGGTCGGGTAAAACTCACCCTTGTAGCGGAGAAGATCGTAGAACATAAACTGTGTAATTTTTTGCCGATATTTTTCTTCGTTTAAAAATTGGAAGTCATTACGGAGATAGAAATCAAGGATTTTGCGCTGGTTGTAAGCATTGACTGTCAGGAAGCGACATCCCGTCCTGTTGTTTGTGATAAAAAGATTTTTGAGGATGTTAAGAATGGCTGTCCCGATATTTTGCTTCTGAAATTCTTTGTGTACTCCCAGCCTGCCAAGCTTCACGGCTGGAAAATTTCTGTACTCAAATCCATCCAGACCGAAAATTCCCTTGAGGTCCTCGGAAAGAGGGATGGTGTCGTTTGATAGGCTGGCAAATGCAATGGGGGCGGTAGGGTCTCCATCGTCATCCAGAAACCTGTAGACGTAGGTCTCTGCGATTAATAGCTCCTTGTGCAATTTCGCATCGTTCCAGATAAAATCATTGAGATCGGCGTCAGCGCAATCGAAAGTCGAGAACTCAGTGAACTCGGATGCTTGAGAGAGTTCCCAACCTTCGCCGCTAATCCTTTTGGGGGGATTTCGGTCCCAAGACAGCATGCCGCAGGGCTTTCCGCCGTGCTCCCTCAATTTTAGGCGTAGGGATGCTGTAAGTCGGAACCTTTAAATCGGCCTCAACCCGCGCCAAAAAGCTTCGGGAAGCTTCTTCATCCAAACACGGGGTTGGTTCTATCGGCAGCGCCATCGCCAACCTCCTCCAATCATCGGAAAACGTTGCAAACTCCCACCTTCTGCCTGTAATAAATCGGGAAATTCCGCACATCCCATAAAAACAATTATCTTCGGCGGAAGCAGCCTGAAAGGCAAGGTAAAGTCGAGATACCCAAAAAGCAACTAACACGGGCAAAATCGGCGTATGTAACGCACGAGCAAAAAAATAACATTGGACAAAAATGGCTGTCAAGGCAATGTTGAATTTTTTCTCTTTATTCGAGCCCCCGCTTTTGGCGATCTGCAGATGGTTGCACATCCGTTAGCCTGTCAGGGTTCCAGGTGTTTCTTTACGGAAAACCAATCGCAGAGCCGATTTCCATATAGGCCGATCTGATCGGGACAATTTCATTCTCCGTTCTGCCCCTCTTCCGGAAATATCTCCTGTACTCGCCCGATCCGGCCATCCTCCAGTCGAACCTTGATTCCGCGAGAGTGGTACGGGGAGGAGGTGAGTATGTCCTTCACAATCCCGACAGTTCGGCGGCCGGTTCGTTGATCCTGCTTCAAGACGATTGCGACACGCTGACCGGGTCGAATGTCTTTTCGATTTTGACCGTTCATAGTTTTCCCCTAAAACCTTTTAAAACGACTCCACCCACTCCTGCGACAGCGCCTCCGCCTGTTCCAACACTGTTTGTGTCGCTTTGTCCTGCTTGTCGGG
>JAKAJS010000015.1 GCA_021813685.1 Deltaproteobacteria bacterium | reverse complement strand
CCCGAGGAGATCAATTTCATTTTGGGTCAGACCGGTCGGGCCACGCAAGATCGGCCAGTAATGCCATTTAGCATGAACTATGATGCCGTTTTTTGCTCTTAGACCGATGTTTCTCGATGCGAAAAAAGCCGTATAGCGCCGATCCGGGTGGTCCGGGCTCGGACAGCTGGATAAATTCCAGACAAAGATCGATATGCGCGAGACTGCTTTTTTGGAGGCGTTCGGATCGATTATCGCGGTCAAAATCCTCAATATCAGCAGTGCAATCGCCGTGGCAAGAATGACCGACGCGACTTCAACTTTGTTTGCGATTTGGAAATTGCCGACCTGCATGTTCAGCATTACGAATATGATCAGGGCTTTTTCAGTTGCGGAAAATTCTTCCGATCATACCGCAAGAGCCTTGCCGAACATGCACTTTTATTATTCATCCAGGTTCCTGTCACCTGTGGAGGTCGGCCACAATACAGGTTTGCCGGTGAGAAATCTTTGGATATTGACCCCGGGATGGCGGGTGTGTAGTATTATTGAACGCGAGGTGCGAAGATGCAGGATTATAGAGTGGAAACAGAAGTATCAAAAGACGGCTCAGTCATCATCAAAGGGCTGCCTTTTCAGCCCGGGAACAGGGTGGAGGTTATAATACGCAGCCGAGGCCCCGATGCCGCTACGGGGAATTCCTATTCACTGCGCGGAACGCCTGTTCAATATATTGATCCTTTTGCAAGTGTGGCGGAAGGCGACTGGGAAGCCGCGGGATGATCATTCTCGACACTCATATTTTTATATGGTGGGTGCACGGGGATCGAAGGCTGACAGATTCACAAACAACCATTATTCAGGCGAATGAGAGCCAAACAATTGGTGTAAGCGCGATAAGCGCCTGGGAGATTGCAAAACTTGCGGAATATGGCCGGCTGAAATTGCCATGTGACCTGCATGAATGGTTTGATACAGCCTTGAGCTACCCGGGTATTCGCCTCATGGAACTTACTCCGACGATTGCTATTTTGTCCACCCGCCTGCCGGGCAAATTCCACCGAGACCCCGCAGATCAATTAATCGTGGCAACGGCAATGGCCTACGACTGCCCCCTTGTCACTTCGGATGAGAAAATCCTGGAATACATTCACGTCGACGCAATCAAATGAATGACCGGAAGGCGGCATAGGCATCGACAAAGTCGCCGGTTATGAGCCAGAACCGCATTTTTACGACTACGCCTGAAGGGGTCGTGATAAGCTGAATCCGGTCGAGCCACGCCCTCAATTCGCCGATTCCGGTTTTCCTCAACTCTTCATAAAGAGGAGAGAGCAGCGTCAATGTTACTCAGGGCCTCCTGGAGGTTGTCAAGAGCGATTCGATCCTCCCAGGCGGGAGATTCCGACAGTGTTCCCTTGCGAATCTTGTCGTACAGTGCCTGGCTACTCGAAATCCGGTACCGCTTGAAAATATCCAGTTGGTCACTCTGAATAGCACGCCTCTTTTCTCTCAGAAAAGACTTCAAAGCTTCCCTGATGAGAACATCTTCCGGGATGTGCTCTGACGCTGCCAACTCACTGATAAGTTTTGACGCTCGATGAAAGCACCGCGACCTCACTCACACTGTTTCTTGGTTCCCTCTAAATTGGTCCTCGTAGATTTCACCATAATCAATCAAGAGGCAAAATGAAAGGTCGAATTGTCCGACGGGCATTCTCATGTGGCGGACTCTACTAAAGAGTAGGCTGTATGAGGATCTCTGCCGAAATGCCCAGACCGGCGTGAAGCTTTCGAACGTCTGGTGGTAAATCCACGGGGATTGTCGATATTGAAGAAACAAAACATACCCGGTTGGCGGGGAGGCAACGGTTTGTTCCCCGATGCTTACGCCGACGTTGTGCCCGTCTTATGAAAACCAGCGTGAACGATTAATCGGGGCCGAGTTTTCCGGACCACTGCCTCGGTTGCACCTACCGACCCGGAGGACTGAATAGGGCGCCGGAGAAAATCAAACCGTTTTTCCGACAATTGAGTAACCCTTCAAAAATTTTCTAACCATGTCCCCTCACTACATGGGCCGGGGAAAAGGAGAAGATGACGTGATACTGCCGAGAATACTGAATCGATTTCAATTACGGATGTCTGAGCGGTATTTTCGGACCGAAGATTTGTCCCAAAAAGCAGTTTACATCAACAGATGGGGCAACTATACAATCTACAACACTCGCAAGAAATATCCGTTTTGGGTGCAGCAAATCTCATTTTCGGAAGGGAGTAAGGCATGCAGCTCACCTCAGTGAAGATCGAAAAGCCCGAGGAGATCAATTTCATTTTGGGCCAGACCCATTTTATAAAAAGCGTCGAGGATATCCACGAGAGCCTGGTCTGTACGGTTCCGGGCATAAAATTCGGCCTCGCCTTCTGTGAGGCCTCCGGCAAATGCCTCGTGAGATGGTCCGGCACCGACCCGGACATGATCGAGCTTGCCCGTAAAAATGCAATGGCCGTTTCCGCGGGCCACAGCTTCCTCATTTTTTTGGGCCCCGGCTTTTATCCCATTAACGTCCTCAACACCATCAAGATGGTCCCCGAGGTGTGCAGGATCTTTTGCGCAACGGCCAACCCGACGGAGGTGATCGTAGCGGAAACCGAAGCGGGCCGGGGGATCATGGGAGTCGTCGATGGCGCCAGCCCCAAAGGGTTCGAAGACGATGCGGAAATCGCCTGGCGAAAGGATCTCTTGCGAAAAATCGGCTACAAATTGTGAAAAGACAGGAGCGGGAAGCGGGAAGAAAAGCGTACCATCCGCATCTCTCTTCGCGCTTCTGATCTAAAAGGAACTCCAAAGAGGGAGAACAATCTTCCCGCTTCCTGCTTCCTGCTTCCTGCTTCCTGCTTCCTGCTTCCCGCTTCCCGCTTCCCGCTTCCCGCTTCCCGCTTCCCGCTTCCTTAT
>JAKAJS010000260.1 GCA_021813685.1 Deltaproteobacteria bacterium | reverse complement strand
GTTTCCAAACGGTTGGTGGACGTGGAAAAGATCGGAGCCGCCGAACTCCACGGGTACGAAGGCGCAACTCCCAAATTTGTTCGCACGGGTGCATAGAGACAACAAACGGCAGGAATGGGGATATGGCAAATATGGGCAGCAATGGCAATATTGGGGCTGTAATGGTGGTCGGCGCCGGCATCTCCGGCATGCAGGCCTCTTTGGACCTCGCCAATGCGGGATACTTTGTATATCTGGTGGACCAGTCGCCCTCTGTAGGCGGGCTCATGGCCCAGCTGGACAAGACATTCCCGACCAACGACTGCGCGATGTGAGTCATCTCGCCCAAACTGGTCGAGGTCGGCCGGCATCTGAACATCAGGATCGTTACCCATTCCAAAGTCGAATCGGTTGAAGGCGAGCCGGGGCATTTTACCGCAAAGCTCAGCCAGTCTCCCCGCTACATCGACAGGGACAAGTGCACCGGCTGCGGTGCCTGTGGCCAGGCTTGCCCGGTACGAGCCGCAAACGAATACAACTGCGGCCTGGATGAAAGGGCTGCCGCCTATATCCCGTACACGCAGGCGGTGCCGATGGTCTATTCGATCGACCATGAGGCGTGCATCGGCTGCGGTTTGTGCGAGAAAGTCTGTCTTGCCGGCGCAGTCCTTTATTCCGACACGCCGCGCGTTACCGAACTCGAAGTCGGGGCGGTGGTGATTGCGACGGGAACCGATGTTTTCGACCCCTCACGGTTCGATTCCTACGACTACAGCAACCACCCCAATGTCATCTCGAGTCTTGAGTTCGAGCGGATCTTGAGCGCCTCCGGGCCGTATCGCGGCCATCTCATGCGCCCCTACGACATGGAGGAGCCCAAAAAAATCGCCTGGCTCCAGTGCGTGGGGTCGCGCGACATCCACCACTGCGACAATGCCTACTGTTCGGGCGTCTGCTGCATGTACGCCGTAAAGGAAGCCATGATCGCCAAAGAGCATGCCCACGGGGGCCTCGATGCGGCGATTTTCTTCATGGACATGCGCACCTACGGCAAAGACTTCGAAAAGTATTACCTGCGTGCGCAGGACCAGGGTGTTCGCTTCGTTCGCTCCCGCGTGCACACGATCGATCCCGTCGAAAACGGCGATCTTCGGATCTCCTACGTCGACGAGAAGGGCGTAATGCAAAGCGAGCTCTTCAATCTCGTAGTGCTTTCGGTGGGACTTGACGTCGGCAAGCAGTCGGTGGAGATGGCCAAACGGTTCGGAATCGATCTCAACAAGAACCGGTTTGTGGAAACGGACTGCTTTACTCCGGTTTCCACCTCCAGACCCGGGATTTATGTGTGCGGTACCATCCAGGGGCCCAAAGACATTCCCCAGTCGGTCATGGAGGCTTCGGCGGCAGCGGCCGCCTGCAGTTCGTCTTTGAGCGAGGCTCGCTGGTCGGTGGCAACAGTTGCCGAAAGGCGCGCCGAAAAGGATGTGAGCATCGAAAAGCCCCGTGTCGGCGTATTCGTGTGCCGGTGCGGCATAAACATAGCCGGTGTTGTCGATGTTCCGGCGGTAAGAGAGTACGCGAAGTCGCTTCCCAACGTGGTCTACGTCGAAGAAAATCTCTACACCTGTTCCCAGGACACCCAGGTCAAAATGGCCCAGGTGATCGAAGAGCAGGGAATAAACCGGGTCGTTGTCGCCTCCTGCACCCCGCGCACCCACGAGGGGCTTTTCCAGGAGACGCTCATGAACGCGGGGCTAAACAAATATCTTTTCGAGATGGCCAACATCCGCAACCAGGATTCCTGGTGTCACAGCAACGATAAGGACGGGGCTACGGAGAAGGCCAAAGACCTCGTTCGGATGGCGGTGGCACGGGCCTCCCTGCTCGATCCTCTGGGCGAAAAGCGGTTGGATATCGTTCAGAGTGCACTTGTGATCGGAGGCGGGATAGCGGGCATGACCGCGGCTCTGGGGCTTGCGAAGCAGGGCTTCGAGGTGTCGGTCGTGGAAAAGGAAAAGGAACTCGGGGGGCTTAGCCGCAGGATTGCCCATACGATCGAGGGAAAAAACGTGGGCGCCTTCCTCGACGGTCTGATCGAAGAAGTAAAGGCCAACCGCAGGATTCAAATCCTGACCGATGCGAAAATTACCGGCTTTTCCGGCTACAAGGGAAATTTTGTGAGCCGCGTCGAGGCAAACGGTGCGCCCGAACGGGAGATCAGCCACGGCGTGACCATTCTGGCTACCGGCGCCCGCGAGTATCTGCCGAAAGAATTTGGTTTCGGAGAGAGCGATCGCGTCATGACCCAGCTCCAACTGGATGAATTGATGACCAAAGAGGCGTCCGTTGTCGCTGCGTGGAACCGGGTCGTCATGATACAGTGCGTCGGGTCGAGAAACAAAGAAAACCCCAACTGTAGCCGCGTTTGCTGCCAGACTGCGGTAAAGCACGCAAGGGAGCTCAAAAAACTCAACCCCGACATGGAAGTACTCGTGCTCTACCGGGATATGAGAATGTACGGACAGCTCGAGGAATTCTATACACAGGCGCGGCGGGAGGGCGTTCTCTTTTCCCGATTCGACCTCGAAAACCAGCCGGTTGTCTATCCCGACGGAGCGGGGATTTTCGTCGATTTCAAAGACCATGTTCTGCAGCGCCCGGTCCGGGTCGAGGCGGACGCGGTGGTGCTGAGCGCTGCCACGCTGGCCGCAGAAAACCAGGGCCTCGCCTCCATGCTCAAGATCCAGGCCAGCCCGGACGGCTTCTTCATGGAAGCCCACGTAAAGCTTCGGCCGGTCGATTTTGCAGCCGAAGGCCTTTTCATGTGCGGCACCGCCCACAGCCCCAAGCTGATCAGCGAAAGCATCTCGCAGGCGATGGCTGCGGCGGCGCGCGCCGGGGCCTTTCTTGCTGCAACTGACCAGACCATCGGCGGGGTCGTGGCCCATGTCGACCCCGAACTGTGCGCGGCCTGCCTGGTCTGCGTTCGCGCCTGTCCCTACGGTGTGCCGCAGATCGTCGACAACGTATCGAACATAAACGAGGCGCTCTGCCAGGGGTGCGGCACCTGCGTATCCGAATGCCCCGCAAAGGCCATAAAACTCGCCAACTACTCCGACGAGCAGATAATGGTCAAAGTCGAGGCACTGCTCGAAGAGCTCGAAAATGTGATGTAGCCGGCGGCTGCGCTGAGATTGAAATTCCTGCCTTTTGCGCCCTCTTTCTCCTCGGCTGCGAGACGGAAAGAGGGCGCAAAATTTTTTAACCCCTCTGCACACACCCGGGTCGGTTCGTTTATGCGCTCAATTCCTTCACAATGTGGTGAACTCTCATAATGGATGATGACCCCGTCGAGTTGCCGCAAGTTTTCGGGCTCCGTCAGCGGGGGTGATAGTCGGAAAGAGATTCAATCATCAATCGAAACAATGAAACGTTGGCTATCCTTGCGGTCAACCGGAGATAGTGAAAGACATCGGTGCGAATAGCAGGGGTTGTTAGAGGTCGTTTTGGCTCAAGCCGGCCATCTTTAGCAGATGGTTAAGCAGACCGGATTTAATGGGCTGGTTGCCGTGAACCGGCACCGACAGGCGAACGATGCTTCCCTCCTTCCCGTAGACGTGATGACTTCCCTGGGTCCGTAACAGCCGCCAGCCGTGCCGTTCGAGAACCCTTGCCAGTTGCTTCCCCGAAAGACTCCTCATACCGCAATTTCCATGACCCGCGTTTTGCCATCCACCAGATCGGTCGGTTCTATATCTACTGAAAGGCAACCTTCCACCGCTTCATAGATATTTTTAAGGAGTTCCTCGAAGGTTTCCCCCTGGGTTGCGCAGCCGGGGATAGATGGCACTTCAGCCCAAAAACCGCCCTCCTCCGCTTCATGAACGACAACTTTTAACTTCATGGTCGATCCTTCGATTTACAAAATTTAAAACAGATTTTTTAGAAGCTCGTAATTCCATGCGCTCAATCATACCATAACCTCGCTTTTCTTCGATAGCCCATTACCGACTGGTGGGTCCAGCTACCGAGATCAGGTCGTTCGCGCGCATTCCTTTCCCTTGTGCGCCATTCTACGTTTTTCGCCAAGAATTGAAACTTCGGCCATTCCTTTTCTTCTTGCGGGATTTTGTCCCGTCTCCAAAACAGGGAGACCGGCTGGGTATTCCTGCTCGATCCACACCGTGTGGTTTATCAAACCGAAGTCTCGGAGCGCCTCAGTCAACTCGTTTCCTAAAACGCTCGAAGGTCCGGGATCAGAATTCCATTCAAGATGGATGCTGACGTCGGTCGTGTATATGGCATTGCAATATACCCTTACTCGCAATGCGGCGTCGGGCGTTGCGGATTGGGCGATCCGACTGCAGAGTTCCAAGGCTTTTCGGGCTTCGATAACCCCGGCCGAACGGATATTTATCGTTTCGAGCCAGACCATTTTTTGCTCCTTTATGCAGAACCCTTTTCTTTCGGGAGGGGGGACGGAAAACCCCGCCCCCCTTGCTCCGATAATCCCGGATAGGTTTCAAGGGTTAATTTCCGGCATTATTCCCGTGGCTGGCGACAAGCCCCCGGCATGTCGTCCCCTCGCTTCCCGGCGCCCCGATCCAGGCGGTGTAGGCGGAATTGCAGTAGACCGGCGCAGGATCCGGGGCAGAGGCGACAGCCGTCGGACACACAACGCCCTCGCTTCCCGGCGCTCCGATCCAGGCGGTATACGCGGGATTGCAGTAGACGGAGGCAGTTGCTGCGCCGGCCGGCGAGCCGGTAAGACCGATGAAGCCGACCATGGCGAAAACCAGAAGCAGGGTTGTTAGAGCTTTTTTCATTGTATTCTCCTTGCGATCATTGAATTTGTCTTTGGGTACCATTCATTTCCACCGTTGCCCGGATATAAGAGCAACACTGATGCCAAAGAAGGAATGTTCTTACAAGCCATTGATTCTGCAATGTTTTTCAGATTGACAACGATCCGATGGCACCGAGGCGGGCCGGAATTGAGGAAATACGGTATTTTTTTCGTGAAATATCGTTTTTTAATGAATTTGGTCGGTACGTATATTCAGGAGATGGGGCGGGCCTTCCTGCCCCCTGGAGGTATCCGAGTCACGCCATATCCGCACAGCGCTTCGAAATTGCGGCGGGAGAATAAGCGGCCCCAAAGGGGCCGCGCAGCTTTTGGAAATAAACCCCGATGCCCTCGGAAGCCGGATGAAAGAGCCGGACATTCCTCGACCGACACGGGGTTTCCGGATGAACAACCTAAATCATTTCGAGGGCGCATGCCATGGATACACCGCCTCCCCCGCAAAGGGTGGCGAGCCCGAGGGTTTTGCCCCGCTTTTTCATGGCGTGGATCAAGGTGACCATGATGCGGCATCCCGTCGAGCCTACCGGGTGGCCCAAGCCTATACCCGAACCGTTTACGTTGGTGATCTCACGATCTAATCCCAGTTCCCGTTCGCAGCCAAGATACTGAGCGGCAAAGGCTTCGTTTACCTCGATCAGTTCGAAATCGCTTATCTTGAGCGAGCTTCTCTCCATGAGGTTCTTTACGGCCGGAACAGGAGAAAGCCCCATTATGGCCGGGTGGCAGGCGCCTTTTCCCACTGCTTTGATTCTTGCAATGGGAGTGAGGTTAAGCGCTTTGGCCTTTTCGGCCGACATGATGATCATGGCGGAAGACCCGTCGTTCATGCCGCTCGAGTTGCCCGCCGTGACCGTTCCGGTTTTGGGTACGAAGGCGGGTTGGAGCTTTTGCAGCTGCTCGATTGTCAAGCCCGGGCGAAAGTGCTCGTCCCTGTCGAAGATCAGAGGGGGCTTTTTGTGCTGCGGCACGGCGATCTCTACGATTTCCTCCCTGAACAGCCCTTCATTGGTCGCGCGTTCGGCATTATTGTGGCTTCTCAAGGCCACCGCGTCCATATCTTCGCGGCACAGCCCCAGCTTTTGGGCGACAAATTCGGCCGTATGACCCATGATGTAGGGTTTTCCCACAAAAAGGCTTGCCGGGGCTTTTGTGAAATCGAGCGGGGCATCCGCGGCCAGGGGCAGAACGTGCGATCCGCAATGGAGGCCGTGTATCAGAGCATCGACGAACACCTGGTCCTGGAGCCGGCACCCCCAGCGGGCCTTAGGGACGGTAAACGGGACTCCGGACATGTGCTCGACGCCTCCGGCCAGGATGATATCGGCCATCCCGGCCTTGATCATGGCCGCGCCCGAAAGGACGGCTTCCATCCCGGAGATGCACACCCGATTGATGGTGGCTGCGGGGACCGTTTCCGGTATGCCCGCCATAAGCGCCCCCACGCGGGTAACGTTCATGGTGTCTTCGGGTTCCATACAGCATCCGTACCGGACGTCATCGATCGACGCAGGATCGATGGACGCCCTTTTTACCGCCTCCTTCATGGTCACACTGGCAATAGTTGCCGCATTGAGATCGCGTAAACTTCCGCCAAAAGCGCCGATGGCCGTGCGGCAGGCCGAAACGATCACAACATCTTTCATTTTTTCCCCTTTCCTGTATCGTGTCAGGAACACGAACTCTTCAACTTCTTCACTTCCTCGGTGAATGCGGGAACGAAGGTGAAAAGATCTTCCACGATTCCATAATCGGCCTTGCTGAAGATTGGCGCCTCAGCGTCCTTGTTTACCGCCACGATGAATTTGGACGACCCCATGCCCGCAAGGTGCTGGATTGCCCCCGAGATTCCTACGGCTACGTAAAGATTGGGATTTACGACCTTGCCGGTCTGGCCCACCTGGTCGGAGTGCGGGCGCCATCCCGAATCGACCGCTGCGCGCGAAGCCCCTACGGCGGCCCCGAGCAGCCCCGCCAACTCTTCGAGCATTGCATAGTTTTCCGGCCCCTTCATCCCGCGACCGCCCGATACGATGATTTCGGCTTCCGTAAGCTCGACTTTCCCCGAAGTATCGAGATCGACGGCTTTTACACAGGAGCGAACCGGCGGGATTTGTACCGGGACCGTTTCCACCTCCGCCTTGCCTTCACTCGGCAGGAGGCAATCCATGACATTGGGACGGCAGGAGATTACGGGCAGCGAGCCGTCGGCCCAATCGCACCAGGCAAAACACTTTCCGGCGAAAATGGGGCGAAGGGCCTTGATGTTAGCGCCCTCACAGACAATTTGGGTGCAGTCCTGGGCGAGTCCGGCCTGGAGGCGCGCAGCCAGGCGCGCGCCAAGGTCTTTCCCGTTTACGGAGGCAGGCAAAATCACAGCCGCCGGATCGCATTTGGAAATCAGCTCGGCTGTTACCGGCACGTGCGTTTCGGCCAGATAGTTTTCCAGTGCGGGATCGTCTGCGACGTAGACTTTGCTTACGGCGTAACGGCCCAACTCCGAAGCTTTTTCCGCAACTCCCGATCCGACCGCTACGGCGCATAACTCGACACCAAGCGCATCCGCAATCCTTTTCCCTTCGCTTGCGACCTCATGGGTCACGCGGCGAAAGGCCCCATTTCGAAATTCACAGACAACACAAACACATTTTCCCATTGGCGGGTCTCCTTACTCTCAAATCACTTTGGCTTCTTCATGCAATGTTCGCAAAAGTTCCGCAGCCTTGCCATTCGTATCCAGACCGGAGTCGATGATCCTTCCGGCGGCCCTCTGCGCGGGCATCTCCAGGGAGAGGACGCGGATTTTCGCCTGCTGCGCACCCTCCAACCCGAGATCGGCGAGAGTTTTGGTCGCCAGAGGTTTTTTCTTGGCCTTCATAATGCCGGGCAGGGAGGCATATCTGGGGTTCCATACCGCGTGAGACCCGCCAAAGGTGACCACAGCGGGCAGGCTTGCCTCCAGGGTGACTTTGCCTCCCTCGACAGGACGATCGATGGTGACGCTCGAGGCGTCCGAATCAATCGAGACTGCCAGGGCAAGATGAGGCCACTGGAGATACTCGGCCACCATGGGGCCGCGTTGGGCTTCGTCGAAGTCTACCGCGCGAGAGCCGCACAGGACCAGATCCGGGTTGAGTTCACGAACTGCTGCCGCAAGGGCTTTGGCAACCGCCAGACTGTCGCCTCCTTCGAGGGCGGGCTCTTCTATCAAAACGCCCGAGTCGGCCCCCATGGCCAGTGCGGTTCGAATCGCCTCCACCACCCGCTGCTGCCCGAAGCTAAGGACAGTGACCGTGCCCCCATGTTTTTCCTTGAGACGCAGGGCCGCTTCCACCGCAAATTCGTCATACGGGTTGATGACCCACTTGAGATCTTTTGTCTCGACCGATTTTCCATCCCCTGCGATGCGAATGACCGACTCGGTATCCGGGGTTTGTTTCAGTAAAACTGTAATGTTCAATGGTTTTCTCCTTTCCTCTACGTCTTTCCCGGTTATTGCTTACACTGCTTCATGAGGCTTCTCTTATTCATTTTTCCGACGCTTGTCTTGGGGAGCGTCTCGGTGATGACTATCCTGTCCGGGACCGCCCATTTGGAGACGACACCGCCGGCAACGGACTCGTTGAAAAAGTTTTTGATATCATCTTCGGAAACCTTTTCGCGATAATTCTCTTTGAGGATCACAAAGGCGACGGGCCGCTCGCCCCATTTCTCATCGGGAATGCCGAAAGCGGCCGCCTCCGACACCCCTTCATGCTGGGTGAGAATATCCTCGATCTGGAGCGAAGAGATCCATTCCCCGCCGGTTTTGATCACATCCTTTATCCGGTCGGTAATCTTCAAATACCCTTCTTCGTCAATAAAGCCGACGTCCCGGGTGTGCAAATACCCGCCGTGCCAGAGTTCCTCGGAGGCTTTCTCCTCTCCCGGATATCCCTGAGTGAGCCACGGGGCACGAGCTACGATCTCCCCTATGCTCTCCCCATCGTGGGGCTGCGCACGCCCCTGGTCGTCGATCACCTTCAAGTCCACAAGGGGTATTGGAATTCCTGCGCGGCGCCGAATCTCGAGCTCTTCTTCCGGGCCAAGCCCCTTCATGTGCGGTTTAAACGTCGAGATGGTAAGAATCGGGCAGGTCTCCGACATGCCATAGCCGGTGAAGATGTCTATCCCCTTATCCAGCGCGGCCTGGCACAACCCCTTATAGAGCGCCGAACCGCCTATTATTATTTTCCATTTGGAAAGATCGGTCTGCGATGCGGCCGGGCAGTTCAGGAGCATGTGCAGGATGGTGGGCACGCAGTGAGAAAAAGTCACCTTTTCCCTGCTGATCAGACCGAGAATGTTTTCGGGTATGTACCGGCCGGGATAGACCTGTTTCATTCCAAGGAGTGTGGCGATGTAGGGAAGCCCCCAGGCGTGGACGTGAAACATGGGAGTAAGAGGCATATAAACATCCCCCGAATGTAAACCGTTGCCGGAGGAAAAGCCGGATATGCCCGCGAGAGCCGAAAGGGTGTGGAGAACCAGTTGCCTGTGACTGAAGCACACTCCCTTCGGCAACCCGGTTGTTCCGGTCGTGTAGAAAGTGGTGGCCTTTGCGTTTTCGTCAAAATCGGGGAAATCGTACTCCGGGGGGCTTTTTTCCAGGAGAGCCTCGTATTCTCCGACAATCGCCGGGCCGGCTTGCGGAGCGGCCGCCGTATCGGTAAGAATGAGTATTTTTTTCACCGTCTTGAGGTCTTTCCGGATCTCTTCCAACAGGGGCAGGAAATCCGTATTGACCAGAAGGACATCATCTTGGGCATGATTAATGGTGTAGAGTATCTGCTCGGCAGAGAGGCGAACATTTACGGTGTGGAGAATCGCGCCCATCATCGGAACGGCGAAGTAGCACTCCAGATACCTGTGGCTGTCCCAGTCGAGTACGCCCACGGTATCTCCGGGCCCGACTCCCAGGGTCGCAAGCCCGTTTGCCAGTTGTCCGATCCTTCGGGCAAGCGTGGTGTAATCGAATCTTTTCTCGCGATAGACGATCTCCTGCCGGGAGGCATGCGCGAGAGGAGTTCGCAGAAGATGCTTGATCAAAAGCGGGTAGCCGTACGCGGAAGGGGTGGGTTCGATGAGTTTTACAGACGACATTGTTTTTTCTCCATTCAAAATTCCTGCGCTGTGAGGTGGAGCGCATCACATAGTACATACTAGGCGCTATGTTTTCTGCATATTACATAGTATGTGCTATGTCAATCAAAAGATTTCCCCCTCCTTTCCGCCTCAAAACGACAAGGTTTCCGGACTCTTTCCCGGAGGCGGCTCGTTTGGCCACAATCCCTTCATCATGAAATCGCTCAGGAAGTCCATGATCTTTTCAAAGGAATAGTCGCCGCCGATAGTCGTTCGCAAACACATGATCTGGATGAGCCCTGTGAGGGCGTATGCGGCGAGGTCGGGATCGATTTTGCGAAAGACCCCGCTGTCGATTCCCTTCTGAATGTCGCGAATGACGGGTTGGGTGAGGGCATGATAGGCCTTTTTGATTTTTTCCCGCGGCCAGCCGTCTTCGCCCACCATCTCTGCGCGCAACAGACTGAGAATCTCACTGTATTTCGAGTAGTTATCGTAGAAGACTCTGCCGCGCAGGACCATTCTTTTGAGTATATCCTTCTCCTGCCGGATGGCTTCGGCCGCATCGCCCAGGATTTTGCGGATCACCGTATCGACCACATCGACGAAGAGAGCCTGCTTGTCTTCGTAGTAGATGTAGAAAGTGCCGGTCGAGATGCCCAAAGAGGCGGTAATGTCGCGGATTTTCACCTGGTGGTAGCCCTTTTCGGAAAAAATCTTTATGGCGGCCCGGGCAATCTCCTGTCTTTTTCTGTCTTTTGCCCTGGTGGTTGTGGCGACCTCCCGGGCAGCGGGCGAATCGAGTGGCGCCTCGAGCCGCCCGCCGTCGAGTTCGAGCTTTGCCAGGCTCTCTTTTAAGAAGGCAATCGGGAGGCGGCCCTTCGATTTTAATTCCTGGATCGCCTTTAAGCGCAATAGATGCGTCTCATCGTAGTAGGCCATGGTACGGCCGGTTTTTACGGGAGGATGCAACAGGCCGTTTCTCACATAGAAGTGGATGGTCGTCTTGGGGACTCCGGCCTTCTTTTCCAGTTCGTGAATGCGCATCAATACACTGTTTTTCATGCTGGCCCCTCGCACTATAGAGTTTAACTCTACCGAGTCAGAAACATTCCTTTTCCGGCCCCGGCCGATGCGGCGGCTGAACCGGGCTCACCGTTCACATATTTTGCTGTCTTTTTAGGCACTTACTGTCGTTCACCCGATTTCGGCCACCCCCGGCGGAATTGGTTGACTTCCCCTTTCGGGTACTCTACAACGGAAAACGATCGGAGAGCTTCGATTCAATAGTAAGTCCCATGCTTGATCTCCTCTTTTTTCGGTTGTTAATTCCTGGAATGCATATCGAATGCGTCACCATAAGATCCAAAGGCCGTAAATCCTCCATCTACGGGCAGGTTAACTCCATTTACATAGCTGGCCGCCTCTGAAAACAGAAAAAGCACAACCTCTGATATTTCCTCAGGACTTCCGAGTCTTCCCATCGGAATGCGTCTTTTGGGAACTCCATCATCGATCATCCCACTGTCTATTCCGTTTTTGACCATTGAGGTTAGTAGATCGCCTGGTGAAACGGCATTAACATTTATATTGTAACGAGACCACTCTATAGCAAGACATCTTGTAAGCATTATGATTGCTGCTTTCGCAGGACCATAAGCCGTTCTCATTGGAGCTCCTGACATGCCAACTACCGATCCGAAATTTACTATCTTACCAAACTTTCTCACAATCATGTACTTCCCGACCGATTTCGAGCATCCCGATCGAGCGTGTTGTCGTTTCGCCCTATACCGACCCCGAACTGGATATTTCAGGAATTCCCAAGGCGATCCTGTTTGAGAATTTCCTTACAGGGGGAGATGTTCCGGAGCTCGTATTCGAGCAGATGCCGGCCGCCCGTCCCCAAGTGCATCGTGCACGGCGCGGCAGGGACCCTTGTGCAGCATCTAAAGGAACTCAAACTGCATACGGATCTCAAGCGCGAAGACACGATTTTTTACTATACGACCTGCGGCTTGTGGCGCCTTGCGCAGGACGAGAAGGTCTCCGTCTTCGGAACGAGCGCCAAGTACCTGGCGTCCATTGAAAAGGCCGAAGTAAAACCCGGAAGAGATTTCGACCTCTCAAGGCTCAAGGCCCTGCTTTCCACCGGGTCGCCTCTTTCGGTCGAGAGCTTCGAATATGTCTACAGAGACATAAAAGCGGACACGGGGGTCTGGGAATGAAGGTGCAGGCCTATAATGAGGAGGGAAAACCGGTCATTGGAGAAAAAGGAGAGCTGGTGTGCGCCGTAGCGGCGCCTTCGATGCCGGTCGGCTTTTGGAACGATCCTGAAGGCGCAAAATTTAGAAGAGCCTACTTCGAGTCATACCCTGGTGTCTGGAGCCATGGCGACTATATCGAAATCACCGAACGTGGAGGCGTCATCGTTCATGGCCGCTCGGATGCAACGCTTAATCCGGCAGGTCGAGGCTGTTCCGGAAATACTCGACAGCCTGGTCGTCGGCCAGGATTGGGAAAATGATGTCCGGGTCGTTCTTTTTGTAAAACTCCGGGATGGACACAAGCTCGATGAGGAGCTGATCAAACGCATAAAGGACAACATCCGCCGCAATGCCTCCCCCAGGCATGTCCCGGCCAGAATCATCGCCGTCGAAGACATCCCGTACAGGCTTAGCGGCAAAAAGGACGAACTGGCGGTGCAAAACGTCATTCACGGAAAAGAGGTGAAAAACCGTCTCGTCCTCGCCAACCCTCAGGCGCTCGAATTTTACAAAGACCTTCGGGAGTTGGCGGTATAGGAAGAAAAAAACGCGACGCGCCGCATCGCCGATTTCTCATAAATTATGAGGAGAAAGGATATTTAACGAATAAATGTACCATATTTCCTAAATTCTTGTCCGCGCCAATGAACAGCAATTGTCTCCCAATCAAATTAGTCTGTTGAATCAGTAAGTTGTAGTACATCTCCTTCTTTGGCACCGGTGTTGCTCTTAAGACGGGTAACTGCGGAATGTGAAGGCGGAAACCGAAACCGAATTGCTGAAAAAGGAGAAAAAAATGAAAAAGTTTTTGAATGGCGCCTTGATTGGGATGTCGATTATGGGGTTGGCCCTGATTTCCGGTGTAGCTACCCCGGCTGTTGCCTCAAACGTTGCCCCGATGTGTTTTGCCGGCTCCTGCCCCGATATGAGCAAACCCGGCGCCTTGCGCCCGAGCGGCCCGTATGCCTGCGGCATCTCTTCGCCGGCGAACCCCGGTTTTACTGGCACGCACGAGCTTGCCTGCCCTGTCGGAAAGGACCTTGCGGTCAAGTAACTCCGCTGTGCAGAGACAGAGCAAAAGGGAATGGGGGAGATCATTATTCACCTCTCTCATCCCTTTTTCGTTAGGGCGACTTTTCTTAAAGGACCGGGATTCTTACTTTCCCCGAAAAAAATGTGAGCATAGGGCATTTCGACAGACGAAGAGCGGATGATTGCCCGTCACACGTGTTCACTCATGAACAGTGAAGCAGGTTAATTCAGGGGCCAAACTGCGATTAATGCCTTTATCGTAACAGGGAGCGGGCGATGAAAACTCAAAAAGGTCTTCTCAGGGACAATGATCAGTTTTCCTCTTACCTTGATAATGAGATCCTGGTGATCAAAGAGAAGCGGCATATCTTCCATTTTGCCAAGAATATCGCAAGTATTTTCAATCTATACGATTACATGGATCATGTGCTCAAAGACAAAACATACAATGCTCTGGTAACGTTTGCACCTTCCGAGCGAGACCTGAATACCGAATACAGCTATTTTGTATCCAGAATCATTTCTGGAGATGATGCTACCGATTACCTGGAACGATTTTTGAACGTGGTTAACAAATTCATTCTTTCGTTAGCTACTATCAATCACATGACGGTTTTCGCTGCGCATGGTACCGTACCCATGTTTTATCTTAACACAGCGTTGGCTTATGACTACCGCATTGTTGCAGAGGATACCGTATTTGAGAACCTTAACTTGAACATAGGATTGCTGACCAAGGGAAGCGGGTATTTTTTACCGCGTATATTAGGAATTAAGAAAGCGACAGAAGTGCTGCAATGGAAGAGTTTTTCCGCCGAAGACGCCTTGCATCTGGGGTTGGTGGACCAGATCGTTTCTGGAACAAAGCTGGAAGAGGAAACGTTGCAGTTCGTGTCCGGAAACCAGGCGCAGATGTCTTCAACTTTGCTCGATTTGCGCAAGTTGTTCAAGTGCGACATCAAGGAGCTCAAGCGAAGCCTTGAGTTGGAAGATGAACTGATAAGGAAGCGTCTCAGGTCTGACGAGTTAAGGCGGAGGTTAACCGCGAATCGAGAAGGTTCGGGGAGATTACTATGAGAATTGTAGCGACGATTTTTTCCTTTTTGGCCGCCCTGACGCTGGTTGCCTGCTCGCAGAGCCACGGCGGGGATGCGCCTGCGGTCAATACGATCCCCATAGAAATCGGCCATGTGCGCCACGTGCAAGAGCATGAATTTGCATCGGTAAGCGGAACGGTCACCTCGCCCGGGGAACCCGTCGAGGTTTCTTTTCTTGTCTCGGGGAAGGTGATCAAGGTTTTGCCTCGGGAGGGCGATTTTGTCAAAAAAGGTCGGCTCCTGGCGCAGATCGACCCGACAGACTACAGGCTGGGGCTTGAGGCGGCATCCGCGCAGGCAGGAAGGGCCCAAGTCGCCCTCAACCGCAGCAGCGACGAATATAGGCGCATGAAATACCTCTATGAAGCGAGGAGCCTTGCGGGAAACGATTTTGAAAAATTCAAGGCGGCCTATTTGGGCGACAAACAACAGGTCCACCTGGCGGTCGCAAACGAAAAGATAGCCCGAAAGCACCTGCGGGATACCTCTCTTTATGCTCCCGTCTCCGGCTACATTTCCAGGCGGTCGATCGAACCGGGCGAGACGGCAAGCCCCGGCCGACCGGCATTCGAGATCGTAAAGCTCGATCCCGTGGAGATCAACGTCGGCGTGCCGGAAACCGACATTCACCTGGTAAGGGTCGGTCAGAGGGCAACCGTCACGATTCCCGCGCTGCCGGGAAAATCGTTCGAAGGGCGCGTGCGGGTCATAAACGTTTCGGCAGATCCGACGACACGAACGTACATGACGCGCATCGACGTGCCCAATCCGAATCATATACTTCTGATCGGGATGGTTGCCGAAGCCCGGATCGAGGGCGCTACGACGGTAAACCTGATGACCCTTCCGGCCCAAACCATTTTGCGTGATTCGCAGGGAGCGACGATAGTCTATGTCTACTTTCCCGAACAGGGGCGTGTCTATGCCCGGCGGGTGGAAACCGGAGCAGTCTACGGCACC
>JAKAJS010000139.1 GCA_021813685.1 Deltaproteobacteria bacterium | reverse complement strand
TCTGCAGGTCGTCCTGCAGGACCAGTTCCTTCTTGGGCTTCATCGGCTTCTCCTTTCAACCTCAAGAGTTCGGCCGATCATAGCACCTACGCCGGTATGGAAACACGCAGGCTTACCGAAAACTCACAGAAGATCGCCACGGTCGCCCACCAGCCGTCCGGATTGGGTTGGCTTCCGGACGGTCGCCTGCTGATCATCTCTATGCTCGACAGAAAGCTGCTGCGGCGTGAAGCCGATGGATCGCTCGTCGTGCACGCCGATCTTTCCAGTGTTGCGGGTGGCCCATGTAACGACATGGTGGTCGATACACAGGGCCGCGCTTATGTGGGAAACTTCGGGTTCGATCTGATGGGGGGCGCTCCGCTGAAAACCGCCAAGCTGGCCCTCGTCGACCCAAACGGCAATGTCAGTGTGGCGGCGGAAGATCTATACTTCCCCAACGGAGCAATGATAACCCCCGACAGTCGGACCCTGATTGTCAACGAGACCTTCGGGAATCGGATCTCGGCCTTTGACATCAAAGCCGACGGCGCCCTTGGACCGAGGCGCGATTGGGCCTGCTTTGGCCCCCTCCCCCAGGGGCAGGAACTGGCGGAGGTGTTCCCCCAGGCCAAAGTGGCGCCTGACGGAGCGGCGATGGATGCCGAGGGCGCCGTATGGATTGCCGATGCGATCGGCAATCGGGTGCTTCGTGTCGCCGAGGGGGGCCGGGTGCTGGACGAAATCTCCACGGGAAATCAAGGTGTGTTCGCCTGCGCTCTCGGTGGCCCCGACCGTCGCACGCTCTTTTTGTGCGTTGCTCCGGATTTTCATGAACACCTGAGAAAGAATGCCCGTGAGGCCGCTATCTGGGCTGTTACAGTGGATGTGCCCGGTGCGGGGCTGCCCTGAAAATAATTCGGACCGACCCGGGTGAAGAGGGGCGATTATCTCCCTCCTTCCCCGGATTTTTTTGCGACTTTGGCAATAACCGAACGTGCTTTTTGCCGCTTGCAGAGCTTCCTGATCATTTCCGAACAAACTCCCGGGCTGAAAAATATTGTTCGATGGCAAGTTATTTCGAGCCCCCAAACCATTTCCCGGCAAAATGGCATGCTCAGGAAGACTGTCTTCGTGACGCCCGCCCATCTCAACAAAATACATTGAAACATCCATTTCGGTTGACGGCCGTTCTGCGCAATCATATTCTAAATGAGGTAAACATGCCGTTTCAGAGCAGATTGGAGGATTCGGGATGCTGTTGGAATATGTTCAGGCGGCGCTTCGCCATGCAAAATATGAGATACTGGCCGACGACGGCAGCTATTACGGAGAAATTCCCGAATGTAACGGTGTCTACGCCAACGCGAGGACGCTCGAGGAATGTCGAGAGGAACTCCGCGAAGTCCTGGAAGAATGGGTTTTGTTCCGGGTCCATAGGAACCTGAAACTGCCGGCGATTGACGGGATCGAACTCGTTATAAGGGAAGTTGCCTGATGCCTGCTTTTGGGCCGGTCAAAAGAACAGATCTCGTCCGGTATCTCGGTCAGTTGGGATTTGAAGGCCCTTACTCCGGCGGCAAGCATCAGTTCATGGTCAAAGGCTTTATCACTATACGGATTCCCAATCCCCATCAGGGTGATATCGGCAGGGAACTTCTTGGCAAAATCTTACGCCAGGCAGGAATCAGCAGAGATGAGTGGGAGAATTTGTAGACGGATATTGGAAGCGGGCGCGGTTGCCGGATTTCAGGTAACGATAATCCGCCACATTGCCTCCCCTATTTTCCAGCATTATGACAGGCTGCGTACACTCGGCTCAGGACCATTAGTGCCGGCAGTTTCTCCACGAGCGCGCCAGACAGAGCCGTAGAGCACCTTCCAAGGTCAAATCTTCACCATCGTATCTTCTGTCTGTTTCAAGGCTTCGAAGCAGCAGGATATCGAAGTCAAACTTATCGGGGGCGGCGGGGTGCGGAAAGTTTGAAATTTCGGTTAAGAACCGTCGAGGGCATGAAAACAGGGGTGAAATTGAGATCGCTGGTCTGTGATTTCAAATACTTGTAGATATAGACCTCTGGCTATCATGCATACAATTAGCGCCTTAGGCTGGTCAGACCCAATGCTACCGGTGCGCCTGTTCCGATGCCCTCATCAGTCAGTGAATACGTTAGCGTAGATGGCGCATGACAATTCACGGCTCTCCCTCTATCCTCAAAATCTCCGCTTCCCCTAAACTTGCCACGTCCGAGTCATTCTTGAACGAAATTCGGGAACGGCTGGGGTTTTTACTCTGGCAAGTTCTGTTGGGGGTTTGTTTATGTTGCGGGTTGACAGGCCGTTTCCATCAAGCTAAGGTCATTTCGGTTCAGGAACATGGACGCGGACCACGAGACTCGGAAGCAATAAAGCGTGAGAGCCCTGAAAAGGATAGGAGGACAACTCGTGGAAATAATAAGCGCACATTCGCAGGCGAGCCAGGAATCTGCAAGGCTTTGTGACAAGCTCTTTGAAGAATTGGGCCAACTGATTCCGAATTTGCAACGTAATCCAACCCAAGGTTCCTGTGGGATTTGGCAGACAGGAAGAACTCGGTTTGCATACATTTATCATTCCAAGACAATGTCCAGAATTGAAATATGGTGCCGTGGCGATATGGATCAATTGTTAAAAAATGATCCAGGTTTCGAAGTCGAAGCCAGGAAAAATCCCAGACATGGATGGGAGGAATCTTTCCCTGTGCGATTTCGCGCGTACCGACAAGAACAAATTCCAGCTGCGGCAAGATATCTGAAAGATAATTCATATCCAGCATCAACATTGAAATAATTGATACATTTCAGGCCAGCGCCATTTTTCCGGCGCTGAGCATTTTCGGTTCGGTTTTGGCATCCACTACCACCACGGTCAATCCACGCGCTTTGAGGCTCATCCGTTCGACGACTGTTTTACGCCCCAGCAAGCGATTTCACCAGGAAAGAGGACCGGGCCGGCCGATCACGATATGGTCCACGCGGCATTCGCCTGCAAAGCGCAGGATGGTGCCCACGATGTTTACGCCCTTATAAGTGAAAACGATGACGCCAATGGCGTTGGCAAGGGTGAGGGTCTGGAAGAGGCAGCTGAAACCGTAGAGGGAAAACTGTCGTGCTGCTTTAAATGTAAAACATAAAGGGCGTCCCCCATTTTGCACAACAAAACTAAAGTGCGCACATTATCAGCTAAATGGCCTCGGCTTAACAAGGTTATGGGAAACCTGCGCACAATGTTGACTCGAATACGTCTCGATCATCACAAAGAAGTGAAGCGAGTTTTAGCTGCCGTAGAGGCTCATCCGTAGGTGATTCTTGCTTGACGCCACCGCTCTATGCACATACAATAATTCCTTTGGGGCATGACGACGAAGACGATGATCTGCGCTCATATCCACGAAAGGGCCAGGGGGCGTGAGCGATTCACTGGACTGGCTTTGAGGTGAAGAAGAAGATTATTAAGCTCGGAATTCGCTGACACCTGGCCGGGCTTTTTTCAATAAAACTGGCTTATGCGAAAATGGAGTCTTAGTGGAAGTCTTGAAAATGCAGGAAGACGATGTCAATGTGCTCTTGGCATTAAACGAAGATCACTTCAACGATGTTAAGAGTAAGCGCATTTCTCCAGCAAAACTTCAGGAGACATTCGTAGCCTTTGCGAATTCAGATGGGGGCGATCTATATATCGGCATCGAAGATAAATTGCACTCGGGTGAGCGCGTCGTCGGGTTCACTGAACCAGAAGAAGCAAACGCAATAATCGCCACTTCGCTGGAAGAGACGCAGCCAGCAGTTGAAAACGTATCGGTCGAATTCCTTGACACAAACGGAAAGGGTTTGATCCTCCATTTCGCTGTGCCGAAAAGTCCAAAGGTTCACTACACTGCTTCGGGTGATTGTTTCATTCGCATTAATGCGCAGAAGAGAAAGATTAAAGGCGAAAGAATCACACAGCTTGGATACTCAAAAGGGGCCGAACCGTATGAACGAAAACCTGTCAGTGATGTTGAAATAGACGAAATTTCAAAAAGTGAGTCACTCGCAAGTTACATGCGGCGAGTAGTAACCCACCTTGAACCTTCAACATTCTTGCGGAAACAACGACTTCTGACCTCTCAAGGTGAAAAGCGTATTCCTAATGTTGGTTGCGTGCTCCTTTTCGATGAAGAGCCACAGGCCACATTGGAAACTCGATGTGCCGTCAAAGTATATCGCCTTCGCACAACGGAGAAGGAATACAAAAGGGAGCAACTTGAGGAAATGCCTGTGACGATAAACGGAGGCATTGAAGAGGCGATTCGAAAGACCATCGAACAAGTCGCTAAGTACATTGACGGTGCCGCATTTCAAGAAGGTGGTCGCCTTGTCACGCTCCAATATCCGTCTGAAGCATTAAAGGAAATATTAGTGAATGCAGTAATTCACCGGGATTACAGCCTCAACGATGATATTCACGTTCGAATATTTGATAATCGAGTGGAGGTACAGAGCCCTGGAAAGTTACCTGGCTATATGAACGTGGACAATCTTTATCAGGAGCGTTTTTCAAGAAACCCGAATATTGTGAGAATGCTTCACAATCTCCCAGACCCAGTTAATCACGACATCGGCGAAGGCTTAGATACGGCCAAGAACGAGCTTAAAAAGGCTGGCTTAGTGGAACCAATATTTGAAGAGAAAGACAACGCTTTCCTTGTTACCATCAAGCACCAAAGGATTGCTTCTGTTGAAGAAGTTGTCTTGGGTTATCTCGACGAGAATCCAACTGCTGAAATTACCAACAAACTTGTTCGTCAGTTAAGCGGTGAGGATGATATGCAAAAGGTTAAGTCTGCACTTCAAAAGCTACGAGCGTCAGGACACATCAAGCCGGTCGATGAGAATACCAGTGCATTCAACTTTCGTTACATTAAGGCATCAAGCTAACGAGGACATTCCACCCTACACCCAACCACACATTAAAGAAAGGGGTCAGCCCTAGGAACATTTCGATTCCAGTGGAGGTGCTGGAAGTGTGGGTGGAAACTCAACACATCTCTCCTCGTCCCTGAAAAAAGGACTGCCCAAAAATTATTCGGTTATCAAGATCATATATGCAACTGTCGCGCAATGACCCTCTTCCCGGAATATTGCGAATGCATTTTTGTGCAAACCTTGCAAACCATCACCTTCGCAGATTGTACATAGGGGAAATCGATTGCAATTACCGGGACCAAACTTATCGGCCGGCAAGGAAAACGAGATTGGGTCGCCGGAAATTCGGCTGGAACAGGGCCCGGTCCGGGGACTACAATATTTTCCCGAGGAAATCCTGCGTGCGTTTCTCCCTGGGGTTATTGAATACCTCCAAAGGTGGGCCCTCTTCGACGATGAAACCGTTGTCCATAAAGACCACCCGGTCGCAGACCTCTCGGGCGAATCCCATCTCGTGGGTTACGACGAGCATGGTCATGTTGCTTTTGGCCAGGTCTTTCATGACGGTCAGGACCTCGCCCACCATTTCCGGATCCAGAGCGCTGGTGGGTTCGTCAAAGAGCATCACGATCGGATTCATGGCGAGGGCCCTGGCGATGGCCACCCGCTGCTGCTGACCGCCCGAGAGTTGGTCCGGGTAGACCCCGGCCTTGTCTCTTAGTCCCACCCGATCCAGCAATTCATAGGCGCGTTTTTCGGCGGTCGCTTTATTCATTTTCAGAACTTTGATCGGCCCGATGGAGACATTTTGCAGGGTCGTCAAATGTTGAAACAAATTGAAATGCTGGAAAACCATCCCGACTTCTTTGCGAATATGATGGAGATTGGTCTTGCTGTGCGTTATTTCAATATTATTAACGAATATTTCGCCGCTGGTAACGCTTTCCAGCCCGTTGATCAGACGGATGAAGGTGGTTTTGCCCGATCCGGATGCGCCGATGATGGCAACCACCTCTCCCTGTTTCACATTCATGGAAATGTCTCGTAGAACAATATGATTCCCGAATGCCTTGGAGACGTTTTTGGCAATGACCATATCCTGCTTATCGTTTGGCAATTTGAAACTTCCTTTCCAGATATCCGGACAGTGCGGTAAGACTCAAAATAATGGCCAGATAGACGATTGCTACGGCGGTCCATATCTGGAGCGAGGCAAAGGTTGTGGAAATTATGATCTGCCCCTGCCTGGTCAGTTCATTGATGGAAATAACGGAGAGAAGCGAAGTATCCTTGATGGTTTGAATGAATTGATTGACCAGGGGCGGTATCATGCGCTTGAAGGCCTGGGGCAAAATGATGTAACGCATGGTCTGAGCCTTGTTCATACCAATGCTTAACGCCGCTTCGGTCTGGCCTCTCGGGATGGATAGTATCCCGGCGCGGATGATTTCCGTGATGTAGGCGCCTTCGTTGAGAGTGAGAGCAATGATGCCCGCAACCGGGGTGAAGTAGGGGTCGAACCATCTGTGGAGGGGCAGAATCATCGGCAGGGCGAAGTAAACGTAAAAAATCTCCACAATCAGGGGCAGGCCGCGGAAGATATGCACATAGCCTTCCCCTGCCTTGCGAAGAAATTGTCTACTCGACAACTTGCACAAGGCAAAAAAGAGCCCCACCGCCGTTGCAAAAATGATCGTGGCGACCGAATAGTAAAGAGTCAGTTTAGCGCCGTACAGGAGTTCCTGCTGAGAACTTCTAATGATGCCGTAAAAATCCATGGAATTACCTTGTGAAGGGCGCAAAACCCATGCGGAGTGGCGTAGCGCACCTCAAGCTCCCCCATCGGGCAGGCCCTCGCAGCCCTGGGAAGAGCGTTGCCCGGGGGGCGGCCCTGGAGACCGCCCCGGGATTCATGGGAATGGCGCGCAATCGACTTATTTCTCTATCTTGACCAAACCGTGCTGATCCTGCCCGAAATAGTGTTTGTAGAGTTTGGCATATTCGCCGCTTTTGTAGACCTTGTACAGACCATCGTTGATCTTTTTCAAGAGCGCCGGATCCTGTTTGCTGACAGCAATCCCGTAATCCTCACCGGTCAGGAGCTTACCCACCACGTGTACATCAGGATGGGTCTTGGCATAATTGAGATTCACCGGATTGTCGAAAACCACCGCAGCGGCCCCGCCATTATTCATCTGGTTGTAGGCATCGTCGATGTTGGTGAACCGTTGGACCGTGATGCCGCTCATTTTGGAGAGCATGAGGTCAGCCGTTGTGCCCAGTTTCACGGCGACAGTCTTGCCCTTGAGGTCTTCGATAGAATGGACGGGACTGTTTTTTTTCACCAGTATGGACAGTCCGGAATGATAGTAGGGATGAGAAAAATTGACCACTTGCGCCCGCTGCGGGGTGATGGTGATGCCGGCTACCGCGACAGCGATCGTGCCGGTTTGCAGGGCGGGAATAAGGCCTTGAAAATCCATCGTGCTGAGCTTTATCTTCAGGCCTTCCTGCTTGGCTATGGCATGAATGAGATCAATATCGAAGCCGGTGATCTTCCCCTGCTGCTCCATTTCAAAGGGCGGGAAGGTGGTGTCGGCGCCCACGGTGATCGTCTTTTTGGATGAATTCGCGGCGTGACTGACACAGGGAAGGCTAAACACCATTCCCATACACAGAGCAATAAACACTGTCAAAGTTTTTCTCATCTCGATTTCCTCCTCAAATGTTTCGGGTCTCGGGCGGCGAAAACACTTTGGTTTGCAATCCACCCCCAGTGGCTACAAAGCATAAGTCTCGCCGGAATTTAACTCATCAGAGTGCCCCCCCCACCCCGATCTGTCAAGAAAAACCTGAAAACCCCTATTCGATCGGAAAGGGTGTTATGAGATGAACTATTTTCGAGGGCTAAACAGAGGTGAATCGGAAGGTCCAAACCCGGAAAGTCGAAAGCCCCACGGCCTTCGACTTTTCGAATTGATGGCTTTAAAAGGGTTCATTAGCGTTATTTGCCGTAACCGGGAAATTCTCCTTTGACAAAATGTCTGTACTCGGGGACCTGAGCGGTTTGCGCACTGCAGACCCCGCAACTATGGAGCCATCCCCAGCTTAGCCCGCAATCAGCTTTTGCCTGAGTGCTGAAAACACCGCCGACGGCCACGGTAAGGGAAAACACCAGCGCGAACACGAAAAAGATTTTCCCGATATTTTTCATTGTATATCTCCTGTCTGATTATCGTTTCCCTCAATAATCATTCTCTCTTGTCCTATAACTCATTTTGTCCGCAAGCATAATAAGTATCACGAGACGCGTGTCAAGGATCGGGGTGACCTTTTCGGATAGGATTAATGTCCCGCGGAACCCTGGGACGCGCCGGGGGATTCGAACCTAAGTCCCCTTTGAAAAAGCGAAATCCGATCCGGTCCATGACTGTCCCGGGGTTTCCGGATGGACACTAAGGACGGAGTACATTGGAGCCGGGAATATGATCGGGCCGATGCCCCGATTCTCATAGCAGCCGGGCTCGTGAGCCGAATCAGGGCGAGCTCCCGCTCTCGGGCTTTCTGCAGGGCACAAGGGAGGCTCTCGAATGGCAGTTGCACCCCATGAGATCGAGCCGAAACGAATCTATTGCGCTAAATCGGCTTTCCCGGGCATCAGAAACGGACCGTCGCCCCATCATCTTGAGAAGGGCAGGCTTGACGAACTGTTCGAAGGAAATCATGGAGGCCGAAGGGTTTCCCGGAAACCCGAAAACCAATGTTCCGTTTATGGCTCCGAACACAGCGGCTTTACCAGGTTTTAACGCGATATTTCGGAACTTTATCTCGACATCCATGGCTCTGAGCGTCTCCCGGACAAGATCATACTTTCCCCTGGACATGCCGCCGGAGGTGATCACGACATCGGCCCGCAGCCCTTCCGCCAAAAGGGTTTTCTGCTCCTCCGGGTCGTCGGGAACCATTCCCAGAAGAAGCGGAACAGCCCCTGTTTCCAATACCTGCGCCGCCATGCCGTAGAGGTTCGAGCACATCGTTTTCCCGGGAGAAGGGGGTTCATGGAAATCGCTCAGTTCGTCTCCGGTGGAAAGGATCGCCACCACAGGCTTCTGATGCACGTGAACGTGGGCGCGCCGCATGCTCGCAAGCTTGCACACCTCCACCGCTCCGACTACCTCACCTGCACGCAAAACCAGGTCGCCTTTGCGGAGCGCCTCCCCTCTCACGCGTATATTTCCCCCGATTCCGGGATTATTGACACAGGCGACGACTTCTCCCCGGTCCTCGGCATCTTCTTTCTTCACCACAGAATCCGCCCCGTCGGGGACGAGCCCTCCGGTCATAATCCGCACGGCTTCACCGCGACCGACGGTCGCCCCGCAAGGTCTTCCCGCAGGAGATTCCCCGATGACCTTCAAAACGACCGGATTTATCTTGGAAGCGCCCTCGAGAGCGCCGCACTGCACTGCAAACCCGTCCACTGCGGAGATATCCGTACAGGGAACATCTTCTACGGCCGTTATATCGCAGGCAAGCACCCTTCCGAGACTATCAAGAATATAAGCGATCTCCCGGCCCAAAACGGGCGTCGATTCCAGGATCAACGCCTGAATACGTTCGAGTTCATTCATAAAAAGGTAAACCTGTCACTTGTCCTCGAGCAGTTTTTCCACCTCTGCCATTTTCCCTTCGGCAAGTTCCTCGGGCACGAATACCTGCCCGCACCGGGAGCACCTGAGGAGATCTACGGGAAAAACACTCCCGAGATACCCCACATCGACCTTGCCGATTTCCAGGGGAAGCCCGCAACGGGAGCAAAGCCATTCCGAATCTGCGGGCGAGTTCTCTTTTTCCGACACTTTCGTGCTCCCTCCGTTGTCTGCCGAATGGGCAACGCTGCGCTTTTGCCCACCCTCGATCCGTACCGGACGCAGGGTGGGCACAGCAACATCGTGTCCACCACATTGACGGCCCGGGTTCGGGATGAAAATTAATTACCGGAAACACCGGCCAACATCTTTTCGGGCAGCGCCGGCAGCCGGGTAATTCGCACGCCGCAGGCATTGTAGATGGCATTGACGATACATGCGTGCGGCGCGGTGAGGGGACGCTCCCCTACCCCGGCGGCGCCGAAAGGACCGTTTTTCCGCGGCGAAAATGGACACGGCAGGACATGCGCGGATACCCCCGACATGCTCCCGGTAACGAAAAGGTCTCCCCCCGGTCACCTACGCCCCACGCGACTGCCCCTTACAGGAGCGCTCCAGCCCTTGGTACATCCATCGAAGCAACTACACTGCCGATATGAAATAGCATAAATTCATTTCGGAGGGTGTTAATTTTAAACTATATGGCATAATTCTGCACGTGCAGTCCCTTTTCTTTTAGGATCGCACTGCCTCCGTCAGTTCCATCCTGTGGCTGTACGCGTTGTAGACGATAAATTCATCTTCACCTGCACAACCATATTCGACCCAATACGTGAGCGCGGCGGGCTTGAAGTGAGCAAGAAAATGGCCGGTCCGGCTGCTTCGAAGCTTCATACCGCTGCTTTCGGCAAAATCGATCACCTGCCGGATATCCGAATCGAGGATCAGCCTTCGTTCCAGGACATCTCTCAATTGCTCGGAAATTCTTAACCGAATGCGTCCGTATCGTTCGCTTTCGATGGGCTTTTCTCCCCAAAGCTCTTCGAGAAGCGCGTTTTTAAGCCGCGCCCGGTTTTCCCGGCGCAAGGCAAGGCCCGGCCCCTTACGCTGCGCGCCCTCACCCGCCGCAGCGCCGAAGACAAGATCCAGCAGGTGCCAGGTCCTTTTTCCACCCGAGACGAGATAATCGCGGCACATCGCGCAGTAGGCCACATAATCGCTCGGGCTCTCCCCGACCCGCCTGTCTATCACCTTTTTCGCAAGCTCCGGGTTGGCGAAAAACATCAAACCGCCGTAGCCGCAGCATTCGGTCTTCTCGCAACTTAGAGCCAACTCTTCTATTTCAAAACCAAGCCTTTGCAAAATATTGCGAACACTCGCGTGAATTTGTTTCTCATGCCTTGTGCTGCATGCGTCATGAACGGCGAGCCTTCCCCCGCAACTCTGGCCTCCACGCATGTCTACCGGCAGACCCGACCGGTCGACCACTTCCCAAAGAGAAACGATGGAGGCCTCGGGGAGCTGCGTTTTAAACACCTCGTAGCAGGTGGGGCAGGCGAAGATAAGGTTCGGCCTCTTCATTTCTTCCCACTGCGCAGCGATTTCCGCAAAGGAATCGGAAAAAAGCTGCGTTCTGCCGGACCACTGCGCCGGTGCACCGCAGCATCGGAGCATGAGCCCCACTCCCCCCTCCAGTGTTTCACACAAAAACGCGTAGGTTTTCCTCACGTTGTCGGGAGCCGAAGCACTCAACTGGCAACCGGGGAAAAAAAGGTGCGAGGAGGCGTCTTTTCCCGGTTGGTGGCGGGTCAGGGCGAACTTTTCGCTGTTGCTGAACTTCATGTCTCGGATCGGAAAGTCATGGGCCGAGGGAGGCATTTTTCCCTGCTCCACCATGATTTCCCGCGCCTTCCTGCAAACCGGCCCCATGTTGAGGTCTTCGGGACACACTTCCTGACAGAGGCCGCACAGGCTGCACGAATTTATGAGCTTATTGGCATACCGGTGCCCCATAACGATGGAAAGATTATTGTAGATCTGGCGGATATATTTTTTGGGATAGCTTTTGAAGCCGTTGAGATACTCGCAAACTTTCACGCACTCGAGGCACTCGCACTGGAGGCACCGTTTTGCCTCGCGCACCGCCTCTTCCTTCGAATAGCCCGCCCCGGGTTCGGAGATGGCGGTCGCAGGCAATGGTTCGATGCCCTCGGTGTTGGTAAAGAGGCGTGTCTCGTAAGCTCCCTCGCCGGTACGCGAAGCGGTAAGAGACACTTTCTGACAGAAACGGTCGATGGAAACCGCAGCTCTTCTGCCGTCGGCTATCGACTCGATGGGTGAGCTGTTTTCGCGGGAACGGCGCAGCCGCCCCCCGGCAAACACCTTCGGGTTGGTCGTGGCGAGGGTGAAAGAATCGATTACCAGACGCCCGGCGCCATCCCGGCCCCACCCTGCCGCGCCTCCCGACTCTTCCCCGGTCGCGAGATAGACCGCCTCGAAATCGCTGCAAAGCGACTCGAGCGAAATGTGCTTCCCCACCTCACTGCCGGTCCGGATAACGACGCCGACCTTCTCCAGCGCCTTGAAATCGGCGGCAATGACCTCCTCGGGCAACTGTTCCCTGGAGAAGCCAAAAAGAGATCCCCCCGGTCGATCTTCTTTTTCGTACACCTCGACGGTGTACCCTTTTTTGGCAAGGTCAAAGGCTGCGGTCAGTCCGCTAAGGCCCGCTCCGGCAATCGCTACACGCTGCTTTTTGGCCGGCGGCAGAAACCCTGCCGCATCTTTTACTTCCCCGGCCAGGTCAACGCATGCCTTCTCGAGCGCCCGGACGCCCACCGCATCTCCCGCCTCGCCTCGCTTGCACGCAGCCTCGCAGGGATGATCGCATATCCGGCTGATAATTCCGGGAAAAGGCACGCTCTTCCTGAAAAATTTGACAGCCGAGACAAAATCCCCGCCGGCTATCGCCGCAGCCATGGCACGCGCGTCCACGTGAACCGGACAGGCCGCAACGCAAGCCGCGGGCTGTTCCTGGATGCATCGCGCTTCGAGTTTCCCCAGTTCCTGCTGGTCCATTTCGCTGCACTCTTCCGGTAAATTGCGAACGGGCACGGTCTTAGAAGTTGCCAGTTGTTAGTTTTTAGTTGCCAGTTGTTTAAAACCAACAAACAACCAGCACCTAACACCTACTAACCAACAACCGGCAACCAACAACTAGCAACTAGCAACTAGCAACTGTCTTTCCTTCAAACCGGCCAGCACCTTTTCGGGCAGTACGGGGAGTTTGGTTACCCGCACGCCGCAGGCATCGTAGATGGCATTGACAATACAGGCGTGTGGGGAAGTGAGCGGAAGTTCCCCGGCCCCGGCAGCCCCGAAGGGCCCTTCCGGACGCGGTGATTCCACGTAGTAGAGGTTCAAATTGTCGGGAACATCCTTGGCGTAGGGAATTCCGCAGGCCCGCAGGCTCGTGTGTTTTTCGAGATCCTCGAAGTCCTCGGTGAGCGCGAGCCCGATGCCCTGTACCAGACCTCCGTAGAGCTGACCGTCTACGACGAGCCTGTTGCAGATCTTGCCGACGTCGGCAACGAGGGTCAACCCTTCGACTTTTACCTTGCCGGTCGGCATCTCCACTGCGACTTCGCTCATGAAGACCCCGTACATGTAGACGACAAAAGGCTTGCCCTGAGCAAGTTCATCCGTTGGCGTGGCATTTACGGCCGTCCATTTCCCGGCATAGCGAACCGGGAGGTCCTCGGCGATCATCTCGTCATAGGTGCGAAAACCCCCGCCCGGCTTTTTCATTGCGGAAACGAGCATCTCGCATCCCGCCTTGATCGCGTTTCCGGTCACAACCTGCTGGCGGCTTCCGCCGGAGGGACCGCTGTTGGGAGTAAAGGCCGTGTCGTTCATGACCAGCCTGATATTTTGCGGAGCGATCCCCAGGGGGCGCAACGCTTCATGGGCGGTTCCAAGCGTTCCCATGTCGGCGCCCTGGCCGTGGTCCTCCCAACTTGTATAAACCGTAACCCCCTCCCTGGTCAACTCGATATCGGCTTCCGAAACATCGGGTCCGTCGGTGCCGCAGCCGTAAATACCGATAGAGACGCCCACGCCCTTTTTGATCTGGCCGTTCGATTCGGCCTTCGCCTTCTCTTTGGCCTTCCGGTAGAGCGGGCGCATCTTGTCGATCATTTCTGTAAGGCTGTAAACCTCGGGCTCCTGGCCGGTCGGGGTCGTATCTCCCGGCCTGTAGACGTTGAGCGCGCGTATCTCCAACGGGTCCATGCCGACTCTTTCGGCCAGTTCGTCCATCAGGACCTCGCTTGCGAGAAAGCTCTGCGGAGAGCCGTACGCGCGGAAAGCCGATCCCCATGCATGGTTGGTGCACACCGCGCGGCCCAGGCCACGAATGTTGGCGATCCCGTAGCCCGCGCCGATGAACATGGCGCCCCGTGCAGTAAGCAGATCGCCGAACTCGGAATAGGGCCCATGGTCCACGATCCAGTCGGATTCCATCGCGATGATCTTGCCGCTCTTGTCCGCCCCGTATTTGAGATTGATAAAAAAGGGCGAGCGCTTTCCGGTGTAAGTGATGTGCTGATAGTAGTCGTAGCGAAGATAAACTGGACGCCCTGTGGCCATGGCGGCAGCCCCCACCAGCGCCTCCATTGTCGGGCTGAACTTATAGCCGAAGGTGCCTCCGCTCGGGTTCTGCACGATCCTGAGCTTTTCGGACTCGATTCCCAGGCCCGGAGCGATCATGTCCCGATGCAAATGAATGCCTATACTCTTCGAATGAATGGTGAGACGCCCCTCCTCATCGAAATAGGCAAAACCAACGTCCGGTTCGATGGTCAGGTGGGGCTGACGCTGCAGGTAAAAGTCATCTTCTACGACAAAGGCGGCCGAATCCATGAGGGGCTTTGTGTCTTCCCCCTTCTCGACCTTCTGCTCGAAGTAGACGTTGGGGGTGCCCGGATGGATCTCAATGGCATCATCGGCCATGGCCGCGGGCGCGCTCATGTAGGCGGGAAGCTCCTCGATTTGCACCGATACCTTTTCAGCCGCTGCCCGCGCGTTAGCTTCGGTATCCGCACACACGATCGCAATCGCATCTCCGAACTGGAAAATCTTCCGGTCGCAAAGAATCGGACGGTCCCACCCGTCACCCTTGTTCGTGGGAAACGTGACAAGCCCGTCGATGCGGTTTTTGCCCTGTATATCCTTATATGTCACCACCTTGTAGACGCCGGTCATTTTTTCCGCTTCCGCGGTGTCGATCGAAAGAATGTTGGCATGGGAGACTTTCGCCTGGACCAGAGCCAGTTGCAACGTGTTGGCAGGCATCTTGAGCCCCATGTCCGCTCCGTAGTCGCAGGTGCCGGTCACCTTGGCGAGCGCGCTCGGGCGCGGATATTTTCCACCCCAGATTCGCCCGTCGGCGGGAACGGAGTATTCGAGTTCCTCCTTTTTGATCTCCCCGCGCAAAACGCGCGCGGCATCCATCACCGCATCCACAAGGGGCTTGTACCCCGCACAGCGGCAGGCATTGCGATGCTTCTGAAACCAGTCGCGCACCTCCTCCCGGCTGGGACTACCGTTTCGATCCAGAAGACCTTTGGCCGATACGATGAAGCCGGGGCTGCAAAACCCGCATTGCGCACCCCCGTGAACCATCCAGGCCACCTGCAGAGGATGCAGATCCTCAGGAGTTCCGATTCCCTCAATGGTCGTGATCTCAGCCCCCTCTTCCACATTTTTCATCCTGGTGGCGCACGAA
>JAKAJS010000099.1 GCA_021813685.1 Deltaproteobacteria bacterium | reverse complement strand
AACGTCCAGTTCTTTGCCCCGCAACCGGTGCACGTTTCCGGAAGCGTATCCAGAAGGCCGCCGACCACTTCGGCCAGGGAGGATACCGTTACGGTTACGGGCAGCTCATCGAGATCCATCCCAGCCTGAATGAGATCGCTCGAGCCGTCATAGCGCATTGCCAAAACCCGGGCGGCCTTCGCGGTAAGCTTTCCGTCCGCATCGACCGCGCTCTCTTCCCCGAACAGCTCTTCCATGTGATCGATCACCGAACGTCTGGCCATTTTGATCCCGAAGGTCTGCTCGAGACGGTAATTTATATCCAGAAAATCGAGCGATTCGGCGCCCAGGTCCTTCATGAGGGAACTCTCCGGTGTAATCCCTGCCGGGTCGATATCGATCCCTTCGGCGATCGCCTTTTTCACTTCTTCCATTACCCTCTGTTCGGGAATGAATTGTTGTTTCATTACGAGTCAACCCCTGTCTACTTTGATTTCGTTCTGCTCACCCACGCCGGGCGATATAATCTATTGCTCAAGCCGTTGTCAACCACGAGGGTCTGGCCGCGAATCCCGCCGGCCGCCGGGCTGCAGAGAAAAAGAACCACCTCTGCCAGGCTTTCCGGGCTTACGCACAGCTCCTCGGGAATATTTTCGAGTTCCTCCATGTGCTGCCGCAGCACCCGAAAGGAATCGGTCTTGACGATGCCCCCGCAGACCGCATTGGCACAAACGCCCCTTTCGGCAAGACTTTCCGTACAGTCCCGGACCACCGCCTCCATGGCCGCCTTCATGCTGCCCAGCGGATAGGCCGGATTGTAGAACCGGCTCCCCAGACTCGAGATGAAAACGATCCTTCCACGGGCGGCCTCGAGCAGCGGCAGGGCCTTCTGAATACAGAAAAGGTTCCCCATATAGTTGATTTCGAAAAGCTGCCGCATGTCTCTTTCGAGCATCTTTTCCAACGGCTTGAAGGGAGCCCTTGCCGCGTTTAAGACAAGAAAATCGAGTCGCCCCCGCCAGCCCGACACCGCCTCGATCATTTCGCCGACCGAGGCCTTCGAGGCAATATCTGCCGCAACGGCCAGAGCCGATCGCCCCAGGCCCTCGATCTCGCGGCAGACCTCTTCGGCCTTTCTTTTCGAACTGCCTTCGGCCTTGGAATGGTTCACGACGACATCGGCGCCCGCTTTGGCGAAAGAGAGGGCGACAGCCTTGCCGATCCCCCGCGAACTCCCCGTTACCAGAGCTACCTTATCTCTAAAAAAACCATTCTCAGCCACGAAAAGATTTTCCCCCGATCGTCAATCTCAAGCACTCCCCGGCACCAGCCGCAAGGGAACTTCTCCAGTGTCCCCGCCCCCCTGCTAAAGGGGGGCAGAGGGGATTTTATATAAGCATCCATCCGATTTTCTAATAAAATCTCCCTATATCCCTTTTGGCAAAGGGGGATCACGGTTTAAATCAACCGACGCGTTCCTTAGGGTTCGAGATGGGCGCTATTCTAGCATACTGGCGCAATTTTACAACCAAATGGGTGGGGCGGAGATGCCCACCTCAGGGCTATCGCATGAAAAAGCGCCGGGAATTCCAGAGGGATTTCCCGGTTGCCTGCTTTCATTTCTGCTATAATGCGTGCAAAAAAAACAAACACGGGGAGTAATCGCATGGGGGAAGCTTCACAGGTATACGCAGAACGGGAGAAAAGGATTCTGGACGCGATCGCCCTGAGAGAACCCGACAGGATACCCGTTGTCCCGCTCTTCGCTTTTTTCAATTGCTATTATACCGGCATAACTCCCGCTGAAGCCTACCAGGACCCCGATAAGGCAATCGGCGCCTGGCGCAGAACCATCCTCGACTTCGAACCCGATGCGACCTACAGCGTCAACTTCACCGTCTACGCCATGGATGAGGTCCTTAGCGCCCTTGATTTCAAAGCCATGAAATGGCCGGGACACGGCGTTTCGGAAAACCGCTCGTTTCAGTTCGTCGAAAATGAATACATGCGGGCCGATGAATACGATCAGTTTTTGGAAAACCCCGGCGAGTACCTTCTTAAAACCGTTCTACCCCGGCTGGCGGGAAATCTGCACGGCTTATCCAAACTCCCCCCGCTCGAAACCATCTGTTTCGGCTACGCATGGCCTTCCGTTCTGCCCGCCTTTGCCAACCCGGAGGTTATAAGCGCTCTGGAAACAATTGTCGACGGAGCGAAAAAGCAGCTGAAATGGGTCAGCAGGTTTTCCCGATTCGCCGAGGAACTGAAAGCGCTGGGTTTTCCCTCCATTAAGGAGCAGACCGTTTTTGCCCCCTATGACATTATCGCAGACAACCTGCGAGGGACAAAGGGGGCAATGACCGACCTCTACAGAAGGCCCGCGAAGCTCAAACGCGCCATCGAACGGATCACCCCGTTCGTTATTGCTGCGGCCGTGAACGGCGCCAAAGCCAAAGGCAACCCCAGGGTTTTCATTCCGTTGCACAAGGGCGCCGACAACTTCATGTCGCCTGCTCATTTCAACGAGTTTTACTGGCCAACTCTGCAAAGGCTTATCATCGAACTCTGCGATGCGGGCTGCAACCCCTATCTTCTCATCGAAGGCGCCTACGACTCCCGGCTCGACGCCCTCCGGGAGGTTCCCCGGGGAAAGTGCATCTACCATTTCGAGCGGACAAACATTTTCGAGGCAAAAAAGAAACTGGGCGATACTGTCTGTATCATGGGAAATGTCCCCAACTCGCTCCTGGTTACCGCAACGGTAAACGACGTGAAAGAATACTGCAGGAAACTGATCGACGTTTGCGGCCAGGGAGGCGGTTTCATAATGAGCAGCTCCGCCCTGATCGATGAAGCACGCGAGGAAAATGTGCGTGCAATGATGGAATTTACCAAGGAATATGGCGGGTATTGATTGAGCGCAAAGGGGGCAACCGATGTTTGAGGACCTGAAAGTCTGGATGAATGGAAAGATGGTACCGTGGAACGAAGCCAATGTGCATGTTCTCTCGCACGGCTTCAGCCGCGGCTCGGCCATCTTCGAGGTATTCGGGATTCATCCCGGACCGAGCGGCCCGGTCGCATTCCGCATGGACAGGCACCTGGAGCGCCTCTTCCGGAGCGCCGAGCTTCTGGGAATGGAAATGGCCTATGACGAAAAGCAGCTCACGCAAGCCGTGGTGCAGTCTGTTGCGGCAAACCGCATCAGCCGCGGCCTTATCAAGCTGATGGCTTTCTACGGAGAACAGGCGGTGATCTCCCTCATCCCGAATTCCAAACTCGATGTGGCCGTCTGTGGCATACCGGCCTTCGAAGATCTGGGACTGGACCAGGCGGCCCCGATCGATATATGCTTTTCCACATACCGCAAACTCCATCCTGCGACGGCGCCCGTCGAGGCCAAGGCCTGCGCCAATTATCTGAGCGGGATGCTCGCTCGAAAGGATGCTAAAAATCGGGGATTTGATGTCGGTATTCTTTTGACACTGGAGGGTTTCGTGGCCGAAGGCTCCGTTGAATCGATCTTCCTGGTAAAGGACGGCGTTCTCAAAACCCCCAAACCCGGAAATATCCTCCGAAGCGTCACCCGGCTCTCCATCCTGGAGGCCGCGCCCGCGGCAGGCATCAAGGTCTGCGAAGAGCAAATCACACCCGAACAGCTGATGGATGCCGACGAAGTGTTTGTGTGCCACACCGGGGCGAAGATGATCCCTGTCAAAAGAATCGAAAACAGGGTTTTGGGTGAAGTCCCGGGGCCGGTAACGAAAACTCTGCGCCGCCTCATGGACGATATCTGCAACTCCCGCGACAACCGTTTCACAAGCTGGCTTCAGCCCGTTGGCTAACGGCGGCGGGTCGCCGCAGCCAGATTGCCCGCCTGCTTCGCGGACGGGTCAGGCAGAAGGAAGGGCTCGCCCTCGCATGAAGCACCGATCCCTCCGATTGGAAAAAAGAATTGACAGATTCGGCAAAAAAAGCAAAGGAATTGCCTTGGGTTCACTTCACCCGAAGAGCATTCCAGATGGAAGGGAGGAAGATGAACAGAAGCGAAGGCCTGTATGTTGAATAAACCTCCTGGAACAACTCATCCATTTACCCTGATTGGAAAGGATTGGAACGATGGCGCTAACGATTCGGTCGACGCTTTCCGAACTCATCGCTGATGAACGCAGTAAAGACATTCTTTCGAAGCGCATGCCGGGATTATTGGATGACCCACGCATAGGGATGGCCATGGGCATGACGCTGGATCAAATCGCTCCCTTTTCGGGTGGCAAAATCACCCAGCAACTCATCGACGATGTTGCTGAAGATCTGGCACAACTGTAATCCGAGATCGCCACAGTGGTTGGGAGGCCGGACCAGCCTCGATGCTGGTCCCTTCGTTCCATGGACTTACCCGGTTTTAAAGCCGCAAGAAACAGACCCGCTCTGCCCGACTACCCCGCCGGTTTCAAAAGCCACTGCAGACTGTCGTGGGGTTTTGGCTTTTTTTTGCTCGCGCAAAAAAGGATGCTGATCCGTCGATTTCTGGGGTCGTCAATGGGAAATATCGGCTCCCGGTCCGCAAACCCCACGACCCTGCAAATCCTGATTGGATTAACGCCGTCTTGCGTGAGTATCCGCTTGGCCGAAAGAGCCCGGGCCACGGAAAGCTCCCAGTTCGACATCTGCCCCGCCCCTGGAGGGGAGGAGTCGGTATGCCCCTCCACGGCAATTTTATTGGGAAAATTCTTGATGACATCGACAACCACGCTGATGATCTGCTTGCCAAGGTCCGTTAGGTCGGCGCTTCCCGGCGGGAAAATCGGGTGTTTGTTGGTATCGACTATCTGAATCCTTACGCCTTCGGTCGTGATGGATATGAAAACCTGCTTTGCCGCCGCCTGCCCGATCTGACCAACGCCCGTCATCAGGCGCGAAGCGAGCTGGTCATTGGTGACGCCCCCATTTTCATCGCCGTTGCTGATTACACTCTTGGAACCCAGATTCTGGCCGATCGGCCTCTCCCCCCCCTTGTACATGAAGGACTGACCGCCCTTGGTAAAAAGGCTGAAATGCCTGAAATACATGGCCAGAACGGCCCTTTTTTCCTGAGACGTCATATTGAGGAGCCACATCAGCAGGAAAAAGGCCATCATGGCAGTTACAAAGTCTGCGTAGGCCACTTTCCAGCTTCCACCATGGGCTCCTGCATGAGTTTTCTTGATTCTTTTTACGATGATTTTCTTCGATTTTCCTTCATCCATGCTATTTTTTCCTGGCCTTTTTCACCAGATCCTCGAGCTCGAGAAAGGAAGGCCTGAGTTCCCCGGGCACCACCCTTCTTGCAAATTCGATCGCCACCTGGGGGGAAGGAGTGTTCATAAACGCAAGCAGGCCTGCTTTTATGACCGAGAGAAACTCTTTGTCCTCGCTTGCTATGTTTTCGAGGTTCTTGGCCATCGGACCCACAAATCCGTAGCACATGAGAACCCCTGTAAACGTACCTACCAGCGCCGCACCGATACATTCGCCGAGCACGGCGGGAGGGGAGTCGATTTTTTTCATCGTGAGCACGATCCCCAGAACGGCCGCCACGATGCCCAGCCCCGGGAGCGAGTCGGCCACGGTGGCTATGCTTTTCGACGGAACGAGGGCTTCCTCGTAATGAGCCTCGATTTCATAGTCGAGAAGATCCCCCATCTCATGGGCCTCGATGTCCGTTATGGTGAGAGTCCGCAGCGTATCGGCCAGAAAAGCCAGGGCGTGGTGATTTTTGATAAATGACTGGTGACTCTTGAAGATCGGGCTCTTGTTCGGATCGTCCAGGTCGCCTTCGATGGAGACCAATCCTTCCTTCCTGATTTTGTAGAATATATCGGCCAGAAGCAGCAGAGCGTCCAGATAGTCGTTTTTGGAATAGACCCTGCTTTTGAACATGCGCAGGATACCGGCTTGAACGGCTTTTATCACTTTGAGGGGCGAAGCGATAACAAAGCCGCCCAGTGCGGCGCCAAAAATGATGAGGTACTCGTTAGGCTGAATGAGCAGGCTGAGGTTGCCGTGCTCGTTCAGATACCCGCCAAGAACTCCACCGATAACTATCACAATCCCAATGATGACAAACATCAGGCGGTACGGCTCCTTTTTTTCCGCAGTATCTCGCGCTGCTTGTGAAAAACATACTTGGCAATCTGCTCGGCAATGTCATCGTCTATGTCTGTAAATTCGATGCAGAGTTCACTGCTTTCGCCGGCGGGTTCGCTGCTGACCACTTTCCCGTAGATGTAAAAGATCATTGAAGGTGCCGTGGGAAGCATCAGCCTGATTTCCACAAAATCGTCCCGCGCATATCCCGCGGGAGAAATAATCCGCAGACCGCCGTCGCTGATGTTGACCTTCGACAGCCCCATCTCTTTGGAGTTCGAATGAAATGCAATCATCTTGATGATCGAATCGAGCTTGGAGTTAAGGATCTGCAGGCAGGTCGCAAGCGCCCGGTCATCAACCTCCGGCAACTCCGGATGCTCCGGGAAAACCGATTCGATCACGATGCGAGAACTAAGACCCTCCCGCTCCTTCTCAGGGACTGCACGGATACTCACCGGCAAATATCCGGTCGCTCGTGCGTATTCCCTCATCGAGAGAAAGGGCTTGTCTTCCTCCAACTCCCGAAAATCATTCATTTGCTAAAGCCCTCCCAGTTCAGGCCCTGGATTTGTGAGGGGGGCAGGCCCGGACCGCTGCCCGGCCGATGCGCTCCCCGTCCCCTGGCATCACAAGGAGAATCGGTATTTTTGCGGCCGGCCATGAGGAAAAATATTTTCAGAAACACTTCTGTTCGCACCACAGCTCCACACAGTCCGCTTGGCAGGATCAGCGGGTAGGATAAAGTATGGAGAGTTGCATGAATAAGGGAGAACTCATTTATGGACAAGAAGCCGGCTACAAAAGAACAGATCCAGGAGGCAATTCTTTCCTTGCCGGGAAATGATAGGGCTTCCCTGCTAAAGTGGCTCGTTGATATGGACAGAGCCGTGTGGGGCGATGAAATCGAGAGAGATTTTTCTGAAGGTGGTGCGGGCACGGCACTGCTCGATCGGGTAAAGAAGGATTTTGTCGCTGGACGTTGTACAAAATGGGATTAGTTTCACGCACCCACCCTGATTCCTGGAAATGCTTCGAACAGCTGCCAAAAGAAATCCAGGATTTGGCCGAGAGAAAATTCGCGCTGTTTCGTTTTGACCCTTTTCATCCATCGTTGGGTTTTGCTCAAAAGGGTGCTGTTTGGACCGCCGATGTCGGATTGCACTACAGGGCGATTGCTTGGCGTGAAGGCAAATCCTTGTGTGGTTTTGGATCGGCTCTCACGAAGATTACAATAAGCTCATGGGTCGGATACGTCAAAACAATCGATTCCCCATCCGGGACGAATTCGTCCCGGATGGGTCCTATAAATTGAACAGCTCTTTTATTCGCTTTCCTGCCTGGCTTCGGCCAGACGCCGCGCGCTCACTTCGTCGGTGGAATAATCCGGCAGAAGGATCGGTGCGACTATGGAATCGGTGATTCCGGCATCGGCGAGCTCTTTTTCGAACTTCACCACGTGCTCCAGCGTGAGTTTGCCGAGCTGAACGCCCCCGTTGACATATTTGGCGGCGCTTATGCCCGCCCTTCTGCCGAAGGTGATGACATCCTGGAGGCTGTTGCCCATGAGGCGGTTTTCCCCGTGGAGGCCTCCTGTGCACTCTCCGGCGCTATACAGTCCGGGAACCACCGTTTCGCAGTCGGCGTTGATCGCTATGCCGCCATTCTGGTAATGGAGCGTCGGATAGACGAGCATAGGCTCCTTGCTGATGTCTATGCCGTGCCGTTCGAACTGGATGAACTTTGCGGGCAGTTCCTTTCGCACGGTGCCTTCGCCATGCAGCAGGTCGATCATCGGCGAATCGAGCCACAGCCCGTAGCGGCCCGTGGGAGTCACAACGGCTTTATTCTTTTCGATGGCTTCCTTGATGAGTTCGGCGGATTCGACATCGCGCGGCTCAAGAGGAAAACAGAACTGCTCGCCCTCGACATTGAGCACGTGAGCGCCAAGTCCGCGCACTTTTTCCGTGATCAAAAGCCCCACATTCTGTTCCGGGTAGGCAACTCCCGTCGGATGGTACTGCGTAGAGGGAAGACAGGTGGTTCCAACGCCCGCGCGGTAGGACATGACGACGCCGTCCATGGTCGCCCCGTAGTGATTGGTGGTGGCAAAGCCCTTGATGTGCAAACGCCCGTTTCCACCTGTTGCGATGATGACGGCCTTGGCGCGCGCGATAAAGAATTCCTTGGTCTCCATGTTGTAGAGGACAGCGCCGGCGCACTTTCCGGTCTCATCGAGGAGGAGTTCCACGGCGGGGCAAAATTCGAGCACCGAAATCCGGTCCCTGCGGTTGCGGGCCTCATCGCGCAAGACACGCATGATTTCGGCCCCGGTCATATCTCCGGAGGACTGCATGCGCTTGCGGCACGAACCTCCGAAATGACGGCAATCCAGGCGCCCGTCGGGAAGCTTGTTAAAAATCATGCCCAGAGATTCGAGCCAAGCGATGGAAAGCGGGGCGTCATGGGCAAGCGCGGCGACAAGATCGGGCTGGTTGGTGAAGTGACCGCCGCCGATGGTATCCAGGTAGTGATAGAAGGGAGAATCGCACTCCTGGGTCGCGGCCTGGATGCCGCCCTCGGCCATCATCGTATTGGCATCGCCGTGGCGGAGCTTGGTCGCCACGATGACCTTGAGTCCGGCGTCGGTAGCCATCAAAGCTGCCGAAGTTCCGCCTCCGCCGGCCCCGAGGATAAGGATATCGGTGTCATAATCGGGTTTTGAAAGATCGACCTTGTCGGGACGGAGCATGGAACGCGATTCCATGACCCGGGCCACTTCCTCGGGGATCACGAGCCCCTTGTCGGGCCCTACCCTGAGAGCCCTTCGCCCTTCCTGCTGGTAGTCGGGATGGAATTTATCGAGCACGACCGCACGCTCCTCCAGGCTCAATGCGGGAAAATTCTCTCCGCGCTTTGCCCTGGCCAAGCGTTCCGGTCTGGTTGCTTCAACCTTCTTTATCAGTTCCTTCATTTGAGGTGTATAACTCATCGGTTTCTCCTGGAAACTCTCTCTTATTTTTGCAATGGGTGATAGTGGCGAAAGCAGTTGCTCAAGTGTCCCAAGGCCACCCGGAAACCATGAAATGGAACGGGGGTTTTCTTCCCGCTTCCCGCTTCTCGCTTCTCGCTTCTTTTCTACAGGCGGCTCACGTCCTTTGGCATCCAAGTACCCAGCGGAACCATATCCGGTTCGCGCTCGCGTTCCTTGTAGAGTTTTTCGAGCTCCGCGTGGCCCATCTTCTGGAGCTCACCCAGCATGGCATCGTATTTTCCCGACTCGATTTCGGCCACTCGCTTCTGCAGGTGTTCGGCCCTTGGCTGGATGTATTTTCCGAACAGGCGGCGCACCAACTGGGCAATGTGATACTGAGGCAGCTCTCCCATGCACCTGCTTGCGCACATTCCGCACTGGATGCAGTCGAAGGAGAGTTTGGCGGCTCTTGCCAGATCCCCCTGCTTTATGGCGGAAATGTAGTCGAGCACCTCGACATGCATCGGGCACGCCTTGGTGCAGTTGTTACAGGCCACGCAGCGGAAAAGTTCGGGATAGAGCGCGTGGACCGCATCGGCAAGCGGTTCGGTCTTTTCTATGTCGTATTGAGCCCGGTTTGCGGGATAAAACGGAATCTGGGCCAGGTACATGTTGGGCTCTACAACCGTCTGGCAGGCCAGACCGAAATAGAGTTTGTAATCGCCTTCCTTGCGGTAGACCGTCGGGCAGGCGCCGCAGATGCCGCCGCGGCAGCCCGCGCCCCTCAAGAACTTGAAGCCCGCAAATTCCATGGCCTTCATTATGGTAAGCGTCTCCGGCACTTCATAGCGCTTGCCCATCACAAATATGGGAATGGTCTTCGCCCCCTCCGGAAGTATAGCCCTGTCACCAGTTGCAACCTGTTTGGGTGCTGACATTTACTTTTTCTCCTTGAACGTGAATTGATCCTCGTATTCTCGCGCGGGAACTCTTCTATGGCCTAACGGCAGCAGATCCCACCGGGAAATCTCTCGATTTCAAAAACTCTATGGAAGCCGCATCGTTCATGTCGGGCCGGTAGGACTCCGGACCCAACCCGAGGGCCATCGCCAGAAGCTGGGAAAAATAGAAAACAGGGAGCTTGGCCGAGATTTTTTTGCTCTGGAAAAGCTCCTCCTGCTTTTTCACCAGGTTGTATTCACAAAGCGGGCAACTCAGGATCAGAGCGTCCGCACCCGCATTGCCGGCCGATTCGATGATGCGCCCGATCACGGGGACCACGGCCTCCGGATGGGCCAGCACCTGGTAGGAGCCGCAGCAGACCGTACTTGCCGCAAAATCGACCGGGGCGGCGCCAAGTGCCTCCACGAATTCATTCATGATCCTGCCCCCGATGGGCTCGATTGCCACGTCTTTGGGCCGAACCAGCGTGCAGCCGTAGTAGGAGGCGATCTTCATCCCGGAAAGCGGTGTCTTCACCTTTGCCCGCAGGTTGTCCCAGCCCACCACGTCGCGCAGGAAAGGCAGGAAGTGTTCGACCTCAACTTCCCCGTGATAATCGCTTTCCTCGGTCATGAAATCGTTTATGGTCTTTCTCTTTACTTCATCATTTCGCATGATCAGGTTGGCGCGAGCGAGCGTGTTGTAGCACATGGAACAAAGTGTCACAAGACGGCTGCTTCCCTCGTCCATTGCCCGGATCAGGTCGCGCACGGGCGCCACATGATGGATGAGATCGTCGTCTGCCAAAGAGTGTACGGCGCCGCAGCAGTTCCAGCGCGGCAGCTCTTTTGCTTCCACACCCAGGGCGGAGAGCGATGCCAGGGCAGAATCTTCGAGGTGCTTCGCCTTTGTCTTCAGGGTACATCCCGGATAGTAGCTAACTTTCATCGTATCCCTCAACTCGTCATTTTTCGGAAACCGCTCACCAGGGCTATCTGCGGTAAATCCCGGATCGTTTCGGCAGGAAGCCCGGAAGGCTCCACTTTATTGATGTTCTTTCGCAGGATGAGAAGCCTTACCGCTTCCATCACCCTGGCCAAATCGATTCCCCTCGGACAGTTCACCGAACAGGTATGGCAGGAGGCGCACACCCAGCCCGTTTCCGATTCCGAAATACGGTCCTCCATCCCCAGTTGCAGCATGCGCATGATTCTTCTGGGAAGAATTTCCATCTCCCCCGACATGGGGCATGCCCCGCCGCATGTGCCGCACTGAAAACACTTGAAAATGTCCTGCCCGCTCAGTTGACTGATTCTTTCTATGAACTCGTGCTTGATTGTTTTTTCGGAAATCTCGATCGCCATATTCTCCCTCATTTCGCAAAGAACCCGGACAGAGAGTACAGTATTTTGTTTCCGCACCACATTCTTGCCCTGCCCGTATTGCCGGTCATGTGGCGACTTATTTAAACCGTTCGACGCAATATTGACAATTATATTAGCGTTTACGCACGTTTTTTTCGATAAAATCGACGATCTCGGTAGTCGGAGTGCCCGGGCCAAAAATTGCCCCCATACCCGATTTTTTAAGAAAATCGTAGTCTTCTTCGGGAATGATCCCACCGCCAACAAGCAATACGTCGTCCATGCCCTTCTGCTTCATGAGTTCTACAACCTTCGGGAAAAAGTAATTGTGAACGCCCGAAAGGCTGCTCATACCCACTACGTCGGCGTCTTCCTGTTCGGCGGCTGCGACTATCATTTCAGGCGTCTGCCTGAGGCCGGTATAGACCACTTCCATCCCCGCTTCCGCACAGATTCTTGCAAGGAGTTTGGCCCCGCGGTCGTGTCCGTCCAGACCCGGTTTGGCCATGATCATCTTGATTTTTCCAGCCATGGAAATCCTCCAAAAGCTAATAAGGCCTATAAGGCCTAATATAGGTCCTATAGGACTTATAGGTCTTATATAGGTCCTATAGGACAAATTGGACATATACCGGCTGCGCCGGGGGCCGACTTGGCTGCGGCGGCTCGCCCAGCTTAAACAAACTCTTTGGGCCGGTATTCTCCGTAGATATCGCGCCACACGTCGCAGATTTCGCCCACCGTCGCCTTGGCCGTTACGGCTTCGATCACGTAGGGCAGCACGTTTTCACTGGTCGCCGAGACCTCGCGGAGCTTGTCGAGGGCCGCCTTCCATTTGGCCTGGTCCCGGGATTCCCTGTAGACTTTAAGCTCGGCGGCCTTCTTTTCGCCAACCGACATGTCCACCTTCAAAAGCCCGGTCGGAGGGGGCTCTTCCATGGTGTATTTGTTTATACCCACGTAGACCCTTTCCTTGGACTCGATCTCTTTTTGGAAGCGGTAGGCGCTGTTCTGGATCTCTTTCTGGATGTAGCCCTGTTCGATGGCCGAAAGGGTCCCGCCCATCGCATCGATTTTCTTTATGTACTCGTCGACTTCGGCTTCGATCCTGTCGGTCATGTTCTCGACGTAGTAAGAGCCGGCCAGGGGGTCGATCGTATCGGTCGCACCACTTTCTTCGGCCACGATCTGCTGGGTCCGAAGCGCTACGGTTACGGCCTGCTGGGTCGGAAGGCAGAGCGCCTCATCAAAGGAGTTGGTGTGAAGCGACTGCGCTCCGCCAAGGGCTGTCGCATAAGTCTGGAGCGCCACCCGGACGATGTTGTTTAACGGCTGCTGGGCGGTAAGAGTCACGCCTCCGGTCTGCACGTGGAAGCGCAGCATCATGGAGCGCGGGTCTTTGGCATGGAAGCGGTCGCGCATAACCTTGGCCCAGTACCTGCGGCCCGCGCGGAACTTTGCGACTTCTTCCAAAACGTTTGTGAAGGCGTTGAAGAAAAAGCTGAGACGCGGCGCAAAACTGTCCACATCCATCCCGCGCTCGATGCACGCCTGCGTATAGGCTATCCCGTCGGCTATGGTGAAGGCCATCTCCTGCGCGGCGGTCGAACCCGCCTCGCGGATGTGATAGCCGCTTATGCTGATCGAGTTCCATTTCGGAACGAATTTCTGGCAGAACTCTATGAGATCGACCGTGAGCCTCATCGTGTGGCGGGGCGGATAAATATACTGCCCGCGGCAGATGATTTCCTTTAGTACGTCGTTTTGGACCGTACCTCCGACCTTTTCCCACGGAACCCCCTGCTCCCGGGCAATCGCCAGATACATGGCAAGGAGCACGCTTGCCGGGGCGTTCATGGTCATCGAAGTTGTGACCTTATCCAGGGGAATTCGGTCGAAAAGAACTCGCATGTCGTCGATGTGATCGATCGCCACCCCGACTTTTCCCACCTCGCCCATGGAAAGCGGGTGGTCGGAGTCGTAGCCCGCCTGGGTCGGCAGGTGAAAGGCAACGCTTAGACCCGTCTGCCCCTGCTCCAGAAGGTAGCGGTAGCGCTCGTTGGTGCTCTTCGCGTCGCCAAACCCCGCGTACTGGCGCATCGTCCAGTAGCGGCCCCGGTACATCGTCGGCTGCACCCCGCGCGTAAAGGGAAAGCTCCCGGGGTATCCCAGGTCGCGGTCGTAATCGACGCCTTCGACATCCACAGGCGTGTAAAGCCTTTCTACGGGAGTGCCCGAAATCGTCGTGAAAACGGGCTTGGCTTCGGGCGACTTCGAAAGGGACTTCGCAAGAGGCCCCCCTTCCCACTTTTCCTTATCGGCCTGAATCTTTTTTAGCACCTTTTCATCGAACATGTCTTTAGCCCCTCATTTCGCAACGATGCAAGAGATCGTTATATTGGTCATCGACTATCTCCTGAATTCTTGCCACCTCGGTTTCGTTCAGGTGACGGAATCTCCGCTGGGGTTTGAAGTAGTCGGCAACGGTTTTGGGCCTGGCAAGTTTTTTCGACAAAACATACTCGCCGTCGATCACCTCGTAGAGCGGAAAGACCTTGGACTGAACCGCAAGTCTTGCCACCTCGAGGCCTTCGTCGACCCCGCAGCGCCACCCGGTGGGGCACGGCGAATAGATGTGGATGTAGGCGGGCCCGGGCACAAGGGACGCCTTCTTCACCTTGTTCATAAGATCGACCGGGTAGGCCGGAGTCGCTGTGGCCACGTACGGTATTCCGTGGGCCACGGCGATGGCCGCCATGTTCTTTTTCCAGGTGGCCTGCCCGGAGCTCTTCTTCCCCGCGGGAGACGTCGTGGTCGATGCCCCGAAAGGCGTCGAAGACGAGCGCTGAATCCCCGTGTTCATGTAGGCTTCGTTATCCAGGCAGAGGTAGATGAAATTGTGGCCGCGCTCGAGCGCGCCCGAAAGTGCCTGTAGGCCGATATCCGCCGTTGCCCCGTCTCCGCCGTAGGCAAGAAAGGTGACGTCGGGCTGGTCGATGATCTTCTTGCGGTTCATCGCCCTGTAGGCCGCCTCGACCCCGCTCACAACGGCCGCCGCATTTTCGAACGCCACGTGAATCCACGGCACGCGCCACGCGGTCTGCGGATAGGGAGAGGTGATGATCTCCATGCACCCCGTAGCGCTGCACACCACCACGTTGGGGCCGATCGCCTTCATCGCCTGGCGCAGCGCCAGCACCTCTCCGCAGCCCTGGCACGCCCGATGGCCCGGCGAGAGCGGTTCCACCTCGGTCATGTTCTTCAGGCTGAATCCCTTGAAATTCTTCAACGCCTCGGTTGCGATTCCCATTTATTCCCTCACATTGATGAATTCGTATGGCGGAAGGTCGCCGTTTCCGCGGACTCTTTCGACCATTTCCTCGAAGTTTTGCTGCGTAACGTCGCGGCCGCCGATGCCGACCAGGAAATTGCCGGCCCTGGGCGAAAGGCCCCTGTCGAAAAGTGCCGATTTGACCTCGAGCGCCACCGGCCCCGAGATTTCCCCCCCGGCGAAAACCGTCGCCCGATCGAGAAGCACGAGGTTTTTGGCATGCCCGATCGCGGCGGCAAGCTCGGCCGCGGGAAAGGGTCTGAAGAGGCGAATGGTCGCCATGCCCACTTTTACGCCTTTTTTGCGCATCGCATCGATGGCGGTCGAAGCGGTCTGGGAGATACACCCCATACCGACGATAACGGTTTCGGCATCCTCGATCTTGTAGGTCTCAACGAGTTTGTAGCGCCGCCCGAACTGCTTTGCGAACTGGTCGAAGACCTCGGTGACAACACTCTTCGAGGCCTTGAGAGCCTCATCGTGCGCCTTGCGGGCCTCCGTGTAGATATCGGGCATGCCCACCGGGCCGATCGAGATCGGGTTAGCCGGGTCAAGTCGCTGCAGCGGTTTAAAAGGCGGAAGGAAGCTCTTTACCTCGTCAGCTTCGGGCATCATCAACGGCTCGATCACATGGCTCATGATAAAGCCGTCAAGGTTCAC
>JAKAJS010000025.1 GCA_021813685.1 Deltaproteobacteria bacterium | reverse complement strand
CCCGCTTCCCGCTTCCCGCTTCCCGCTTCCCGCTTCCCGCTTCCCGCTTCCCGCTTCCCGCTTCTCGCTTCCCGCTTCCCGCTTCCCGCTTCCCGCTTCCCGCTTCTCGCTTCCCGCTTTCCGCTTCCCGCTTTCCGCTTTCCGCTTCCCGCTTCCACACTATGAAGGTTATTCCATACACTCTGGCGGCCCAAGAGCTGACCGGTTGGTCCGCAGTAGCCTCCAAAGCTATTCGGCACGTTATTTGTTAATTCTCTGTCGGTCGCCGAAACCATACAATTTCGATACCCCCTATTGACATAGTCGAGGAACTCCACTATGGTTCCGAATCAATTTCCATTGGATAGTCAAGAAGCCGAGTTTACCGGAAATGTCGTTCCAAGCCGATGGGCCAATAGAATGAGGGTTACTATTTTTTCGCGGGTGATGATCGCCCAGAGTACTCTTATTCTGATCATCCTCGTCATCAGCATGTATGCGGTGGGCAAGCTTCGCCTTGTTTCGCAGCTCAATACGCAGGCGCTGACCGTCGACGTGCGCTGCGTGAGCGAGGAGAAGGGGCTTCTCAAGAGCTTTCTCGACGAAATGCGGAATGCGGAAGAGTATTTCCTGATGCGCGATCTTTCGTTCCGTGACCAATGCCGCAACAACCGGAAAGATTTCACAAAAGGGGTGGCGAAGATCCGCGAGGCGATCGGATCGAAGAGCGAAAAGGCCCTGTTGGACCAGATCGTCTCGCTCCACGGCCAATACATGAAACAGACCGATCTGTCCGACTTTGGCAAAAAGGGCTCCGAGGCGACCCGCTCGAGTCTGAGCGACCAGATCATCCGCAGGATAAACGAATTGATTCGGCTGCGGGAGCGGGCGACTTCGAGCAAGATGGCCAAGGCCAGAGACGATGCGGTCTCTGCGGCGCAGGTAATGTACTGGCTTGCCCTGTTTGGAATTGCCGGCGCTTTTGTCATGGCGTGCATCAACGCCCGCAGGATCAGTCAGCCGCTAAAGGGGCTCGCGCGGGAAATGCGGGCCATCGGGCGCGGGGAATTCTACCGCACCGCCCGGGTAGAGGGTCCTGCGGAGGTTATCGATTTGGCCGAGTCCTTTAACCGGATGGCCGGGGAACTCGAGCATCTCGACCGTCTCAAGGCCGATTTTACCGCCCATGTCTCCCACGAATTGCGTACCCCTCTTACCGCCATCCGCGAAGGGACCGCACTGCTGCTCGAAGGAATATCGGGACCGCTCACCAAGAGCCAGCGCGAAGTGCTGGAAGTGGTTAGAAACCACAGCCAGCGCCTGTTTCACAGCATCTCCTCGATCCTCGATCTCTCCAAGATGGAAGCGGAGATGATGGATTACGAATTCACCATGTGCGACCTGAAAGTAGTTCTCGGCAAATCGATCGAGGGTGTGAGCCTGATTGCCCGCAAGAGGGATATCGAGCTGCGGTGCAGCGTGACGGAGCCCATTCCGATGTTCCGGGCCGATGAGCACCGGATCCAGCAGGTTTTCGACAACCTGCTCAGCAACGCCTTGAAATTCTCCCCTCCCGCAGGGGTGGTTCGGGTCGAGGCCTTTCCGGTCAAAAGCGCCGCCGGGCGCCCGGGCGCGGTGGAAGTGCGGGTTTGTGATGACGGTCCGGGAATTCCGGCAGAGGAAATACACAACATTTTCAAACATTTCTATCAGAGCAGGCAGCCCAAAGCGAAGGGCCGCCAGGGAACCGGTCTGGGCCTTGCGATCGCACGTCACATCGTCGAGGCGCACAAAGGGAGAATCTGGGCCGAAAGTGAACTCGGGTGCGGCTCTACGTTTCATGTCGTTTTGCCGGTCGCAGCCGATGTTTTCAATGTTCAACCTTGCGCAGAACCGATACGAGCCGCCAATGGGTAACAAGAAAAAAAACCTTCGCCAGGCGGGGATAGCACTCGTCCTGATGCTTATTTCCGGGTGCATGCCCGCGCATGTTCAACCCGTGCGCGAATACGGGGCGGGGATATTTCCCCCGCAAGCCGCCATGCAAACGGGAGATTATAAAGGTTTTGTGGCTGAAAATTCCGCAGTCCTCAAAGCCTGTAAGAACCCCGGGCAATGCGCCGGGGCACTGTTCAACCTGAGCTTTGTCTACGCCTATCCCAAAAGCCCATATTACAACCCGTCGCGGGCTCTGCAATATATATCGGACCTTGTCGCCGGAGCGCCCAAAAGTCCTTGGGCGGCCGAGGCGCTGGTCTGGAGGGAATTGATCGTACGGGAAATGAAGGAGGCGAACCGCAACCGCTGGCTGCTGCAAAAAAGGCTCAAGTCCCAGAAGGCCGATTTAGAGAAAAACGCCGCCAAAAAGAGGGACTGGCAGGTGGACCGGCAGCTGCTCGAAGACGAAATCAAGTCCAAGGACCAAATCATCAATCAGCTCACAAAACAGATCAAAGGTTCGCAGAAAATCGACCTCGAGATGCAAAAAAAGGAGCGGGAGCTTCTCCATTGACAGGAAGGCAACTTTCAAACCGCTCCGGATGAGAGGGGGGAGGGGACTTCCTTCGAACCGGCGAGGAGGGTAGGGGCTAATAATGGCTAAGGAAAAAATTCTGGCGGTGGATGACGACCCGGGGTTGCTCACCCTGATGAAAACGCGTCTGGAGGCCGCCGGCTACGAAGTGAGCGTTGCCGCCGGGGGCGAGGAAGCGGTGGCCAGTGCAAGCGAGAATATATTCAGCGCCGCCATCCTCGATTTCAAGATGGAGGACATGGACGGCATCGTCCTCATGGAGCGGTTGCTCAAGATCCAGCCCTATCTGCCCGTAATCATCCTCACCGCCTATGGAACCATCGAGCGCGCCGTGGAGGCCACCAAAAAGGGCGCCTACGACTTTTTGACCAAACCCTTCGAGGCCAAGGACCTTATGTACCGGATCGAAAAGGCCCTCGAAGTCGGCAGGCTCAAAGTCGAGGTCGACCGGCTGCGCCACATGGTGAAACAACGATACCGCTTCGACAATATCATCGCGTCGAGCGCGAAGATGCGGCACATCCTGAACCAGGTTGCCCAGATCGCCCAGACGGATTCGACCGTGTGCCTCTATGGCGAGAGCGGAACGGGCAAGGAATTGATGGCCAAGGCCATTCACATTACCAGTCCCCGCTCCAAGGGTCCCTTTGTGGCCATAAACTGCGGCGCAATCCCCGAAGGTCTTCTGGAAAGCGAGTTGTTCGGCCATGTCAAAGGCGCCTTCACAAGCGCCGATGCGCCCAAAAAGGGGCTGCTCCAGATGGCCGACGGCGGCACGCTTTTCATGGATGAGATCGCAGAGCTCTCTCCGGCGCTCCAGGTGAAGCTTTTGCGCGTGTTCCAGGACCGGGAGTTTTTTTCCGTCGGCGGGGTAAAGCCCATAAAAATCGATATTCGCCTGGTCACGGCAACCAACCGGGATCTCTGGAAAGCCATCCAGGAAGGCAAGTTTCGCGAGGACCTCTATTACCGCATCCATGTGATCCCCATCTTCCTGCCTCCGCTGCGCGAAAGAATTGAAGATGTGCCTCTTTTGGCCAACCACTTCCTCCAGCACTTCAACCGCGAGATGAACAAGTCCGTCCAGGGGTTTTCCCCCGAAGTCATGCAGCGGCTCATGCTCCACAGCTGGCCGGGCAACGTTCGGGAACTGGCCAACGTCGTGGAAAGGGCCGTGGCCCTGTCGACCAACGCCGTGATAAACGTCGACTCCCTGTTTCTGGGAGGCGCCGAGGCGATTACGCCCAAAAGACTCATGCCCCTCGACGAGGCGCGCGAAGAACACGACAAGGCCTACCTCACACAGGTGCTCTCCGAAACCGGGGGCAATGTCTCCCGAGCCGCCGTCCTGGCGGGAAGGTATCGCGCCGAACTCTATAAAATGATGCGCAAACACGGCATCAATCCCTCCGATTTCAAGGACAATTGAAGCTGTCCTCTTTTTCCTGCGACCCTGTAGGGAAAAACCTACAGTTTTTCTCTTGACAGGACGCAGAATCGCTTGCCCACAGCTATTCCCTCAAGTGGCACACCTGATGCATAATTAGAGCGCAGATTCGGCGGTGCGTGGGAGATCCCCCGCCGCTTTTCGGGGAGGGGCTTTTTGCCCTCCCCGGTCAAACCGGAGAAAGCGGGCGGCCCGCATAAGGGCTTTTTAAAGGAGCCGGTATGCCAAATGTGCTGGTGGTAGACGACAACGTGGACCTTCTCTTCATCATCGAAGAGTACCTGAATATGAACGGCATCGAATGCGATACTGCCACGAGTGTTTCGCGGGCGCGCAAAAACCTGGTTCACAGGGACTACGACATGGTGGTATCGGACCTGGAGATGCCGGGGGAATCGGGCTTGGAATTGTTTCGCTTTCTGTCGTTCACGCGGCCGAAACTTCCGTTTTTGCTGATGAGCGGGAGTCTCGATTCGCGAACACGGCACCAGGCGCGCAAAATGGGCATCTGCCGGTTTCTGGAAAAGCCCTTCGAACTAAGAGTTTTGAAGCGCATGATACTAAGCCTTGCGCCTTGCGAAACTCAAGCCGGCATCGGGGCGCCGGCCGCATAAGGCCCGTTGCTCGTACTGTCGTGTTTTGCGGGGACAGGGACGTTGGCAGGGGCATCTGCATCGGGAAATCTAACGGAGGAGGAAGATGAGGTTTTTCAGGTGGTTTGTGGTTGTGGCTTTTGTCTGCTGCTGTGCCTGCGGATGCGCTGGAATGAGCGCGAGCGACCAGCGGGTGCTTAGCGGAGGGGCGATCGGCTCGGCTGCCGGTCTGGGAGCCGCCGCCATAATCGGAGCGCCTCTTATTGTCGGCGCTGCGGCCGGAGCCGCGGCCGGAGCCGTCGGAGGCGCGGTCATAGACCAGATGCACGGAAGATAGACACCGATTGTAGTTTTCGTTTCCGCTTTGCTCCCACCCCCCCTCGCCCTCACTTTGCGGGGAGTAAAGCGGACCAAAGGAGGGCAGGCTCGATTCGAGCCTGCCCTCCTCTTTTTTCTCCGCCACAGGAGCCGCATAGGGGCGGGGGCGTGGGGGGCGATAGCTCCCGCGCTTTTCCCTGCAACGCAAAAAGGGGTCAACTCGAATCGAGTTAACCCCTGGAATTTTCTGGAGGCGGCAAGCAGATTTGAACTGCTGTATAACGGTTTTGCAGACCGCTCCCTTGCCACTTGGGTATGCCGCCTTGGAATCCTCTAAATACTCGAAAAGACAGGTGAGGTCAAGCGACAAATTGTTTTGCCGCAGGCGTTGCGGCCTCTAGCCTTGAACGAGCTTGAAGCCCGAAAGGCCCGCGTAGCAGCCGGAGGCGTCGAGTTCCTCCTCGATGCGGAGAAGCTGGTTGTATTTGGCGAGCCTGTCGGAGCGCGAAAGCGAACCCGACTTGATCTGCCCGGAACCAACGGCTACGGCGAGATCGGCGATGGTGGTGTCTTCGGTCTCCCCGGAGCGGTGTGAGATCACCGTCGTATACCCCGCCCGGTGAGCCATGTCTATCGCCTGCAGTGTCTCGGTTATGGTGCCGATCTGGTTCAGTTTGATCAAAACCGAATTGGCGATCCCTTCGGCGATGCCCTTGGCGAGGATAGTCGTATTGGTGACGAAAATATCGTCTCCAACCAGCTGGATATCGCCTCCCAGCCGATCGGTCATTTCCTTCCACCCATCCCAGTCGCCTTCGGCCAGCCCGTCTTCGATCGAAATGAGCGGGTAGCGCTCGACCCAGGCGCTGTAGAATTCGATCATCTCCTGAGGGCTTTTTTTCGGCTTGGCCTCGGCTTTGAGCACATAGGAACCGTTATCGAAAAACTCGCTGGCCGCGGGGTCCAGGGCTATGAAAATATCTTCTCCCGGCCGGTATCCGGCGGCCTCAATGGCCTGCATGATCACTTCCATCGCCTCTTCGTTGGATTTGAGGTTGGGCGCAAATCCGCCTTCGTCCCCGATCGATGTATTGAGCCCCTTGGACTTGAGCACTTTTTTGAGGCTGTGAAAGGTCTCGGACCCCATGCGCAACGCCTCGCGAAAATTGGGCGCTCCCGCAGGCACGATCATGAATTCCTGGATATCGAGATTATTGTCCGCATGCGCCCCGCCGTTTAAGACGTTCATCAGGGGGACGGGCAGAAGGTAGGCGGACACCCCTCCCAGGTAGCGGTAGAGGGGCAGTTCGGTCTCGGCGGCCGCGGCCTTGGCCACCGCCATGCTGACCGACAGGATGGCGTTTGCCCCGAGGCGCGCCTTGTTTTCCGTCCCGTCGAGCTCGATCATCATCCGGTCTATGCCCGTCTGATCGGTCGCCTCGTAGCCGATCAGCTTGGGGCCGATCTCGTCGTTTACGTTTTGTACGGCGGTCAGAACGCCCTTTCCCAGGAACCGGTCCGGGTCGCCGTCTCGAAGCTCGAGCGCCTCGCGCGAGCCCGTCGATGCCCCCGAAGGCACTGCGGCGCTTCCCATGTAGCCGCTATCCAGCAGAACCTCGGTCTCGATGGTGGGGTTTCCGCGCGAATCGAGTATTTCTCTTGCCTTCACCGAAAGAATTTCACTCATAGCCTTCCTCCTTGAGGTTTAGACAGGATTTCCATGATTTACAGCATTGAAGAGCTTACAAGGTCCTTTCCCCTGCTGTTAATCCTGCAATCCTGTGCGTGTGCAGGCTGTGCGCGGCCGGTTTTGGGGGATGCCCGGAAGCGCGCAGACAGTAAACTTAAACAATAACATAAAACTGCATTGACCATTCTGTTAAATTGCCATTAATATATTAAGTTTAAATCAAACAACACACGAAAGGATCTCTCAATGGCATCCGTTCTCACCGCCGGTGAACTGCGAAAGGGCGTCAAGCTTGAAATAGATGGCGAACCCTATCTCATCACGGACTTCGAATTTACCAAACCCGGAAAAGGTCAGGCGCTCTATCGCTGCCGCCTGAAAAACATGATCACAGGCATTCAGTTCGAACGCACCTATCGGTCCGGCGACAAGTTCAACTCCGCAGACCTCGAAGAACAGGAAATGCAGTATCTGTACAGCGACGGTTCGAGCTACCATTTCATGAACATGGCGAGCTACGAGCAAATCGAGATGACGAGCGAGTCTGTCGGGGATGCCGCCAACTTTCTGTCTGAAAATCTCCTGGTGAGCGTGCTCCTTTTCCAGGGGCGGCCTATAGGGCTTACGGTTCCCAATTTCGTCGAGCTGCAAATCGTCTCCTCGGCCCCCGGAATAAAGGGCGACACCGCCTCCGGTGCGACCAAGCCGGCCACGCTATCCACCGGCCACGTCATTCAGGTCCCCCTGTTTGTTGAAGAGGGCGAAACCGTTCGAATCGACACCAGGACGGGCCAGTATGTGGAGCGTGTAAAAGGCTGATGGAAAGAGAGGGAAAAGAGCTTCTCGGCGGCAAGAGACGTTTTTTGGAACTCCGCTGCCGTGTCCTGAGGCTTATTCGCGCCTTTTTTGAAAGTGAAGGGTTTCTCGAAGTGGAGACCCCTCTTCTTACCGCCGCTCCGGCCCCCGAGCTCCACATCAGCCCGATTCCGGCAGGGTCTTCTCTTTTTCTGTCCACCAGTCCCGAGCTGCATATGAAACGCCTGCTTGCGGCGGGATACGAAAAGATATACCAGCTCACCCGCTCCTTTCGGGCGGGCGAACAGGGCAGGTTTCATCACCCCGAGTTCGCCATACTGGAGTGGTACCGCCTGGGCGCTGATTATAAGGACTTGCAGCGGGACTGTCAAAATCTGGTGCGCTTCGCCTGTCGAGCCCTCTCTCAGGGCACGGACCTGACTTTTCAGGGTGCGCCCCTGGATTTTGAGGGCCAATGGGAACGGGTTTCGGTTCGGGAGGCGTTTGTACGTTTTGCCGGCTGGGATCCGGGCGCAAATCCCGACGAGGACCGCTTCGATCTGGACATGACGGAAAAAGTCCAAAAAAACCTCGGTTTTCCCGCTCCCTGCATCTTCGAAGACTACCCGGCAAGGTTTGCCGCGCTCGCCCGGTTAAAATCCGGCGATCCCCGGGTGGCCGAGAGGTTCGAGCTTTTATGGGCGGGGGTCGAACTCGCCAACGGGTTCAGCGAATTGACCGACCCAGGGGAGCAACGAATGCGGTTTCTTTCCGTGATCGAAGAAAAAAAACGGAGCGAAGGAAAGCTCTACCCCATGCCGGAGGAGTTTCTCAAAAGCCTCGAAAACCTTGGCCCCTGCGCCGGAATCGCTTTCGGGGTCGACCGGTTCGTAATGCTTCTCGCTAACGCCCACTCCATCGACGATGTCGTAGCCTTCAGCGGCGGGCGGTAGGCGGTAGTACCGCCTGCCGGGTCGCCTGGCCCACCCGTGCGGTCAGCTCTATAATCCTGATGGCCCAGCCGCCGAAGGCAGCGGCGCCCCGGCCGCGGCGAGCCGCGCTGGCGCGGCTTTGAAGGAATGATTATTGAAAAGCTGTGCGAATAGCGCCTTTACATGGAATTTAAAAGAGGTGGTGTTCCGATGGAAAGAAGAGAGAAAAAGAGAAGCAGGCTTGACTATAGTACGCTGCGCGACCTTGCGCGCTCCCGCAATATCGAGTATGTCGAGGCGCGGGGGCTGGATCTGCGGAAGGGAGTGCGGTTTCACAAAGACGGGCGCGAATGGATCGCGGTGGATGAGGACCTGCCCGTTAACGAAAAGATACGGGCTCTGGGGTTTTTGCTCGAAAACGAACCGGCTGCGGTGGCCGAGGCGGTCGGGTTTGGAAGCAAGATAGAGGGGAGTTCCCACGTCCCCGTGCTGACCATGTGTTGTTCCTGAACCGTTGAGAACATGCCGGGCCGAAGGGGAACGGACCTTTTCTCCTTCGGCCCTTTCGCTGTTTTGCCTGTCCCATAACGAAGAGGGTTCCCCCGAGAGGATCGATCAAATGGCCACAATTTCCGGCGGCGGGCTCGTGGCAAGATTTCTCAGAGCCGAAGGGATCGGCGCGATTTTTACGCTGTGCGGCGGACACGTCATGGACATCTACAGCGGGTGCGCCGCGGAGGGCATCCGGATCGTCGACGTACGGCATGAGCAGACGGCTGCGCACGCGGCCGATGCCTGGACGCGCCTCACCGGCTCTCCGGGTGTCGCGGTGGTTACCGCCGGCCCCGGGGTGACCGATGCGCTGACCGGAGTTGCCAACGCCTTCCGGGCTCAGGTGCCGATGCTTCTCCTCGGTGGCCAGGCGCCGGTCGGGAATTTGCGCAAGGGGGCGCTCCAGGAGCTCGACAGCGTGGAGATCCTGAAGCCCGTAACGAAATTTTCCGCAACCGTCTATGAAACCGGGCGCATCCCGGAATACATGGCCATGGCTCTTCGGGAAGCCTATAGCGGCCGTCCGGGGCCCGCATTTCTCGAAATCCCCTCCGATGTGCTGGGCGGGCAGGTGGAGGAATCGCAGGTACGAATTCCTCTCTCTTACCGCGCAAAGGGCCGGGTGCGACCCGACCCGGGGGACATCGAACGGGCCGCAGCCCTGCTCGAAAAGGCGGAGCGACCGGCCATTCTCGCCGGTACGCAGGTGTGGCTCTGCCGCGCGGTGGATGGACTCAAGGAGCTGGGCGAAAGGATGCGGATCCCCACCTACCTGAACGGTGCGGCCCGAGGCGCCCTTCCCCCGGACTCGGAATTTCTCTTTTCAAGATCGCGCAGCCATGCGCTGCGCCGGGCGGACGTGGTGATCGTAGCCGGAACCCCTTTCGACTTCCGCCTTGGCTACGGGGAACGGATCGGCAGAGAGGCTAAGATCATCCAGCTCGATCTCGATTATTCGGAGCTTTGCCGCAATAGATCGGCCGATGTGGCCATAAACGCCGACATCGGTTCGGCGCTGGAGGAGTTGTGCCGGGGGGTGAAACGCGGGCCGGACCCGGAACCCTGGCGCCGGGAACTGAGAGCCGTGGAGGAGGAGATTTTTGAAAAGGAAAGACCGTTTCTTACCTCCGAGGAGGTTCCGATTCATCCGTTACGGCTTGCCCGGGAGATAAATGAATTCTTGCGCGAGGATTCCATCTTCATTGCCGACGGTGGAGACGTCGTTACCATTTCGGCCAACGTCATAAAGACGAAAAGACCGGGCCAGTGGCTCGACCCCGGCCCCCTGGGCACGCTCGGCGTGGGCACCCCCTTTGCCATTGCCGCCGGGGCGGCTTTCCCGCAAAAAGATGTCGTGGCGCTCTTTGGCGACGGGGCCTTCGGGCTAACCGGCTTCGATTACGATACGCTCGTTCGCTTCAGCCTGCCCATGGTCGGTATTGTGGCAAACAACGCCGCCTGGAACCAGGTCCGGTTCCTGCAACTGGCGCGGAACGAAGAGAACACGCCGGCAAGCGTTCTTACTCCCCTTCGGTACGACCGGATCGTTGCGGCCATGGGCGGGCATGGAGAGCATGTCACCCGCCCTTCCGAGATTCGCCCGGCCCTGGAGCGGGCCAGGGCTTCGGGGAAGCCCGCCTGCGTAAACGTCGAGGTCGCACGCGACGTCTTCAGCACAAGCACCAAAAGCATGTCGATCTACGGATAGGACAACACCATGGCCAAAGACAGGCCCCCGGTTACTCAGGGAATACGCTTTCTGCATGGGACGGGAATCGATTTCCTGGAACGGCCCTACAGGTACGAAGACAGGGGAGGTACCGAAGTCGCCGCACGAGAACTCGGCGTTGCGGAGCATCAGGTGATCAAGACCCTCGTCATGGAAGACGAGCACAGAAACGGTTTCATCATTCTCATGCATGGCGACAGGGAAGTATCGACCAGGGCGATGGCCCGCTGCCTCGGCGTGAAAACGGTCACGCCCTGCGATGCAGCTACGGCGGAAAGGCATACCGGGTACAGGGTGGGGGGGATTTCCCCTTTCGGCATGCGAAAACCGCTCCCCGTCTACGTAGAGGCGTCGATTTTAAGCCTGCCCAAAATCTATATCAACGCAGGGAAAAGAGGGTTGCTCGTCGAACTCTCGACCGAGGACTTCAAAAAGGCTTTACCTCATCCGACCCCGGTGAATGTTTCCCGCGAACGCTGATTGGAAAGCCAAACGCAAAAGAGCGGGGGCCTTCGCCCCCTGCGCCCCCGAGGGTGCCGCTTTGCCCCACCTTTTTCGATTGACATTCGGCGAAAATAACACATAAATAGATATTGATATGTTGATTCCGCGACGTCCGGTACCCTTGGTTCCGGCGAACACAACGAGGATGCGGTGGTGCTTTTGGACGATGACTTCCAGACGGTCGCTTTTCTTGCGAAAAGCCTTTCGGACGAAAATCGACTGCGTATCATGGCCTGCGTGAGCCACGGCAAGAAATCCGTCTCCTCGATCGTTGAGGAACTCGGCCTCTCCCAGCCCCTTGTCTCCCATCACTTAAAAGAGCTCAAGCGGTCGCTTTTGGTCAGGATCGAGCGCAGCGGCCCTTTCATCTATTATGAACTGGCAGATCCAAGAATCCTCGATATCGTTCGGGCGCTTAGCGCTGTTGCAACGGACCTGTTGAGCGCAAGGAAAACCTTTTAGCAGAACCGGAGGCATATCTGAACAGTATGGAAGAAATGCTCGAAATAATCGGCCGTATGGATCCCGAGATCGCTCTGAGCGAGATAGGCAAAGTATTGAAGACGCTATTTTCGACTCTGGGCGAAGAGGCGCGTTCGCAATTCATTTGGGAGCTCATGGGAGAGTCGAAAGGCGATAAGGTGACGAGTCTTGTGCATCTCTGACTGGCCGAGTGCATGGGCGAAGGTGTCGACCCGACTCAAATGTGCCAGAGATTGGTGGATAAGGTCGCTCAGTCCAGGCAGCTCCTGGCGATCACCGATCCGGAACTTCTGGTGCTTTTCGAAGACTGGTTCGAGGAGCTGGAAGAGGAGATCATCTCGCTTGTGCGCAAGCACGGCTCTTTAAGTTCGGAGGAGCTGGCGGGAAAGCTGGGGCTTTCGCAACGGGGAGCGACTTTTCTTCTCTCCAAGCTTGGGCGTGAGGGAAAATTGTAGAGAGATCAAATGTTTATTTCATGGGAGGCCAAAACAATGAACATAGGACTCATTTGTTCTACCACAGATCCCGAAATTCTGTGGAACGCGTTTCGCTTCGCCAATCTTTGCCTGGAAAAGATGGACGATGTAAAGCTTTTTCTCCACGGCGGCGCAGTGGCATATCATGAGGTGGATTCTCCCCAGTATAAGCTCGAAGAGCTCCTTAAGACTTTCACGTTGAGTGAAGGCGTACTCTATTGCTGAGGGTCCTGCATGCGCTCCCGGGGACTGGGAGAAGCCGAGTACGGTGACATAGGCAACCAGCAAATCCTTTATGAAATTGTATCAACCTGCGACAAGGTGCTCTGTTTTTGAAAGCATCCGCGTTTCAGGAGGGAAGAAAATGGAAAAGGCATTCACTTGCGAAGACAGAAGGCAGATTGAATCAAGTATCGGCGAGAGGTACGGAAAGGCTGCAATAAGCCCCGAAGGAATGTTCGGATATCCCACCGGGGAGGCCGGGCTCGAGGGGCAGGGTTATGATGCGGGGATACTGAAAACACTGCCTCAAGAGATCCTGGCCTCCTATTGCGGCGTGGGAAATCCATTCAGCCTGGGACCGGTCAACAAAGGTGGGTTTGTTCTGGACATCGGTTGTGGAGCCGGAGTGGATACGGTCGTAGCGGCCGTTATGGTCGGGCCTGAGGGCAAAGCGGTGGGCATAGACCTGACTTCGGCAATGGTGGCGCGGGCGAAAGAAAACCTGAAGAAAACCTCTTTGGAAAACGTCAGCTTCCGGGAGGGTTCCGCCGAAGACCTGCAGTTTCCGGAAGCACACTTCGATGCGGTTATCTCAAACGGCGCTTTCAACCTTGTGATCGATAAGAGGAGAGCGCTCCGGGAAGTATACAGAGTGCTAAAGCCCAACGGGCGCATTATGATAGCCGACCAGGTGCTGACTGCCGATCCGCCCGGCGATATCGCGGCCAGGATTCGAAGTTGGGCCGGGTGACGGGGAGGGGCCATACCGGGAAAGGATTTCCTGGCTATGATTCGTGAGGCTGGATTCGTAGACGCGCAACTGTACGCCGAAACCGGATTCAACAGTTCACCGGTAACCAAAGGGGTGTTGTTTCGGGCAAAGAAAGGGCAACATCTTTAGAGATGGTGTTTTTCATCATCCCCCCCGAACGTTGAAAACCCGGGAGCCTGGTTTTTCCTCCCCCTTTTCCAAAGGGGGATCGAGGGGGATTTTAGGAGCTTATAGACGATCGGAGAATCAAATCCCCCCCTCCCCCCCTTTACCAAAGGGGGGAAATACTGGAAGTTCGGTCTTACCCCGCCAAACAGTCGTTTACCGCCTTCAACGCAGCATCGTAGTTGGGCTCTTCGGCTATTTCCTTTACCAGCTCGAAGTAGCGGATCTTGCCGCCGGGATCGATCACGACCACGGCCCGGGCAAGCAGGCGCAGTTCTTTTATCAAAAGCCCGTAGGCCTTGCCGAAGGAGGCTTCCCGGTGATCGGAAAGTGTTGTTACGTTGGTTACTCCCGCAGCGCCGCACCATCTTTTTTGGGCAAACGGAAGATCCATGCTGACTGCCAGCACCGCGACCCGCTCGCCCAGGCCGGCGGCTTCCTGGTTGAATCTGCGGGTTTCCAGGTCGCAGACCGGTGTATCCAGGGAAGGCACGGAAATAATGGCGACTGCCTTGCCCGCATAGGCAGAAAGAGCCACCGGCGCAAGGCCGGTATCGAGGAGTGTAAAATCGGGGGCCTTATCGCCGACTTTGACCTCGTCTCCAACCAGTGTGAGCGGGTTTCCCCGCATGGTTACCGCATTCGGTCGCTCCGGCATAATTCTCCTTTTTTTCAATTCGGCTGTAAGATGTATTACCAAGTGAATCAAACCCGGTTAAGATAGTTGCGCCGCAGTGCCGTTTCAAGGGCGCGGGGCCGGAAAACTCCGTGGCGCGGGCATGACGATTCGCCGCTGCAAGTTTATTCTTGCGGTGCGGGAGGCAATGGATATAGAAGTATCCGCTTTTTGTCGTTTTGCGGGGGTAGAGTGCTAATGAATATCAGTTTCGACCGGGCAGCAGAGAATACGGTTGTGGTCCGCATCGGAGGCGACTGGAGTATTGCAAACGGGCTGCCGCTGATGGAAGAAGTCGAAGGGCGGCTGGGGGCTCAGCCGGCTCCCGCGCGCATTGTATTCGACGCCGGCGAACTCGGCGCCTGGGACAGCAGTCTTCCGGCCTTTTTGTCGAAGCTTACCTCCTATTGCGCGCAAAAGTCCATCGAGGTCGTCCGGCAGGGACTTCCCGGAGGGGTGGCGAGGCTGCTCGAACTGGCTGCGGCCGTTCCGGAGAAGGAAGACGCGCGAAGAGAGCAGCGCAAGGCGCCGTTTTTATCCCGCGTGGGCGAAGCCACCCTGGAGGTGACCGAATCGATCGGAGAAATGCTTGCCTTCATCGGAGAGGCGACCGTTTCGTTCTGGAGATTGCTGCGGGGAAAGGCGAGGTTCCGACGTTCGGACCTGTGGGTGCTGATACAGGAATGCGGCGCGCAGGCCCTCCCGATCGTCTCTCTTATCAGCCTTTTGGTGGGGCTGATTCTCGCCTTCGTGGGGGCCATTCAGCTCAAACTCTTCGGCGCGCAGATCTATGTGGCGGACCTGGTGGGAATTGCCATGGCACGGGAGATGGGCGCGATGATGACCGCGATCGTCATGGCGGGGCGCACGGGCGCGGCCTTCGCCGCGCAACTCGGAACCATGGAGGTAAACGAGGAAATCGACGCGCTGAAAACGCTCGGCATCTCACCCATGGACTTTCTCGTCATGCCCCGGATGCTGGCTCTGGTGCTGATGCTTCCGCTCCTGTGCCTCTATTCCAATCTCATGGGCATCCTGGGCGGGGGGCTCGTGGGCATCGGCATGCTTGATATTTCTCCCGTACATTATTTTCTGGAGACCAAAGCGGCCCTGAACCTCATGCAATTTGCTCCCGGGCTGATCAAGGCGGTTGTTTTCGGCGTCATGGTAGCCGTTGCGGGCTGTCTTCGCGGGATGCAGTGCAAAAGAAGCGCCTCGGCGGTTGGCGAGGCGGCGACTTCCTCGGTGGTGACGGCGATCATTGCCATTATCGTCTCCGACGCCATACTGACTGTGGTCTTCAACCAGATAGGCATCTGAGGCGCCCATAATGGAACTGATTTCCCCGAAAAAGAGTTGCATCGAGGTGCGAGACCTCACGATGGCCTACGGAAGCTTCGTGATTCAGCGTCATCTCACCTTCACCGTAAACCGCGGGGATATTTTCATTATCATGGGGGGGAGCGGGTGCGGCAAGAGCACGCTTCTGAGAAACCTGGTCGGTTTGCAGGTGCCCGCCGCGGGAAGTGTGCTCTATAGCGGCGAAAATTTCTGGGACTCGGGCCCCGTGGAGCGCAAAAACATCATGAAGCGGTTCGGGATCCTCTACCAGAG